>NZ_JAUORW010000007.1:0-263076 GCF_030548245.1 Psychrosphaera sp. 1_MG-2023
AAAAAATGCTCGCGAATAAAACAACAACTTTCAGGGAATAAAACTTAACAACTATACAGTTAGACACAGCAATTGGATTTAGTTCAATAAAACGAGAAATAAATTTAAAGCTTTATTTTTAGGCGGTCAGGAGCTGTATTTTCGCTGCTTATTCCGACCTCAAATGTTAGGCAAAAAAAAGCGAGCATTAAAAAATGCTCGCGAATAAAACAACAACTTTCAGGGAATAAAACTTAACAACTATACAGTTAGACACAGCAATTGGAATTAGTTCAATAAAACGAGAATTAAATTTAAAACTTTATTTTTAGGCGGTCAGGAGCCGTATTTTCGCTGCTTATTCCGACCTTAAATGTTAGGCAAAAAAAGCGAGCATTAAAAAATGCTCGCGAATAAAACAACAACTTTCAGGGAATAAAACTTAATAACTATACAGTTAGACACACTCATTGCATTTAGTTCAATAAAATTCGAATTAAATATAGAGTTTTTAATTGGGGCGTTAAGAAATGGGGTTGAGGTTTTTAAGAAATTTAAATTTTAGGCAAAAAAAACGAGCATTAAAAAATGCTCGTGAATAAAACAACAACTTTCAGGGAATAAAACTTAACAACTGTACAGTTAGACACGCTATGTGAATTTAGTTCAAAAAAATCGAAATTATTTTCTCAACGACTTACTATTTACTAATAAACGCGAATATTAAGCAAAAAAAACGAGCACTAATAAATGCTCGTAAATAAAACAACAACTTTCAGGGAATAAAAACTTGAAACTATAAGGTTAGACAGGCTAATTTTAAAAAGTTCAAATAATTTGCAAACTAGTTTAATTAGGTGAGATTTCGTCTTGTTTCTGATGTAAAAGATCAATCGTTAATATTTAAATTAAAGGCAAAACGACAGATTTGACTTATGTGTCGCAGTAAGTTCGAACCCCTGGGCATAAAAAAGCTTAAGCACGACGTTAAAGCGATAGAATCGTAAATAACGACAATGTTGAATTTAAAGTAATAGGTCTGAGCGTTACGAGTCGGTAAAAAATAAAAAGCGGATTATTAAGTGCCAATAGGTTTAAAATAGTTAAACTAAGGTTAAAGGTAATGAAAGTTTATGAGAGAAAATTCATAAACGTTATATAGGGAGACTTCATTATGTTCACAAAAATTATAGCCACAATTTTTTTTAGCTTGCTTCTTTACGGTTGCACGACCCCCCCGCCAAAAAATGTAAATAACATTTGCGAAATTTTTGAAGAACGACCGGATTGGTGGGATGCAGCTAGTGATATGCAGGACAAGTGGGGAACCCCGGTGAATGTCATCATGTCTATGATGTATCAAGAGAGCTCCTTTAGAGCCGATGCTGCGCCTCCAATGGAGTATTTTCTCGGATTTATTCCTATTGGGCGGGCGAGCAGTGCGTATGGTTATTCTCAGGCTAAAACTGGTACATGGGATGAATATATAAAAGAGACTGGAAATAGTTGGGCCGACAGGGACGATTACGATGACGCTATTGATTTTATGGGGTGGTTTACAAATAAAACAAATAAAATCAATAAAGTATCGAAATGGGACGCTAAAAATCAGTATTTAAACTACCATGAGGGGTGGGGTGGTTATAAGCGTAAAACTTACCGTAAGAAACAATGGCTAGTTCGTGTTGCAAATAAAGTTGATAGTCGAGCTAAAACCTATGGACAGCAATTGAAAGGGTGTGAAGATTATCTAAATTCAAGCTGGTTGTGGCGCCTTATTTTTTATTGATTTTAGCAAGTAAATTAATTTAGGAAACTAGGAAATGATAATGGAAAGTATTTTTGAACATGTTTTAACGTTTCAATTTGCGTTATTGGTATTGATAGTTGTATTACTAAAGTCGTCAATTAAATTTGTACCGCAAAATAGAGCTTTTTTAATCGAACGTTTTGGTAAATTTAATAAGTCGATAGAAGCGGGTCTTAACTTTATCGTGCCATTTATTGATAAAGTTGCTTACGACAGATCGTTAAAAGAACAAGCTGTAGACGTGCCAAGTCAGTCCGCAATTACCCGGGACAATATATCATTGACCGTTGATGGCGTATTATATTTCCGTGTACTTGACCCATACAAAGCATCGTATGGTGTCGACAATTATATCTTTGCTGTTATTCAGTTGTCACAAACAACGATGCGAAGCGAAATCGGTAAAATGGAATTGGATAAAACGTTTGAAGAACGTGATAGTTTAAATAGTAATATCGTGTCTGCTATTAATGATGCCGCGGCGCCATGGGGTGTTCAGGTTTTAAGATATGAAATAAAAGACATTGTCCCACCTTCTTCTGTTATGGAAGCGATGGAACGACAAATGAAAGCTGAACGAGAAAAACGCGCGCAGGTTTTAGAATCGGAAGGTGATAGACAAGCGGCGATCAATGTAGCAGAAGGACAAAAGCAGGCCCAAGTATTGGCGGCTGAAGGTGAGAAAGCTGAGCAAATATTACGTGCTGAAGGTGAAGCACTCGCTATTATGCAAGTTGCCAAAGCTCAGGCTGAGGCGCTTGAAACGGTTGGTAATATCGCGAAAACAGAACAGGGTCAAAGTGCGGTTCAACTAGATTTAGCTACAAAAGCAATTGCGGCTAAACAAGCAATTGCTAAAGAATCATCTGTGGTTTTATTACCTGACAGTAGCACAGACGCGTCAAGCATTGTGGCGCAAGCGATGACCATAATTAACACACTAAACTCAAAAAAGTAAGGTGGAAAGCCAATGACGCTATTTAGTGAAACTTATCAAGTATTGTTAGCGGCGGGTCTTATACTCGCGGCCATCGATATTCTCGCTATGGGATTTGCTACATTTTTCCTGACTATTTTGGGTTTAGCCACTATATTGACTGGTATGTTAGTGTTCTTTGGCCTAATCGGTGAAGGTATGCTCGCCATAAGTTTGTCTATAGCGTTATTTTCTATCGTTTGTACGTTGTTGCTTTATAAGCCATTAAAATTATTACAAAGTAATTCAAGTGCTGCTCCGGCAACAGTACATTCAGACTTGACTGACATGACCTTCATTCTTGAAGACGATGTTGGACCAAATCTAGTAGTCAACTATCATTATTCAGGCATTGATTGGAAGCTTAAAGCGAATGAGCATATAGGCTCAGGGACATTGGTTGCTGTTTATAAACTTGAAGTTGGCGAAATGTATGTCCAACCTTTTACAGATTAGTTGAATATACGACGTAATGTTCACACTAGTAAATTTAAACCCTACTTTCTATCTTTTGAAACGAGATTGAGCGCCTATAGTAAACCTGTAGGCGCTTCCGTTGGTTAAAGGAATATTTTGAAAAACATATCAATTGTATTATTTGCATTTATTGCAGAATTTATTTTCTCGAAAATTGGGTTAATGTTTGCTATTCCCTTTGGCTTTGCAAGTTCTATCTGGCCAGCAGCCGGCATTTCGTTAGGTATTTATTTATTATTTGGGCGTCCTGCTCTTGTTGGTGTGTTCTTTGGTTACCTTCTCGCTGTCTATCACTCAGGTATGGCGTTTGATTTGGAAACATGGGCTCTGCCAGTGACCTTATGTGTGTGCAGTTTATTACAACTGATTATTACAAAACGCATAATATTCAAATATATAAAGCTACCAGTGGAGACCTCTAAGCTTTCTAAACTCGTTAAATTTTTGCTCATAATTGGACCGCTATCCTGTTTAGTTGCAAGTGCCTTAGGCGCGTCAATTCTTTATGTTGTAAATGATTTGAATTACCAAGAAGCCATTTTCACGTGGGCTATTTGGTGGGTCGGTGACTTTACAGGCGTACTTTTTTTTGCACCTTTAGTTCTATTTATTAAACCCAACGCCATTGTTGAAACCCCTGCACAACCTTTAAAAATAGTATTCTCTAACGTCATTGTTTTTTGTTTTATTAGTCTGCTGTTTGCATTCTCAAGTGATAAATATCAAGCGCAAAATCAATTAACATTTGAACAAAAAACAACAGCATTTATTAAGCAATTTGAAAATGCTCAGGAATCAATTAAACATCAACTTTTAGCATTAAGTGGCTTGTTTCAATCAAGTGACTTTGTCTCGCGTAATGATTTCGAAAACTTTAGTCAAAAAATAGCGGATAAAAATATTAATTTACGTGCTGTTGCGTGGATCCCAAAAGTAACCCGAGGCAATAGAGCTGCGTTTGAACAAAAGGCTAAAAGTGAAGGGTTCGACGATTTTGAGATTAAGTATCTTGCTGCTAAAGGGTTTAAAACATCCCCTCAAGCCGCCGTATATTTTCCAATTTTATACTCCGAACCGTTAAAGTCCAACAGAGCCGCGTTGGGGTTGGACTTAAATAGTCATCCGTCGGTAAAAAATGAGCTTCGCGAAGCAATGGAGAATGATAAGTTTACTGTTACCGCAACTCTACCGCTTGTGCAACAGCAAGATAAGTTCACTGGAGTGATTGTCTACTATCCGGTATATAAGTCAGGTGCGCTCGATCCTACTCGTCCTCATTTGGAGCAACTTCTTGGTTCGGTAGAGGCTGTGTTCGAACTCGACGTTTTGCTCCAAAATCTACCTGCCGCCGATCAAGACGAGTTTGCGTTTGAGTTTACGTATGGCGCGGGCAATACGTTTCAATCAAAGGGGTTTAACAGTAATGGATTGTTTTCCCATCAAGTCTTAGTCGATGTATTTGATAAACAAGGGACATTGCGATTTACCAGTTTAAAAGAGTTTGAAAGTCATTTAGTCGATTGGGCAAGTTGGTTGGTTGTCGTTGGTGGCACCTTGTTTGGGGTTGTCAGCATTATCTTTTTATATTCCATCACAAGTTTTAGTGCCAATTTAGAAATGCAAGTTTTGAAAAAGACTCAAGACTTAACTGAAAGTAATAAAAAACTGGAATTAGCGAATAGGGCCAAAACCATGTTTTTAGCCAATATGAGCCATGAATATCGTACACCACTAAATGCTATTATTGGGTTTACTGAAATTGCAAAACGACAAACCAAAGATGTTGAAGCAAGCAAATACCTAGGGAAAATTGAAGCCAGTTCACAAACCATGCTAAATATCGTCAATGATGTGTTAGATATTTCTAAGATCCAAACAAATGAGTTTGAGCTCGAAAATTCGTCGTTTCAACCAACTGAAAGTTTGAATCATGTCGCAGACATGCTGAGAGAAATTGCCCTTGGCAAAGGTTTAGATTTTATAGTTGATATTGATGACCTTGGTGATATTTGGGTCAAAGGTGATAATTATCGTTTTAAACAAATCGCAATTAATTTACTAAGTAACGCCATTAAGTTTACAGATAATGGGTTTGTTAAATTGTCCGCCACAGTTTTTAGTAAAACAGTTGATAGTTACCAGCTTCAAGTCGTCGTTAGTGATTCAGGTTTGGGAATTGAAGAAGATAAGCAAAAGATTATTTTTAAACCGTTTCAGCAGGCGGAAAGCACTACAACTCGGCGGTTTGGTGGAACAGGGCTAGGACTATCGATAGTCAACGAACTAACGCACTTAATGTACGGTGATATTCAAGTATCAAGTAAAGTAGGTGCGGGCAGTGAGTTTAGAGCAATGTTAATGTTTAGTAAAAGTGAGCCACAGATTCTAAAAGCCACCTTAGACGATAAAGAAGAGGTTAATGAAGAGAGTTTTGTTGGCTTAAATGTCCTTATTGTTGAAGATAATTTAGTTAATCAAGAAGTTGTTAAAAAGCAATTGGAGTCGCTTGGTGCGGTACCTTCAGTGAGTAATAACGGGCAAGAATGCTTAGATTATTTGCAATCAAACACGCCGGATATCATTTTGATGGATTTACAAATGCCGGTTCTCGATGGTTTTATGACGTCTAAAGCTATTAGAAATAATCCAAATTGGGATGGTATTTCAATCATTATCCTCAGTGCCAGCGTTACGCAAGAAGATAGGTTAATTGCAAGAGAATTAGGGATAAAGTCGTATCTTGCAAAACCATTTTTCCTAGAACAGCTCAAAGCGGTTTTAAGAGTCAACCTGCCTTCATAAGTCTGGGCGCGTTGTTGTACAAGTGCATTTCAAAATTGAAAAATATGTAGTTATCGAAAGTAGGAGATTTGGTTGATGAAAGGTTGGTTTAATCGATTTTCAGCCCAGATATTAGCCACTCTACCACCGCAAAGATTATTGTCTCTTGATGTTTTTCGTGGCGTTACGATAACGGCGATGGTGCTCGTCAATAATCCCGGTAGTTGGTCCTATACATATGCCCCTATGGCCCACGCGAAGTGGCATGGTTGGACCCCGACAGATCTTATATTTCCTTTTTTTGTGTTTATCATTGGCATATCTATGGCCATCGTTATGGATAGAAAACCCAAAACCCCTGAAATAAATACCAAGTTGATTAAAACAGCATTTGTCCGGGGAGCTAAATTATTTGCGCTTGGGTTGTTTTTAGCCGTTTTTTATTATGATTTTACAAATCCAAAATTTGATTGGCTCGAACAGCAAGTTATGTCTATTCGTATTATGGGCGTTCTACAGCGCCTAGGCCTAATATTTTTTGCAACAGTTTGCATTGTACTCTGGTTTAAACAAGTCGGCAGAGCGTTGGTTATGGCAACGTTATTATTAGGATATTGGGCGATATTGATGTGGGTGCCATACGGTAACGAACATACCGGCCTTTTTGTGGGGAAATTGGAATTTGGTAATAATATAAGTGCGTGGTTGGATGACACTTTATTTGCTTCTAAAAATCTCTATTTTTCTTCTGCAACGCCGTTTGCGTTTGATCCCGAAGGTGTTTTAAGCACGTTTCCTGCAATTGCCGGAGCATTAGCCGGGGTATTCACTGGTGAATTATTGTTAAAAAAACATATCCCTTTAATTAAGAAAGTAAAATTAATGTTGATTGCCGGAGGGGTATGTTTATTCGTGGCAAAAATTTGGTCTATTTATTTGCCAATTAATAAGTCAATTTGGACTTCAAGTTATGTGGTGATGAGCACGGGATGGGGCCTAGTTTGTTTAGGCGTGTTGACATACATCGTCGATATTAAAAAATTCAAATATTGGACAGCGCCATTTGTTATATTTGGTGCCAACGCCATTGCATTTTATATGTTCTCAGCGATAGTCGCGCGGTTACTTATAATGATTCCTGTTGCAGACACGACATTGCACGGCTGGCTTTTTCAAAAACTATTCCAACCCTTATTTGGGAATTATCTCGGTTCGTTGATGTTTGCTATTGCATTTTGCCTTGGCAGTTTTTTAGTTATGAAATGGCTCTACCAAAAGAAGATATTTTTTAAGGTTTAAGCAAATAGTAAACTTAAAATAGGCCTCAATTGAAATGAGGCCTATTTAGTAAATATTCTATATCTATTGGCATTACGCTGTTGAACACCCAAAGTAGTTATGGCGTCGCTAAATCATCATTAATCCCAACACAACATAACCGATGATCGATAGTGCACCACCAAATAGAGCATATGGGAGTTGTGTTTTAACGTGCTCTAATAAGTCACAACCAGACGCCACAGAGCTCACAGCGGTTGTATCTGAAATAGGGGAGCAGTGATCGCCAAATATGCCGCCACCTAAAATAGCCGCTAGAATTAGTGGTGCAGGAAGACCGATTTCGATTACAAGTGGCATTCCAATGGGGATTAATATTGCGAACGTTCCCCAGGATGTACCCGTCGAAAATGACATTAAACCGCCGGCAATAAATAACATGGCTGGGACTAGAAATAGCGGTAAGTTATCTGCGACCAAATTAGCAATAAAAGCACCCGTACCTAATTCTTTAAGGCTAGCGCCAAGTGCCAGTGAAAATAATACAATTGTCACTAAAGGAAGAAGGTCTGACATGCCTCGGAAGCCTAATGTAGTAGCCTCTTTATGATTAAACTTTTTAGAGCCAATTAACATAAAATACGCTGTTAAACAGGCAAGAGATGTCGCATATAATACGGACTTAGAACCCGAACCGTCGGTAAAATTACCATTTCCTGTTAAAAACATAAAACCGACCATAGACACTGACATAACGGCTAACGGTATTAACATAAAGGCTGGATGACTAGAGGGACTGGTTATTTCCGACTCTTGTTCGTTTAAGCTTGTATTTTGTTCCGCGACTTTCATTGGCCCGTGGGTCTTATCGGCGATGATGGTATAGAGCACGATAAGCAATGTGATAATTGGGTATAAATTAAAAGGGATTGTCTGCAATAAAATGCTCACCGTCGATTGTTCTAATTCATAAGCTCCCATTAGTCCTAATATGTAGGCTCCCCAACCGTTAAGTAAAATGAGGATACATATTGGTGCAGAGGTGCTATCGATAATATAAGCCAAGCGCGCTCGGCTCATTTTGAACTTATCAAACAGACCACGGGAGATAATACCTGCCATTAAAACACTTAAATTTGATTCGATGAAAATTGCCACACCGGTGAAAAAGGCTAGGAAACGAGCACGTCGAGGTGTACCGCTTAAACCTTTCTTAATTAAATAGTTGACCGTTGCCGTTACACCGCCAGATTTACGCATAAATATGAGTAAGGCGCCGACTAACATCGAAAATATTAAGATCCTGGTATTTCCCGGAGAACTAAAAACCGCCACAACACGGTCGATACCAGCCAATAAAAAATGACTAATAGCGGGGTCGTCTTGTTGTTTAAACATGAGCAGCAATTCTGAGCTAAACATTGCCAATAGCAACGCTAGAACAACTTCTTTTTGCCACAATACAACTATTATGGCGATAATTGGGGGAAGAACGGTTAACCACTCAGACACAAAAACTCCTCGTTCGGACACTTAGCAATTGTCTTTTTACTATTGCAGTAATGTTAACTGGTTCAAATAAAAAAGATAGTTAGATTCGTTAGACATCTGGAACAAAAGCGATAAAACGTATTGTGAGCGACAACGTGCGGTGAATTTACCGAAAAGCGCTAAACACCTGCTAAAAGATGCAATCACGCGCGAATAAACTAACTAAGGAGTTTTTAAAGCTCTTTGTGTCAAAGCTTTATTGGTTCACGAGTGCGAGTTGATTGGCAAAGACTTGATCTCGGCCACCGTGCTTAGCACCATAAAGCGCGTCATCGGCAAGCTGAATGAGATCTTCAAGTCTTACGGCTTTGACATTTTTACCATTAATATGAGAATCATGAGTACCAGCAACGCCGATGCTTGCGGTGATATATAAAGTCTCGCCACCATAATAAATGGCGCTAGAACTCACTGCGACTCGAAGCTTTTCTGCCAGTAGAATACCTTCTTTTTGATTTGTATCAGGCAGCAATAATATAAATTCTTCACCCCCCCAACGAGCCAAAATATCGCCACGGCGGGCAGTTCTATCTAGAACCTTCGCTATGTGAGTCAAAACCAAATCTCCAGTTGCATGTCCGTATTTGTCATTTAGTGACTTAAATTTATCAATGTCGAGCAATACAGCTGTGACGTCTTTTTTCTCGTGCCGCAATCGTTGCCAAAGTGGTGCAATAGCCTCTCTGAATCCTCGACGATTGTTTAGTGAGGTTAGTTCGTCAGTACGAGCATTTTCTTCGGCGATAATTTTATCTCGCTGTGCCGTCCTAAATCGTTCAGCAAGTAAAATGGCCAATAATATACCCTCTAAAGCCATACCGACTTCAATCGCTTTAAAAGTAAAGTCGTTGTAAGGCAAGATGCCAGCGACAGCAGAAGTGCTGATCCCAATGCATGAGGCAGCCGTTACAGATGCGAAGAAAAACAAGTTTGCCGAAGCTATGTTATTTTTTACTGCTTTAAAGCCCATAATAATAAATAAAAAGGCAAATGATGAATTAAGTGCAAATGCCAGTATCATCGAAATTTGGAGATTATTAAACAACGCCCCAATTAACATTCCAATAGGTATACTGCTTGCTACCCAAACCACAAATTTATTTAGTTTTGGCGCATACATTTTGGTTTTTAACGTTGTCCTCGCAAAGTGCAACCCAAATACACTGTAAGTAATCATCAAGGAGATATCCATCCAGTCTTGATATAACGGACCCAAATTAGGTGTGAATATGGTATGCAGTTGTCCTGTATAGGACAAGCTGTTAAAGACAAATCCAGTTAGATACAGTGCATATAACCCAAATTCATTTTGCCTAATTTTGATAAATAAAATGAAATTATATGCAGCGAGAGCAAACATCAATCCATAAATTAGACCATATTCATATGCCGTACTAATGTCACGTTGAATCGCTTGTTGAACCTCATCAAGCCTGATTGGAATAACCATAGGGCCTTTAGATTCAACTCTGATAAAAATCTCAGAATAACCAACTTCAAATCCAGTCTCAAACGCAAATACTCGATATTGCATCGGTCTTTCTTCATAAGGAATGCCGTCGCCCCCACTAACCGCACTTAAGGTTTTGCTGTTGTGGACAATATACGTGTCAACGTAGTCCAACCAAGGTGTTTCGATAGCCAGGCGGTAATTTAAATCTAAATGAGCGGGGCGATATATCCTTGTTTTCAACCATACTGTTGGTACCCCTAGACCAAAGGTGAGGGAGCTCCCAGTACTTTTTTTTACATTGCCTTGGGTAAAACGCAATTTCGCTTGTTCAAGGGTTAACCGTTGCCCGTCTATTTCTTGGAAATAGCTGACATTTTTGCCAATGGCGCCTGAATTAAAACGGTCGAGGTGAATTGTTTCTTCGGAAGTTGCTGAAAAACTAATGAGAATTAAAAGTAGCACTAGGATAGCATTCGATATTTGTTGAAAAACAAACATAATGTTTACTGCCTCGAATGTCGGTACTAATTTAAATGGGTGTCTAAATTTTAGAATAAAAAACTGTAATATGCAGTAATAAATCAACATTTAACCTTACTTCATAACACTTCGACGGGGTTACAAAGTTTATTCTGTTAAATGTTTGAGGTTTTATAATGTTAAGTTTTTGGTTATGTGTATTATTTCTCGTGCATTTTTAAGGCGTCAATTATCTTGTTGGCGTTGGCAATGTACTTTTCATTCTGCGCATTTTTATAACATACCATAGCTTCATCCGCTTCGTAGATAGGCTGCTCTTTGTTGTAGTAAGGAAGGTGTCTTTCCCCTATTTTGTGCTGCGCTGCAATAAGGTCAGGAAGGTATGCCACGATTGCATCTACACGTTCTCTTTTAAGCATTTTCAGCACAAGTTCGTCTGTGTTAAGTTCAACGTAATTTGCAAAAATTCGGTTACGAATATTACCAAAACCTAGGCCGCGCTTTAACGCAATATTTTTGTCGGCTAAAGATTGGTTTAGTAACGCTTTATTTTTAACAAATATGTACGCGTATATAGTCTTAAGTGGCTTACTCTGGATGAACCTTTCCTTGTTACGCATCTGGGCGGTACTGGCTGGAAAAATACAATCTACAAGTTTACGCTCAAACATTCGGTCTGCCCGAGCCATAGGTACAAAATCCAATATTGAATCTTCTAGTTGCCGGATAAAATTCATATAGTCGTTTGATAATTTTGAATTTACGTCAATAGCGCCGGGAATAATTCCAATGGTAACTTTTGTGACTGCATAGGATTTGAAAGACAGCAAAACCGCGCACATCAATGTGCACACGAGGAAAATTAAGTCCGTTTTGTTTAGCCGCGTCATTATTACCACTCTTGAAGCTCTGAATTCTTATTCAAGCAAATTGGGGATTAATATGCCAATTTAAAAAACTATAACTTATTAAATATTTGTTTGTCGCTATATTTTAGCTCTGTAAAATAAATTTATCTATGGGGATAATTTGTAACCTAAATTTCAATTGTTTGCTAAAATTTTCAATTATAAGTGCATTAAGGTGTTAAGAAAGCGTTAAAAATCAGTTAGTCTTAATTACTTAAAAAGGTAATGTTATGGTCAAACCAAGTTCAATGCATTATTAATGCTTTGCTTCTTTAAGTAACATTAATAGAATTGCTCAAAGGTAATAACCATTTACAAAAGGATTGTATGTCAAGTTCTTCCACAGCGTCTTTTGACCGAGTTGTTGCATTAGTTTCGGTTGTTATTTTAGCCGTTTTAATGTGGTTTTCTGCGTCTTTATATTTTGAAAATGATATTAAAAGGAAGTTAGTAAGAGAAGCCCAATCGGGTATTGAAAAGTTAGACATCATTATTTCAGAAGTCGCCGAGACTCTGCATCAGTTAAACAACATACCCGAACAAGATTGCAGCAAAGATTTACTAATTCAAATGCGTCGAGAGTTGTTTAAATCTAACTTTATAAATGACATAGGATTTATACGCAATGGCAAGTTGGTTTGCACAACAGGCTTAGGCGTCTTAGACAATCCGATAGATGCTGCTGATTCTGACTATGTGAGTTTAAACGGTTTTGAAGTTTCAGTTAACCATAATATTGCGCTATTTGATAACCTGTATTTAGCCAGTATCGCCCGCTTAAAATCTTATAACGCGGTTATTAGAGATGAGTCTCTAAATGGCTTAGTGGACAACCAATTTCATTGGCAGTTGGTATATCAAGATAATGGAAAAAACATTCACATTGTCGGTGAAAAAGGCATATTTCAGCCTGATAATTTGTCCACCTATTCTAATTTTGGTTGCAGTAAAAAAGCACCTTATTGTATAGGCTTGTTAAGTGACAAAGGTCAGCTATATAAACATTATCATCAAAGTCTTAATTTAACCTACCTACTTATTATTTGCTTATCGTTAATTTTTTACGTGTTAATTAGAAAACAATTACGTAAATATCGCTCAATAAAATCAAGAATTAGGCGTGGATTTGGCAATGATGCATTTTATTGCCTTTACCAACCAATAGTTGAATTGCGCTCAGGCAAGATTGTTGGGTGTGAAGTTTTGGCTCGATATAAAGATATTCAGGGGCATGTGTATCCTGATGAATTTATACCGCTAATTAACAAATTGGAGCTTACCTGGTCATTTACTGAAAAAGTTATTTTGGAAACGCTTAGAGATGTAGAGTTGATTGCCCCAGAATTGAAAGGGTTTAAATTTAACATCAACTTTTTTGCTAAAGATATATCTAGTTCACAAGTGTTGGAAATCCTTAAATTACCCGAATTGTTAGAGTCAAAGGTGCAGCTCGTTATTGAGATCACAGAAGATGAAAAACTGTCGACTCGAAGCAGTGCTAAAGCGCTTAAAAAACTTTCTGATAAAGGCTTTTTAATTGCCGTAGATGACTTTGGTACTGGCTATTCAAACCTTAAGCAATTACGAGACATTAGCTGCGATACACTGAAAATAGACCGCAGTTTCATCAGTGAGATGGAAGATGGTTCAATCCGTTCAACATTAATACCTCATATTGTGGATATTGCAAAACAGCTGAACTTAAAAATCGTCGCAGAGGGCGTTGAAAATGAAATGCAACGTTCAGCATTACTAGATGAAGGTGTGGAGTTTGCCCAGGGCTGGTTATTTGGTAAAGCGATGCCAATGGCAGAGTTGTTGGCATTAATAAAAAAGCAAGAGCAAGAGCAAGCTTAGGTTGTAGCCTTAATTAGAATATTCGGATGACGCTTAGACATAAAAAAACCAGATATAAGTTTTTATATCTGGTTTTTATTTACGGTCTGAATACAAGACAATGTATGTTATCAGTCGTTTTTATGAACGTGAACATCCATTTGTGGGTAAGGGATGCCGATTTCAGCTTCATCTAGAGCGATTTTAATTTGTTCAGTAAGATCGAATTTTACTGTCCAAAAATCTGCTGTATTTGTCCAAGGCCTAACAACGAAGTTAACAGAAGAATCTGCAAGTTCAGCGACGGCAATTGTTGGAGCTGGGTCAGCTAATACTTTCTCATGACTTGTTACGATATCAGTTAGAAGCTTTTTAGTAACTTTAAGATCAGCGTCATAGCTTACGCCAATTACCATATCTACACGACGGGTAGCTTCACGTGAATAGTTAACAATTGCGCCGCCTGTGATTGTAGAGTTAGGGACGATAACAACTTTGTTGTCACCGGTTTTAAATATAGTTGAAAATATTTCAATTTTTACAATGCTACCAGCTACGCCAGCCGCTTCGACAAAGTCACCCGCTTTAAATGGTTTTAAAATGATGATAAGAACACCAGATGCGAAGTTTGACAACGAGTCTTTTAGCGCTAAACCAATGGCTAAACCAGCCGCACCTAAGATAGCGATAAAGGACGTTGTTTGTACACCAATTTGCGACAGCGCCATTAGCACAACCGCCACTAAGACGAGTGCATAAACCAAGCTACCTAAAAAGCCACTTACAGCTTTATCTACATTCTTTTTCTTTAACGCTTTTTCTAGCAAACCACTAATTGCACGAGCAATCATTTTACCAACGATAAAAATCGCTATGGCATAAGCTAGCTGAATACCAGATTCAACTATTTGATCTGAGTTATTTGAAAACCAATTAACTACTTGTTCCATGAAACTTCCTCTTAAAAATTAAACTTAATAATATGATTTGAATATGACAACGCTATGGCATTGATCCATAGGTCGTAAACTTTAGTACGGCTTCCGCTACTTTATTCGTATTTATCGCGTTTTCAAAGACGTGGGTATTAAATTGACTGTTTTTCGTCAATTTTGCACTCTCCTTTAGATTTACATCGCGAATTGTCGAAGTATTGTCGGTAATTACTGGCTTGTCACTTTTTATTTGCGTGCCTAGTATTTTTTGTTGCTCAGGTTTATTTGATCTTGATTTTCTAACTAAACCTCGTGTTTTCCTCGCAACCTGCGAAAACGAGCCGTTAATGAGGTAATAGGTCCCATCAAATTGCGTAGTTGGCAGCTTGTCGTCTGGGTAGTCGAGTGTGCCGAACGCTTGAATCGATTCACTGCCATAGGGGGCTGTCACGTCAAACTGACCGATATCAACCCAACGGTTAATTTGTTCAACTCCGAGGTAGTGAATGAATTTCTGATTATCGCTACTGTCATTTAAATCCACTAAATATGACTGTGACTTTTGACTATTCTGGCTGTGACCTACGAGATAAAAATAGCCAGGATGCGAAAGCTTTACCAGTAACTTAACGGTTTGGCCTTTTTCAAATAACAAATCTCGGGAACCTTTATTTGTTTTAATCTGGATCTTGAAGTCATTGCCAATTATATGTTCTTTAATGAGTTGTTGGTCAAACTCTAATGATTTAGGTAGGTAATCTAAATTGGCAATTGAGCCTAATGTCAATTGCTGGCTATTGGCATGGACAATTTGTTTGTTTTTTTCTTTAACTAGGGCAATTAAGTTGTTTTGAATGCTGATGTGCTTTTCATTATACGAATAGTTTCCTGTTAGCTCGTAAAAAGCATAGTCTCGGTCAGAAATAACATCTAGATGCGAAATTATTTTTGCCCTGAGTGTTCTAGAAAATGGCGTAACTTCTAACGATTCAATTGGGGTGAATGGCTTCACAAATATACGACGGTATTGTTTTAACGGAGTTGCAATCGCAATAGCGAGTTCGTCGATATTGGAAGGTCGACTTTGAATATTAGCCAAAGCGCTATTAATTTGTGGCTCACTCACAATAGGGCTGCCAATGGGGGTATTTGGTGCGAGTAGTTCATAAACGACAACGATTGTTTTGAGCTGTTCATGCAGCAATAACAGCTGCTGTAATTGTGCAAACTTGTCGTTACCTAATGACTTTTTAGTCAGTTCCCAGAGTTCATCAATTTGACGAATCAGCCGAGTTATTTTGGCCGCATATAGTTCAGCCTGTGCTTCGCCAAGCTCTACGGTGCAGTGATGTTCGTTATTAACCTGTAAACAATCGTTTTGAGTCCCCATAATCTGCAGTTGCGACGACAATTTGCTGGTTAGTCGATAGTAATTTGCTGTTTGAGTGCCTCGCTCAACGTGCGTTTTAGTTTCAACGTAGACGTACAGATTTTGCTGTAAATCAGATAAAGCGAGCTGTTTTGCCTGCGCCAAAGATTTGTCGACCCCGAGCCCCATATAAGACATTGCCATTAATGATTGACAAAAAAACGACAATAACAGGGTCGCTAATATAGAAATGTTTTTTGACATTTAAATGCCCTCATTAAATTTTGTTGCTTTTTATCAACCGTTTATACCATCGACTTGCGTTTGTAAATCGACCTAAGCTCGTTCGATGTTAGCGTATTAGTGTAAACACTGTGTTGCAAACTTTAGGCCTAATTTACATCGGCATAAAGATTGCTTTTGTACTTAATAAATAATTTGTACTTAATTAATAAATTGATTGGTCATAAAACCAATAGGCTCATTTCGATAGTCGACAAACTTTAAAATTAAGTTGGCTGGTACAGTAATAGGTGATGGAGATTGCGTGGGAAATAAAATGATTAACCAGTTAGCTATCTTTATTTTTGCTTGTTTGTTGATGCAAACGGATTCTCTTGCTGGATCAAAAATAGAAAAAATCGCGCTGGTGATTGGCAATGCGAATTACGACGACTCTGATTTGAAATTAGACAATCCGATAAATGACAGTGTGGCAATGAGTCGCAAGCTTACCGATCTTGGTTTCCAAACTCATCTAATCCACAACACGAATAAAGGGGCGTTTGAATCAAAGTTTGCAGAGTTTATCGCTGATATTAATGTTTTGAAGGCGAAAAACGACAATGTTGTAGTAACTGTGTTTTATGCGGGTCATGGTGTTCAGCTAAACAGAGTGAATTATTTAGTGCCCGTTGATACGCAATTGATGCAAAAAGAAGAATTGAATAACCGTGATATCGAACAGCAATTTATCTCAATGCAATGGGTGACCGAACAGCTAGAACAACAAAATAACTTATTGAATATTGTGATCTTAGATGCCTGCCGGGATTTACCCTTCACCTCACTAAATAGCAAAGTGGGCGGGTGGACTGAAATTGTGAAACCGAACTTTTTTGTGGCTTTTGGAACCGGTCCTGGTGAACAATCTCTTGACGGAAAACGAAATGAAAACAGCGTTTATGTCTCTGCTATTTTGTCCCATATCGACTCCCCGGGCATAAATTTATCACAGTTGTTTCAACGGGTTAGGCTGGACGTAATGGAGGAAACTGAGGGGTTTCAAGTTCCTCAAGAATCAAATCGGTCGGTTTATGATTTTAGCTTCAGTCAAACCCAATCTAGCAGTAGCCAGTTTTACATTGCCTTTTTAATTGCCATTGTCGGTGTTTTGGCGCTGGGGCTATTGCTCTTATGTAAACTAAAGGTATTTTCTGAATTTAATCCTTTGCAAACATCTAAATATAGATTGGCCAGTGTCGCTGTATTTACCTTGGTGGTTGGTGGTTTTACATTAACTCAATTTATCGATTCATCAGGGACAATTGAGCAGTATTTCAAAAAGTTAGCGGTGTCACTTAATACCAAAAGTGATGGGGAAAATGGGGCTATAAATGGATCTGAAATTGACGCAGGAACTTTTGATAAAAAAAGAGCAAACAAAACCACTGAGCAGATGAGCGCTGAACAAACGCCTGCTGAATATACTGTTATTGAATCAAATGAAATGGCAATCAATGCAGACCGAGGGTTGAAAAGAGTTTCACCAAAAAGCGTCGCGTTTGGTAATAAACCTGGCGTGTTAGATGAATTTGAAGCTAACAGGACAGAACAAACCAACAAACAAATTGTAGAATCAATGTTAAGGGCAATGGTTCGGTTTGAAGGCGGTTCATTAGAACTCGGGTCTAATCAATTTGGCAAAGAATCAAAGCCTGTCATTGTCACCTCAGTTGGGGCTTTTTCGATAATGTCCCATGAAGTAACAAATGAAATGTATCTACTTTGTGTAGACAGTGAGTCATGTGTCTTAGACTCAGTGAAACGTTCGTCACTTGATGCTCTGCGTCCTGTCGAGTCAGTCAGTTATGAACAAATAACAAAACAATTTATACCTTGGCTTAATGGCCTATCTGATATCAAATTTCGATTACCTACAGAATTAGAGTGGGAATATGCTGCCAAGTTTGGGGTGGATGACCCATTTAATGAAAAATTACTTTTAGGTGAAATAGAAGCCAATTGTGCCGATTGTTTTGGTAAAAGCTTTGGACGCAGAACCGCGCCGGTTATGAGTTATTCACCTTCAATATCAGGGGTATTTGACTTACTTGGAAATGTCAGTGAGTGGACAGCAAGTTGCTGGACCCCGAATTACCAGCAGCAATATTATGGCGACCCCTGGCCGAACATCAACAATTGCTCAAATGTCGTGATCAGGGGGGGCGCTTGGCACCAAAAAATGAAAAACATCTCTAGTACGGGCCGTGAGAAAATGGCCAAGAGCAGAAAAAGCGGCACCATTGGTTTTCGCTTGGCATTGTCGTTTTAGTTATCTTTAACATTGCGTTTCAAAGTCTAAAGTTGAAGGTATTTAGCTAATAAAAAATAGTCGGATTGGTTTTTGTCTCGTTACCTGCCAAAATAGTGACATACGTTTAATCGATATAACTGTATAGAGCGATTGAAATTAATGCTTAAATTTGTGTTGCAGATAATGTCAGCTTTTACTTTGTTAATTGTTAGTTCAGTTGCTTATAGTCAAAACTCGCCTTTTGTTGACGATGATAAAGTGGTCGTTGTTGGCTCTATAGACGCCTTAGAAATTGAGCAGATGCCAGCAAAGTTTGCTGACTTTTCCGCCATGATTAGCTATATCGATTCACAGCAGGACGAAAGGCCAAAGCGTGTATTGCAGTCAATAATCCGGTTTTTGAAGGAGAGTTCGTCACTTTCCCCAGAACAAAAAAAGGTGCTACTGACACATAAAGCCCAGCTTCAAAAACATTTAGCTATGCCTCACAAAGCCATAGCAACTATGGCTGAAATACATCAATTAGAGCCCAACTTAGACAATACCGAAAAACAACAATATGCAAGTGAACTCGCTGAATTATATCAACAGGTAGGGAATTATTATCACGCCATTGAATATACTCAGGCGGCTTTTAACTTTGCGATCTCAAATCAAAATGTGCGTGATGCGGTTATGTTCGGTCAGAGGTTAGCCAGCTATTTTTTATTCTTAAATGACCTAGACCAGGCGCAATCTTGGGTCGCCAAGGCGGAAAACTTGGCTGTTAAACAGGGAAATAACATAACTAAGATTGTCTTCTATTTAGAAAAGGCTCGTTGGCATAAAGAAAACCGAGAGTACTTTTTAGCAGAAGTCGCCGCCAAAAGTGCAATAAACATTGCATCTCACTTATCTCTGCCAAATATTGCACGCGAAGCGTCTCTTTTGTTAGTTGATGTCTTATTAATCGAGCGTAAATTTTCAACTGTTGAGCCATTGTTACAATCATTATTTGACCAAGCGCATGCCATTCGTGACCGAGCAGCACAATTTGAGGTAGTGATAGCAATTGTCGAATTACAGCTTAAACAGAAGAAAATTGAAGAAGCACAGCACTTTTGGACAATGGCGAAACAATTACAACGATTTGCCTATTCAATGCCAAATGCACAAAAGCTAAATAATCAATTGATAGGGCAACGAGTTCAGATATTAATGGCGCAGGAAAAATGGCAGCAGGCGCAAAGTGAAATTGTCCAAATACCATATCAAAATAATGTTCAATGGTATGCCCGTTACATGTCCATATTATTCAATGTTAACGACAACATAGACATTACCGCAGAGCTTGCGGCGTACGTAGAGTTATCAATAGAACAAGCGAGTCAGGCAAAACTACAAAAAATAGCATACGAATCAAAATTGTTAGCGATAAGCAAAGAAAATTTACAACAGCAGTTAGCGTTAATCCAAGTTAACGCCGACAATACGATTAACAAACTTCGTCGTTTAATCGATGCGAAGTCAAATTTAGTCACCGCCTTGTTTGTCATCCTTATCGTTTGTTTAATAACGATTTATATTAGGCATTTTAAGCCTACAAACTTACTCATTGCCGATAGTTTAACTGGCCTGCCCACCATTAATGGGTTGCCTGATATTACTGAACCATTACTTTTGCAACAAACGCCATTTTCGTTTTTGTTATTCGACCTAGATAATTTTTCGCAGCTCAATGAAAGCCAAGGGTTATCAGGTGGAGATCAAGTTTTACAACAAATGGTCGCGGCTTTAACCTTATTACTGCCGCCAAATTGTATTTTAGGGCGATTACAAGGTGATACTTTTTATGTTGTCGCCACCGATTTTGACCGTCAACAAGCAAAAATATTGGCCGACCGAATTAGATTGCAGTTGCATAAATGTGACGCTTCCATACAATCAAATAAGTTGGGATTAACAGCGTGTGTCGTTGTAGCTGAATCTTGTGAGTTTTCAGATATTAGTCAAATGATAACGGCGACCAAAACACACTTGAAACAAATCCAAGCAACGGCGGTTGATAAGACTGTCGTTTTTGAAAGTAACTGTTAGAATTCTATTCAACTGACTTGCGCTAAACTCGGATATCGCCGAATTATAATAATAAAAGGGTAATACGAATGACCGAAGTGACGACCACCATAAGCAGTGATGGTGTTGAACAACTGCCACTTAGACGCTTTACTGAAGATGCATATTTAAATTATTCCATGTACGTCATCATGGATCGTGCATTACCTCATATTGGTGACGGCTTAAAGCCTGTTCAACGACGCATTATTTATGCAATGAGCGAATTGGGACTGTCGGCTACCGCAAAATATAAAAAGTCTGCTCGTACCGTTGGCGACGTTTTAGGTAAATACCACCCTCACGGCGACAGTGCGTGTTATGAAGCGATGGTATTAATGGCGCAGCCGTTTTCTTACCGTTACCCTTTGGTTGATGGCCAAGGTAACTGGGGTGCTGCAGATGATCCTAAGTCATTTGCTGCAATGCGTTATACCGAAGCTAGGCTTTCACGAGTTAGCGAACTTCTATTATCCGAATTAGGCCAAGGAACCGTTGAATGGCAACCCAATTTTGACGGTACTATGGATGAGCCAAAAACACTTCCTGCACGTTTACCTCACATTCTACTGAATGGTATTACAGGCATTGCGGTTGGTATGGCGACTGATATTCCACCTCACAATATTCGTGAAGTGACCAATGCATGTATTCACTTACTCAAAGATCCTAAAGCCGAGCTATCTGACTTAATGGGTTATGTACTGGGCCCAGATTACCCGACAGAAGCTGAAATTATTACACCATCTTCTGACATTGCGAAAATTTACGAGACGGGCAAGGGCAGCATTAAAATGCGCGCGACGTACGTTGAAGAAAGCGGTGACATTGTTATTAACGCGTTACCGCATCAAGTTTCTGGTGGCAAGGTGCTTGAGCAAATTGCAGCTCAAATGCAGGCGAAAAAGCTACCGATGATCACCGATCTTCGTGATGAATCAGATCATGAAAACCCAACTCGGATCATCATTGTTCCGCGTTCAAATCGCGTTGAAATTGAACCTGTAATGCAGCACTTATTTGCTTCAACAGATCTAGAAAAGAACTATCGCGTTAACTTAAACATGTTAGGACTCGATGGTTTACCTAAAGTAAAAGGTCTTAAACAGATATTAACTGAATGGTTAGAATATCGTCGCGAAACGATTACCCGAAGATTGCAATATCGACTCGATAAAATTTTAGCAAGACTCCACATCTTAGAAGGCTTGTTAACAGCCTTTTTGAATATTGATGAAGTCATCGAGATTATCCGTGGGAACGATAAACCAAAGCCGGTATTAATGGAACGTTTTGCTATCTCGTCGACTCAGGCAGAAGCCATTTTAGAATTAAAATTACGCCAATTAGCCAAATTGGAAGAAATGAAAATTCGTGGTGAGCAGGACGAACTAGCAAAAGAACGTGACACCCTTGAAGCTCTATTAGGCTCTCGCGTTAAGTTAAGTAACCTCATTAAAAAAGAACTTGCTGCAGATGCTGAAAAATATGGTGACGACCGCCGTTCACCAATTGTTGTGCGCAGTGAATCAAAAGCAATATCAGCCAAAGACTTAGTGCCAAGTGAGTCGATTACGGTGGTGGTTTCAGACAAAGGTTGGGCACGTTGTGCTAAAGGGCATGGCATTGATGTTGAAGGGTTAAGTTATAAATCTGGTGATGGATTTAAAGATGCGGCCCAAGGTAAGAGTAATCAGCAAGTCGTGTTTATCGACAGTTCTGGACGCAGTTTCTCGACAGAGGCGCATACCTTACCGTCGGCGAGAAGTCAGGGGGAACCGCTAAGTGGTCGATTTAGTATTGTCGCGGGTGAAGTGATTGAACATGTCATTATGGCCAAAATGGACAAACAATATTTAATCGCATCCGATGCTGGTTACGGGTTTGTTTGTACGTTTGAAGATATGGTGACGCGACAAAAAGCCGGTAAAGCACTTGTTAAATTGCCAACAGGGGCAAAACTAAACGCACCTCAACCGGTTTATGATATTGAAACGGATTCGTGTTTAGCGATTTCCAATGAAGGCCGTATGTTGGTTTTCCCTTTAAAAGATTTACCAATACTAAGCAAAGGTAAAGGCAATAAGATCATCAATATTCCTTCGGCACGTTCTGCGAGTCGCGAAGAATATGTTCGTCAACTCGTAGTAGTGCCGCAGGGTAGTGCCGTTGTGTTACATGCGGGTAAGCGTAAATTAACATTGAGTGAACGTGATATTGAACATTATCGCGGTGATCGTGGACGCAGAGGAAGTAAACTTCCACGTGGTTTGCAACGAGTCGACAAAATTGAAGTCGAGGATATTGTGGTGACAGACGTTGAACAAATCGAATCTGATGGCAACGCTGCTATTTAATTTGGCTTTATAGATAGGCATTAGCGCAATATTTAGCTAACGAGTGTACGCTGAGTTTGTTACAATGCCGTCCTATTTTTTATTGGAGCAATCTACGTGTTGAAATTAGTTCGCCTACTCATGTTGGCGGTATTTTTTGTGTTGTCTACCCTATACCTTTTATTGTTTATGGTAGTTAGACCATTTAAGCCAAATAACGTATGGCATGTAGCTCATACCTATGGTTTATTTTTGCCTTTTTTAGGGGTGAAAACCGAGATCCGTGGTGAGCACAATATTCCAGATACACCTGTTGTTTATGTTGGCAATCATCAAAATACGTATGACATTTTTACAGTTGCAAACGCCGTGCAACCAAATACCGTTAGTATTGGTAAAAAGAGCCTTAAGTGGATGCCATTTTTTGGTCAAGTTTATTGGTTGTCAGGCAATATCTTAATTGACCGCAAAAACAAAAATAAAGCCCACGGCACAATTAGCCAGGCGGCGAAAAAAATTAAAGAACAAAACATTTCTGTTTGGCTATTTGCTGAGGGCACTCGTTCGCGAGGTCGTGGTTTATTAAAGCTTAAAGCAGGTGCGTTCCGAACGGCCCATATGGCTGGCGTTCCTGTTGTTCCAGTCGCAATTAGTAATACACATGAATTGATTGATTTGAATCGTTGGAATAATGGCAAAGTTATCATCGAATATTTACCGCCAGTGGCAATTGAACAAGATGATAAAACCTATATTCGCGAACAAGCTGACCACGTACACAATTTAATGGCGGCAAAACTCGAAGAATTAAATACGGAGTTAACGCCAACCACTGCAACTTCTGAAAGAAAGGAAGCATAAGTAATGGAACAAATCGATTGGCAACAATTTACCAATGACATCGTAGAGCAGCTACTAGAAGATGGCTCTAATGAAGAAGCTATGTATGTAATAGAGCACCATTTTGTTGCTGACGATGCGACAAAAGCCGATGAAGCTATGCAGCAAGGTTTCCTCAATGGTTGGGACTTATCTGAACTAGAAGTTGCTGAGACTGAAGATGGCGAGCAAGTCTTTTGCTTTGACGTTGAAACTGAATGTCCACTAGATGAAGTTATCATCTTCGAAGAAGTTGAAATCATGGTGGCATTTGCAGAGAAGTCTGGATTGGAATATGACGGATGGGGCACTCACTTCGAGGAATAACCCGTTTGTAAATGAGATAAAAAAGGCTACCGATTGGTAGCCTTTTTGGTTTCTAAACTCGACATTAAATTAACTCAACCGCAATCTAACTTACTTTAGCAAGTAGAGACAGGTTAGCCTTGTTGTCCAATGACCCGCTTATTCGAGTGAGCACTAACGCAACTAATACTACTAATGCGCCTACCCAAGTTGTATTTATTAAATTAGACTCCGCTACAATAAGTCCGCCACCCCATGCACCTAAAGCAATACCAACATTAAAGGCGGCTATATTGAGACCGGACGCAACATCGACAGCGTCAGGTGTGTGCTTTTGGGCCAGAGAAACAACGTAAACCTGCAAACCAGGGACATTGCCAAAAGCAAATGCTCCCCATACTAAAATTGTAAGTATGGCGGCTATAGGGTGGACCGCAGTAAAACTAAAAGTAAATAATATAATCGCTAGACCGCTAAATATAACCGTTAAGGCTTTAATAGGGCCCATTTTATCAGCCATTTTTCCGCCCCAAATATTACCAATGGCGACTGAAACTCCATAAACCAACATCACTAAACCGATAACATTGCTATTTAGTCCTGTAATGTTGTTTAAGATCGGAGCCAAATAAGTAAATGCGACAAATGTCCCGCCATAGCCAATCGCAGTAATGGCATACACCAATAATAATCTTGGATGTGTCAGTACCTTTAATTGCTCTGAAATTTTCGCCGGTTTTGCTTGTTTGAGGTTGTTAGGAATTAACATTGCACTGCCACACATTGCGATTAGCCCTAATGCAGAAACGGCTAAAAAAGTTGCTTCCCAACCAAAATGCTGGCCGATATACGTACCGAGCGGCACACCAGTAACTAAGGCCACTGTTAAACCTGTAAACATAATTGCAATTGCGCTCGCGGCTTTTTCTTTGGGCACCAATCCAGTGGCAATTGTCGACCCTATGGAAAAGAAAACACCGTGGGCAAGTCCTGTAAGAATTCGGGCTACAATAAGTATTTCAAAACTCGGTGCTTGCCATGCAACAAGGTTCCCCATGATAAACAAGCCCATTACTGTGAGAAGAAGGTGTTTTCTATTCCACTTACCCGTCAGTGCGGTAAGTACAGGCGCACCAATTGCAACACCAAGTGCATACAAACTAACCAGTAATCCGGCAGAAGGTATCGTTACATTAAGATCTTGAGCCATAGTAGGTAACAAACCTACGATAACAAATTCTGTGGTGCCTATCGCAAAGGCACTTAGTGCCAAGGCTAGTATTGCTAAGGGCATAATCATCTCCAAATAGTTAAAAGTGTGTAGGTGAGTGCATATCCAAATTAATTGGCTTGTCACTTTGTCGACGCTATTATTAAGCGTTATACTGTTGTGATAAATGTGGTTATTGGCAAATTACTTTTGTTGTTAATGGTGTTAATTGGGGTTGGCTTTGGATTTAAAAACGCGTTCTGATGATTTAGAAGTATTGCTCTGTGTCGTAGATTCAGGTGGTTTTTCTGCGGCAGCAGATGTGCTCGACATACAGGTTGCTCGGGTTTCGAGGGCGGTGAGTAAAATAGAGAAGCAGCTAGGCGTGAGTATTCTCACCCGAACGACCAGGCGAATTGAATTAACAGAAGAAGGCCGTAAGTTTGTAAATACCATTAGGGCTGCATTGCTGTCGATTCAAACTGCAGAAAATGAAATTATTAGTCGTGGCGAACTGCCGGCGGGTAAACTACGTATTAATGCCGCTAGCCCATTTATATTTCACCAATTAATCCCACTAATACACCCTTTCAAATTGGCTTATCCTGATATTGAATTAGAGCTAAGGTCAAACGAAGCATTTATCGACCTTATTGAAAAGAGAACTGATGTTGCAATACGTATCGGTAAACTTGAAGATTCCACATTACACGCTAAAGCATTAGGTAATAGTCCGCTTTATATTGTCGCATCGCCAGAATACATAGCAAAAAGAGGCTTGGCCAAACACCCTAAAGATTTATATCAACATGACATTATTGGTTTTTCCGATATTAAGTCTCTCAATAAGTGGCCTTTAAAGGGAGGAGAAGCAATTGCGCCCACCGTTACAGCAAGTAATGGTGAAACAATACGGCAGCTTGCTTTAACAGGTAATGGCATCGCCTGCTTATCTGGTTTCATGGTTCATGGTGATATAGCGTCTGGGGCACTGATCTCGTTATTAGCGCCATACCGAATACAGAATACGGAAAGAGAACAGATAAATGCTGTATTTTATAAATCATCTGCTGTGGCTAGGCGAATAACTGCTTTTTTAGACTTTATCAAACCCAAATTAACACTAAAATAATGTGATCAAAATTTCTGCTTTTATGTTATTCGCATCTTTCTATGACAGTTAGGTTTTCTGTGGCAATTTCGTTGGGTTCGTCAAAGTACTTTGTCACATGATTAAATACTTGTTCTGTATCGAACTTTGCCCTAGAAGGTTGCTCAATTCGTCTTTGTGCAATTTGTTTTAAACATAACTCATTGCTGGCTTTCAAATAGATAAGCTCATACTTTGCATTCGCCTCCACACATAAACTAACGAACCACTTTCGTTGATTAATTGTATTTGCAGGGAAGTCCATAACCACATTTGCACCGGTCTTTAGGATGTTTTGCACATGTGTTTTTAATAACGGTTTTAATAAACCAGAAAACCGAATGTAATCTTCAAACGTGGTGATTTGATCTGGATAAAGTGACGCCAGCCATTTATCTTCAGAGATTAGGATCCCATTACGTTCATTGTTGATGTTAACTGCAGCTGTCGATTTTCCCGCCCCCATTTTTCCGCAAAATAGTATTAATGTTCCATTTCTTGCCATTGGCTTTCCTAAATTAGGCTATCGTTTGATCGAGTTAACATTTCACTATTATTGCCTATGATTATGGATCTGTGAATTATTTCCTAATTGCAATCACTAACAGGAAATACATTATTGAATCGTTCGGTTCAGATACAAGCGTTAAATCGCTGGGAATTGGCTTTTTCTATGAATAGAGGTATGAAGGAGCTTTGCCTCCGTGATTGCGTAATCGGGGGAAATGATGAGTGACTTAAAATAGGGTATTGCGAGCTTGTCCCTCAATACTAATTTTCGTTAAAAACGTTTTCTTATTGGCAAAATAGTAAAGCAAGGACAAACATACACTGCAAAATAATATACAGGGGCGCAGGATGCTGTCCTAGCTTTGCAATTTTAGGATGACATGATTAGTTTAGGACTGTACTTGTCAGTCCATAGCTTAACCAGTAACCAACTGAGTAAGCGACGATTAGGTAGCCAAACATCGACAAATAACTGATGAAATTTAGCTCTTTTACTTTACTCATTGCGATAATGCCAGCTGCAGAACCAATGACTAACATCGAACCCCCGACGCCAGTAGCGTAAGTTAGCGCTAACCAGTTTGCTACGTCCATTTCTATGTCTGCTTTTAACAACGCGGCAGTCAATGGTACGTTATCTAGAATTGCAGATAGCATGCCTAGAATATAGTTTGCGACGCTGTAATCCATAGCCGTATATATTTTTGTTAATTGGTTTAACACGCCAACTTCTTTCAAAATGCCAACGATTAGTAAAACACCTAGGAAAAATAGCAGGGTATCAAATTCAATTTCACGAATGTAATTTAAGACGTTTTTATTTGTTTTTCTAACTAAATACTGGGCGATTAAAAACATGCAACTTAAGCCAAACAAAAACGTCAAGACCGGTGGAATTTGATAAAGCGCATTTAAAAACAAAGTGGAGAAGATAGTGACGAGAAACACCGACGCGATGATTTTGTCATTTCGTTCAATGGGTAATGTTTCCTGCTCAAAGGTCAGCTCGCCACGCATATTTCGTGCAAGTAACAATGCGAGAACTAGTACCGCAGTAAAAGATGGAATAATTAACAGCAATAAGTTCGCAATACTCACTTTGCCTTCTAGGAAAATCATCAGTGTGGTTACATCACCGGTGATGAGTGAAACCCCACCGCTGTTTACTGCGAAAATTATTAATGTTGCATATTTTAATCGTTGACGGGCTGGGATATCGAGAGACGCGATAACTGCAACAGAGACTAAGGTTGCGGTCACGTTGTCGGCAAATGAACTGAACAGAAACGAGAAGCCGCCAATTAATAGCATAAACTTACGTTCGCTCATTTTTTTCGGAAGCAACCGCTGAACGAGATTCGATATAAATCCTTTGCTGTTTAAGTAAGCGACAAATGTCATTGCAGCCATTAGGAACAGCCAAAGCGTCGCAATTTCTAAAATATTTTCGTTTAACTCATTAGTTATCTGCGCTGAGGTAGAACCATGAAGTGGCACAAGGTATGCCAATAACCAACTTAACGTACCAATGAACAAAGTCGACTTTGCTTTATTGACGTGGATGACTTCTTCGAAAATTACCAGTAATAGGGCAATAATCGCCAAGGTACAAATTATTATGGTCATGGGGGCTCTAGGCAGTTAGGTCAAATTTGAAACACATTTTAAAGTATTAACTCTATTATGGAACTGTTTTTATATAATTAAAATTTATTAACCTATACATTTTTAACAAAATTGAACTTAAAACGGCTAGCTAAAACGCCAATCACTGAAATTTGTCACGGCAATTAAAATAATTCGTTTTAATTATTAACGATTTCCCTCTATAACTAACATATAACGTGTTAAACCAAATTGGATTTTATGATGGTAAACCTAAAACAATTAGGGTTAGTGAGTACAATATTTTTTATGGCTTTGTCTTTTTCAATCAAGGCAGAGGAATTGAGTAAAACGGCGACAATCGTTTTTGATCAAGTTGAAGTTGCTTTAAAGCAACTAAAAGCAAATGACGGTTTAAACTCAACCGAATTAAAGGGATTAGTAAATACAGTTGTTTTGCCTCATATTGATCACAAGTATTTTACCTTTAAGGTTTTGGGCAAACATTTAGAAAAGTTAACGCCTGAGCAACGAGCTGAATTTGTAGAGTTGCTCACGATAGATTTAGTGAGTAACTACGCAGAGTCGTTAAAAAGGTACAACAACGAAAAAATAACGGTTGTTTCCTCGACCTTAGCACCGTCAGGTAAATTAGCTTCTGTTGCAATGAAGTTTACCGGTCAGGATAAGCCAATCAATGCGACCACCAAATGGCGCATGTCGGATAAAGACAGTGAATGGTATATCTACGATTTTGTCGTTGAAGGTGTGAGTCTATTGCAAACCAAACAAAAAGAATTAGGTAGTCAATTATCTAGCACAGGTATTTTGGGTACGATTGATAAGTTAAAGTCTAAAACAACCAAGGGATAACATTGGAAAATTTATTAACAAGCCAATTTTTTATTAGTGTTTTATTCGTCGTTTTTGCGTGGCTTGGCAAAAACGGCGTCACTCGTTTTATCAAAAAAAAATCATCTAAACCGGTTGCAGACAAACGTTACTTAATAAACAACACAAAAAACGTAATTAACGCGATTTTATTTATTTCGTTGTTTGCGTTATGGAGTGCTGAGTTACAACGTTTTGCGTTAAGTATTGCGGCGTTTATCGTCGCTATCGTATTAGCAACAAAAGAAATCATTCAATGCGTTGTTGGATTTATTTATATTTCCAGTACGAATCCATTTCGAGTTGGGGATTGGATCCAAACCAAAGATTTTACCGGCGAAGTAACCGCTACCGATTGGGCAAAAGTGACTTTATTAGAACTTGACCCAAAAGATCATAGCTATACAGGCCGCAGTGTATTTGTTCCTAATAGCCAATTGATCATGTTGCCGATTATTAACCTTAACTATATGCGACGTTATGTTAATCACTCGTTTTCGATTGTACGAGAAGATACCAACTTTAACCCCTTTATTATAAGGGACCTGATGATTGAGAAGGCCAATCAATATTGTGCCGATTTTAGTGACGTGGCCGAGCGATATAATACTTTGATAGAAACTCGCTTAGATATAAAAATATCTGGGCCGCAACCTGCGTTTATTGTGAGTACAACAGATATAGGCAAAATCAAGATAACAATGAGTTTATTTTGCCCAACAAAGCAGTCTAAAAAGATTGAACAACGATTAGTTGAAGACCTTTTGACGTTATGGTCAATTGAACAAAAGAAACATAAACAGTTAGAAGATACGTCAAAAAACGAAGTGTTGGACGCGTAGATGGAAAACCATTCACTTGCAATAGATTTGGAGCCGCTCATCGCGGCGTTGGCAATTGAGCCTATTGAATTGCCTGATGTCTGCCAAACGTTAAATTCATTTCAGTGGGCTGGTGTATTTGAAGGGTTAACAAATGACCAGCGGATAAAATTGTGGGCGTTTATCCCTGTAGAATTGCAAAGTACAGTGCTCGCTGTTATGCGCGAGGATGCAAGAAATCAGTTTATTGCAGTATTGCCGCAACAGGTAATTGCAGAGGCTATTAGCTCGGCAACCAACGCAGAAGTAATGGGCATACTAGATGTATTGCCTAAACGTACAGCGGCCAAACTGGTTAACAAACTTGACCCCGTAATGCAGAGTGTTCTCGAAACGTCACTGAGCTATTCTTCAAATCAAGTTGGTCGGTATGCCAACGCAAATGTATATACAGTAAATGAAAAAGCGTCTGTTAAAGACCTTATTAATGAAATTAAGTCGAGTGACATAACAAATGACGGGGGCAGTTATTTTGTTGTAGATGATAGTTTGATATACGTTGGCGAAGTCAAAATTAGCGATATTTTAAATTCCAGTCAAAAAACCGATGTAAAAGAACTGGTCATTCCAAATGAAAAAGTGATTTTAGATCAAGCCAGTTTATTGGAAGCATCAGACTTAGTTCGTGGGTCAAACAAAGCTGCGTTGCCAATCGTGACTAAAACCGGTGTATTTTTAGGTCAGTTTTCAATCCATGACGCACTGGATGTTTTTCAAGCGCATTATGAAGAGCAACTCGCGCATATGGGGAAGGTGAGTGACGAAGACCTCTTTGCACCGGTTGCAGTGTCTGCAAGACGCAGAGCGGTTTGGTTAGGGATAAACCTTGTTACGGCATTTCTAGCATCGTTTGTGATCGGCATTTTCGATGCGGTACTCATTGAAGTTGTGGCACTTGCAGTGCTTATGCCTATTGTGGCAAGTATGGGCGGGATTACGGGTAGTCAGACATTAACATTAACTATTCGAGGGCTAGCCACCGGGCAATTAGGTAAAGGTAATTTTAAAGTATTGCGGAGCAAAGAGTTAAAAGTTGCGGCGATAAATGGGGTTTTGTGGGCTATGTTGGTCACTGTCGTCACTATGTATTGGTTCGACAATCCAGGCTTATCTTCAATTCTCGCACTTGCAATGGTGGTCAATATGACAATTGCGTCTTTTGCCGGAATAATGATCCCTATGATATTAGACAAATTGGGGATTGACCCAGCACTGGCGGGGTCGGTGATATTAACTACAGTAACAGACGTAACGGGATTTTTTGTATTTTTGGGCAGTGCAACATTGCTATTTATTCATTAAATCGCAGGGATTGAACACCCTAAATGACATAGAAAAAGTACGGTTGAACTCATCCTTTTGTTGGTGTTTTTAGGATGAAAATGGAGAGTTAATGCTGTTATTAACTCTCCTATAGAGGCAAGTCTCAGATAGAAAGCAGTTGAGGAAACCGCCTCTTAACTCGCCAAACAACGTATTGTTTTATTTACTTTCGTCGTCTGCAACTTTAGCAAAAGACAAGGCTTGTTCTATCGACGCAAACCCCGTGTATTCATAATATTCTAATTCACTGTTAAGACATTCTAACAAAGATTGTTTATCGATCTCTTCGCTAGTCTGCATGCTTACACAGTAATCATAAGTTTCTTGAACAAATTCTTTATCTGCTGGTTGTGTAACCACGTCACCATCAGCAAACGCCAAAGTGCTAAACATAAAGCTATTTATTAATGCGAACCCAACTAATAGTTTTTTCACGTCTTTTTCTCCTATGGAAAAACTAACGTTAAATTAGTCCCAATTTTGAAAATTGAAAAACGATTAATTTTTGTGGTATCAACAAAAAATATTATTCGACGTTTGAGGCCATTTCTAGAATTGCAGGACGTTGAGGCGATGACTGATCGATAACCTCTACAACTTGCTCAACAATGTCGACATTACGATTATGTTTTTGATAGACGGCGTAGATAGAGCGCTTCATGGCATGTTTACCTTTTACTCGGTGCAATTCACCACTTTCGATAAAAGGCTCAGCTAGAGCATTAGGAAGGTAGGCGCTGCCACCTTGGGCTAATAAAAAGTCTAACGCGATGCGGCCCGTGGAAGTTTTGAGTTTTGGTACAAAATTACGACCATATTTAGCTTCATGTTCTGACGCAAATTGCGCTCCCCAGTCAACAAAGATATAGCCTTTAGACATGGCTTGTTCGGCACTGACATTAGGTTCACTTGAAACGAGGGACAAATTAATTTGAGCAATTTGTTCACTGCATACTTCGTTAGTCAAGAAGGGGTCAAACATCAGAGCTAAATCTAAGGTGTTATCAATAATAGACGCATGTAATTGACGAATGCCCAACATTTCAGTTTTAAACGCCAATTCATCAAATGCGTTAGCAGCGACGGTCAAATAATTTTGAAAATACGCATCCCACACATTTGGAGTTGCCGCGATAGAAAACGGCATAAGCTTAGCGTCAATTAGCGAAATTTCGGATTTAACTTGCTGCAATGCACGCACCATAGTGGTGGCATAAGGTAATAGTCGCTCGCCAGCGGGGGTCAACGTAATGTTGTTTTTAAGGCGAACAAATAGTGGTGCGTTAACAAACTCTTCGAGCTGTTTTATCCTCGCACTTACCGCAGCTTGGGTAATGTAAAGGTTGTCAGCAGCGCGACCAAAGTGGCGCGTATTGGCAACCTCTAAAAATGTTTTAAATACTTTCACGTCCATGCCAGTAGGATAACTAATCTACTGGGTTAAACAATAGTTTTCTCAATAAGTCAGGGTTTTTGGCCATTAAATATTCGTGGTATTAGATAGATTGTTTTAAATCGCTATCTAATACCACTCATATCCAGACCAGTTAAACGTGTACGCCGCGAATAAGATAATCAATAATGGTGTTTTCTTTGCCTACTTTTAATTCAAAAAGCGGTGCTGATTTTTGTAACATGCCACGGGCGATCATCTCAGAAATGACGGGTAAATCGAGTAGACCTGTTTTACCTACCAATAGATCTTCAATAGGTTCTCCATTTTCAGCCATCGTTACAATGTCGATAAATCCACGTAAGTAAAGGTGGTCTTTGGTAAAGCCACCACCACGATAAACCCGAGTGGTTATTGTGAAGGCTTGTTCTTGGCCTAAGTCGTAGTCATTAACTAACGTTTGATAGGTTTTTAGAAAGTTATTTTGTTCTAACATCAAGTGTACGGCGATAACCCGCAGTGCCAATGACTTAAGGCGGTTCAAGGTTAGGTTGCCCGAGCAATATTCACTGAATATGGCTAATCCTTCCTGAGTGTGGGTATTTCCGACAAGACCGAGGGAAAACACTTTAAGCGGTTGAGCACGGGCACTCAACGTCGTAAACATATGAATGCCCAATTCATGGTGCGCAAAAGCACGCAATTCAACGTCGCTGAAGGTCGCGCTTTTATTAATCAACAATTGTTTTTTTGAATTGTTAACCATAGCTTTTGCGACGATTTTGGTCGACGTTTCGATTTTACATTCCATCGCCCAATCTGCCGCCTGCTGCTTAAAGTATGCAACCGCACCATCAGCATCAATACGGGTTGGATTAAGCTCAGACTGGATGTCTGGGGCGTGTAAAAGGAATTTAGCGTTAGCGATATCACGGTGACTTGGCTGACCATAATATTTAAGCGAGTTGTAAAGAAACTCGTCTGTACCTATGGTAGTTAACATGTCGATTTTAGTTGCCAAGTTATCCACCACGTGGCGGTACAATTGCTGAATGCCAGCGTCGTCAATGTCTTCAATTGGTAATTTGTACAATTGTTCACGGAACAAGTACGGACTGATATTCAGTTGTTTGTATTGAAACTCAGGTGTTACGGTTGCTTTGCGACCAAAGAATTTTTTCTTCTCTGCAGCGATGTTCACCGGATTGATGAAGTTCAAGGTTTCGATGTCTTTACACAGAGCGTAGAGCTTTTTGTCGAGCTTGATGACTTCTGGGGTAATCGTCGACGACAATACATCGGCTTTAGAAAAGGATTTTTTCTTGCCATAACGACGCATAAAAAAGGCGGTGGTTTCACCAATCGATTCTTTGAATCCAGCTTTGAGCTCTTCTAAAACAAGCGGGTATAGCTCACCTGATACTTCATCCATAAAGACTTTTTTCGCTTCAACAGGTATGACTAAGGTGTTGTCAAAATGCGAATTAATATGGGTGATCAAATAACCTCGTCCCTGGAAGACTTCGTTGCAAGCCGCACGAGTTTCGAGGTTAGGTAATTCGATTTTATTGAGTTCTTTTTCAAAACGCTCAATGACATTGCCCCAGCGTTCAATGTCGATTTGGGCCGTACCAATATTAAATGTTGGTGTATCGGCTTCAATCCGTTGGTAGTTATACGAATGCACGTCAAACACAATCGCGTTGCGGTAAAGCGATTCAATAACTTCAACAAGCGCTTCTAGAATATCGTAAAATGCCTGATGTTTTTCGTGACTCTTTGCTCGTTGACTGGTCGTTAACGGCTTTTCCCAAACTTGTTTATTCCACGCCGTTTTGAAATAAGTAGACAGGGTTTTTGGGCGGTTTAAGTCGTATTCAAAACGCGAATCATTACCGGTAAGTACTATTGGAAACGACGAAACCAAGTCGACGGTATACGGGTCTTCTTCGTACAAACGTTCCGTTTGGCTCAATAAAAACGACTTAGTCAGTTCTTTCCTGAGCTGGTGGCCATTGTGAATTGCAGTACAGATAATTGGCGAATATTCTTCAATTTTAATTGTGAAAGCGCCGTTATCTACGTCAGCATGAAAACATTTCTGTTTTTTAATGAGTGCAATGCACTCTTGTTTAGAAAGCGTTTGCATCTTCAATTACCTGTCTGAATTGAGACTTTCTTGAAACCACTAATTCTTTGGCGTGTACAACACTTTCGACAAAGTCGATTACTTGGGTTTGTAAACGAGTACGATTTAGTTTGTTAATTCTTACGATGCCGCCTGGGCTTAATACATTGACTTCAATTAGTTTTCCGCCAATAACGTCGATGCCGGTAAAATACAAACCGTCGCGCACCAATTTAGGACCGATGTATTTGCAAAGGCGTTTTTCTTGAGCAGTCAATTTATGTTTAACTACAGTGCCACCAGCGTGCACGTTTGAACGGACGTCATCCAACGCAGGAACGCGTTTCATCGCGCCAATTGGCTCGCCATTGAGCATTAATATGCGAACATCACCTTGCTCAGCACCGGGCACATAATCTTGTAAAATAACGTAGTTGCTGCCTTTGCCGTGTTCATCGCCGCCGATGTAAAAGTCCAATAAAGAACGGAAGCTTTGTCGTGCGCTTTTTTCTAATACGATAACCCCACGACCACCAAAACCGTCAAGGGGCTTTAGTATCATACGGTCACTTTCAGATTCGTCAAAAATACGTTCTAAATAATCACGGTTTTTAGACACGTGAGTCGCAGGAATAAACTCGCTCGCCGTGTCTTGGAATGAGGCGGTATAAATTTTGTTGTTAGCAATTCGCAATCCATCAAGGTCATTCATAATAAAGGTATCGCCTTTAACTGAATCGAGGAAGTTCAGTGCTAATGCATCTAGCGGTGGGTTCGCGCGCATGATAATAGAATCAAATCCAGCTAAGGGCAGGGGCGTACGCTTAAATTTAGCTGATTTGTAAAATGTGACGATGTTTTCAGGACACTTTTGAGCTTTGGTAAATACATCGCAAAATGCACTTGCAACACTGTCGCGAATCGTTAAATTATGAATTGTCGAAATCGCCACCGTGTGACCACGTTTTACACATTCGTGGATTAATCGCAGTGTTGTATCTGTTTCAGGGTCCACGCGATCCCACGGGTACATAATAAAGCAAATTTTCATGGTATTTCTGACTCATATATAAACGGGTAAATTTTTGCGGAGGCTACCGACTTATGGTGGTAATTACCCACAAAATATTTTTATGTTATCCATAGAAATCTTTAATGATTAAATGGATATTTCTTTGGTGGGATTTTTAGGGCCTATAAATTGTGGGGTTTAAAGGTAGAGCCCTTGTGTACTGTAAACTACATCGCTTTTGTTTATCGAGATAATAAAAATTATTTGTTTTTCAAATAGGCTAGTGATCTCTATGTTATTGAAAGCAAAATAACAGAGAGTTAATCCATGATAAATATCGAGCTACGTACCGGCGCTAAGCTATTTTTTGATGATTTACATTTTCCTCGCGGTTTCAATCGAAGTGGCGAATTTACAATAAATGAATCGAAACTTCTAACCGATTATGGCGATACCATGAAGCGGTTAGCAGAAGGCACGTTAGATCCAATTAATGAAGAAGAAAAACGCTTCATTCGATGTGCAAATGGAGAGCAAGAAGCAACAACGGTTATTGAAAAAATCTGGCGTAGATACAAGCAGATCATCGTACCAAAAGTCGTAGTGACATTACATGGTCGCGGTATTCCAAATTTTGATATGGACTCATCTGAATACAGCATGGAACTGTAGTTTTAGATTTTTTGGTAAATGGGGATAATATTTCATTGTCTGTCTATTGGGCATTTAGCCAATAATTCGATGTGAAATAAACGCCCCATTTATTGCGTTATGGGACTGTTCAACGCCCGCCGTGCGCCCACCGAGTTATAATGTTTTGGTTGGCTAAATTTAGACTAAAATCTACTGACTTTACTGTTGTTCGATGGCATCAAAAAATAGCAAGCTTTTGGCGACATGTTCGTGCCAATATTGCCATTGGTGGCCACCATCAAATACTTGGTAACTGTGCAGTACACCAAGTTCATCAAACTGTTGACTTAATGTGTTGTTGCTTGCAAAAAGTGCATCGTCTTTACCACAGTCAAATCTAATTGGCGGTAGTGCCGCTAAATTTTGTTTACTCCAATACAAAATATTGTCTTCATCCGGTAACGCACATTGATAGTCCGCAATGGGGTTGTCAATAAAGGTCTGTAAGTCAGTTAAGTTGGTTACTGAACTGTGGGCAGAAATGCCGGCGAACCGACTCGCAAATTTTGCACCTAATCTAAGTGCGCCATAACCTCCCATCGACAACCCTGTGATGTATATATTACTTTGTGATGATGCCGCTGGAATATGAGTTTGTACAGCGGTGAGTACATCGTCCATTATCCACTGTTCATAATTGCCATGCTCTTGTAATGGCAGGTATGCTGAACCTTGCCAAAGCCCTCCGTCTGACGGCATAACTAAGATAAATTCATTAAGGCCTTGTTGTCGTAATTTGTCATATACTTGATGCACACCACCTAAATTCATCCATACCCAATTAGATCCGTAAACACCATGCAGCAAAATGACAATAGGTAAATTGTTTTGGCTCGTTGGCTGGTAATAAACATTAACGTCCTGCCGGGCATTTAAATGACTGCTATGAAATGTGAGCATAGTCAGATTGTCGGCCGTGTATTTGGGTTCAGATATTTCAATTTGCGATATTGTCATGATGTTTTGTCGCTCTTTTTATCGATGAATTGAGGTTATGTCTCGGTATAAATTTGCCCCGTTATAAATCCATTATTGGTCTTCTGCGATGACAAAAACACCTTTAGCAACACGACCATTTAATAGATCATCAAAACCTGACTCTGCTTGTTCGAGTGTATATGTTTTGGTGACAAGCTCTTCTAACTTCATGGCACCTTGTTCGTATAACGCTAAAATCTTGCCAAAGTCACGTTTAGGATTACACATTCCATAAAGTGGATTGATGTAAATTTTATCCCACTCAAATAACTCACAATCAAAATCTATTCGCTGTTCAATACCGCTAACCTGGACTGCGGTGCCGGCATTTTTGATTAATGCTAATGGTGCTGACCCAAGTGCGGGGATCGCTGTGCATTCAAAGGCGTAATCGGCACCGATGCCGTTGGTTAACTCTCGTACGGCTTGTCGAACGTCAATAAAATCAATGTCTTGATGATGTGCAACAATACCATGCGTCGCGCCAAATTCTTTTGCTTGTTCGATACGTTGTTGATTAATGTCGATAGCAATTATGGTTGTGGCACCAGATTGTTTGGCTGCCTGAATGCAGTTCAACCCAACCCCGCCAGCACCGATGACACAGACACTAGAGCCTACCTCTACTTTCGCGGCATTGACCACTGAACCCCAGCCTGTCATAACCCCACAACCTATAATTGACGCCGCTGGAAACGAAATGCCATTGACTTGACTATTAGCATTTCCATTGGGTGTCATAGCAGTCTGACTGGTATTCACCTTTACCACAGCGGCTGCTTGGACAACGGTATATTCACACATGGTGCCTAAATGAAACGAGCGCTCAATAGGTTGACTTGCTAACGTTGTCGACGCTAAAGCGGCATGGCCAGATAAACCGCAACCGCAAACAGGTGAATTAACCTCGCAAATATGTAAATTACCTGCTTGGCACTGGTGACAGTCACCGCATGGGATCGCCCAATTAAGGATCACTTTATCACCAATGGCCAACCCTACAACATCGTCACCGACGGACTCAATAACACCGGCACCTTCATGACCAACAATAAATGTTTTGTCCCAATTCTGGATTGAATCCCAATCGGTATGGCAAATACCAGAAGCGTATAGTTTTACACGCACCTCACCGCTTTGGGGTAAACCTACTTCAACAGTTTGGAGCGAGTATTTACCACGCCCATCTGAAACAATTGCTTTGGCTTGTTTGATCATGTGTCACCAGAGATAAATTAACTTAGGCTTATTTGACCATCAAAACCAGAGATAAACTGTCATCATTTTTATCTAAAATATAAAATATATGTCCAGTTTTAGTTTAGTAGTAGACGAGAATGGTTTTAAATATCATTATTGTGATGTTGTGAAATGTTGGGTCGTAAAAAATTACGATGTTCAATTTCTGTAAACCCACTTAACTTTTGCGAGAACGTAATGAAACGAGCCTACTGCGAACCGTTTTGCATAGAAAAAGGGTATGCGTTCGAGATCCATAACGTGGCCTATGATATACATCAGCCTTATTCGTGTTTTATGCATTTTCATGAAGTGCACGAATTCATTATATTTGACCAAGTCGACGGAAATTATTTTTATAATCAAGGACAATCAAAATTAGAAAGTAACGATGTCGTTTTTACTCCCGCAATGGAAACGCACGATTTTGAACTTAACGATGGTGCTAAGTCTTGGCACATTATTCAACTTTTGCCTGAGTTTTTTCACCAAGATGACATTGCCCACTATGCGTCCTTCTTTAATCAAGGCATGCATCTACGGATTGACGACGTTAATCAACAGGAACTAAAACAAATAGTTGCTTGGCTGTTGGCGTCTTATCAAGTTGATCCGCAAAGCGCAAAAAGCAAAACCCTATTAAAACTATTGATCATTTGGATTGCAGAACATGCAACGGCAGTAACGGCCCCCAATATTCTGCCTATTACCGCAACTGTAGGTTATGAAAGATTATTGCCCGTCATCAATCGATTTAGACATGACTCCGCTGTGCGCTTTAGTCTTGTCGACGCGGCAAAGATGTGTCATCTGTCACCATCTTATTTTTCTCGATTATTTAAAAAGATTTTCCGTTTTAGCTTTTCGGAATATGTGCTGCGGCATAAACTTTATTCCGCAGCTCGGATATTAAGTATGGCTGACGTATCAATAACTGAGTTGAGCTACGACTTGGACTTTTCCAGCCCGTCGCATTTTATTGCACAATTTAAACGGCAGTTTTCGATGACCCCACTTCAATATCAAAAGTCGGTTATCAAACGCAGCAATATGTAACGAATTCTGCTTACACAGGTGTGAGTTTCATCGGATAACTGCCATTTGCACGCCATTGGCCCACATAAATATTACCTTCATCATCGACACACAGTCCGTGGCAGTGAGTAAATACGCTCCAATCCGTTACTAATGGTTGGAGTTTACCGTCAATATAACTCGGCGGCTCTCCGCCTAAGGTTGCAATCACTTGGTTGTCAGTGTCAAAAATACAAATAAAACCGGAACCATCGACATTTGAGCCGTCGATATGCGACCAGCAAACGGCGGAATACATCAAAGAACCGACGATAACCGGCGCATGGATCCAAGCCCCTGGTGTGGCAATCGTTGCGAGGTATTCACCAGCTAAAGTAAATTGTTTTAAACATTGTTCTGCACGGGAACTGACAATAAGCTTTGGATTAGCTTTGTCGCGATTATCCAGTTCAATACCGTGGGCATTAATGAGATTATGGTCGGGATCTTGATTGTCATGTCCGCCCCATTTTTCTTGGTACTGCCCTTTGCTGTTGTAACGAAGTACATAGTCAGAACCATATCCGTCGGTGATATAGATGTCGCCATTGGCCGCGATTGCTACGTCTGTTGGCCGAAAGGGCATGTCAGGCTGATAAGCGCCAACAGTTTGTGGGTGTCCTATAGTGTAAATCAATTTGCCATCGATTGTTAATTTTGCCACAAAGCCACTTTGAGCGATGACTTTATTGGTTGGCGAGTCCCATTCATCTGTTGAAACACCATCCCAATTACGATTTAAGATCCAACCGCTGTCTACCAAATAAATGTAATCTTGGCCCTGTTCTGAGACAATTTTGATGCCATGAGCGCCGGGGTATTCACGCCCCCAGACATCAATTAAATTTCCCTCTTTATCGTAAACAACAATGTTATTATCCGGGTGGTCAGTGACCATAAAAATTCGGCCAAGGCTGTCTATTGCAAATGCGTGGCAGTTTTCTACAGCGATTTGTTGTTCGTCAAGTTTGCCCCAGTGAGTATCTATGCTGTATTGATATTTGTCAGTTCCGATAATTTTACCGTGGCAATTGTTGCTCGACTTTGGTATTGCTATTTTTTGCTTCAACATATGGTTTTTTTGATTAGAGAATGATTATTAATATTAGTAACAAATAAATCTAGGGTTGACCATACTTGTTTAAATGTTTATTGTTAACAAAATGATTATTAAAACGGCAGTATTATGGATAAATTTGTAAAGGCCGCGTTTATCTACGCGTCAATTGTAACTATTGGTGGTTTTGTCTTTGGGTTAGACGCTGCGGTTATCTCGGGCACGCTTCGCTATGTTGCGGCAGAGTTTATGTTAGATGATATGCAATTGGGGAATGTAGTAAGTGCGCCTGCGTTAGGTGTTTTACTGGCATTAGTGATCACAGGTGCAGTATGTGAGTCCATTGGCCGTAAAAAAACGCTTATTCTGATTGCCATGTTATATGTTGTATCGGCTATCGCATCTGCGCTCGCACCAAGTTATGAAGCCTTAGTCGCTGCGCGTTTTCTTGGCGGGTTAGCCTTTACTTCTTTGTCTCTCGCCTCTATGTATATAGGTGAAATTGCCCCTGCAAAACAACGTGGCAAACTGGTATCGATGAATCAAATTATGATTGTAGTTGGTTTGACGTTTGCTTATTTTTCTAATTATTGGTTGCTTGGCGCAACTGAAGCAGGCGCAAATTGGATCGTAGAATTTGGCGTTGCTGATAACCTCTGGCGTTGGATGTTAGGTATGGAAATCGTACCGGCCTTAGTTTGGTGTTTATTACTGTTTATTATTCCTGAAAGTCCTCGTTGGTTAGTGTCGAAAGGTAAGTTAGAAGAAGCCAAACAAGCCCTAAGTAAATTAATGCCGGCGGAACAAATTGAGGGCGAAATCCAATCCATCGAAGCAAGCTTCAACAATAGCGAAGTACAAGAAGGCGGAATTAAGCAAAAATTTAAGGCGTTATTAGACCCTCGTGTGCGACTCGCTATGATTGTCGGATTAGTGTTTGCCATTGTTCAACCATCCACAGGTGTAAATCCAATATTGTTTTATGCGCCAATGGTATTTGAACAGACTGGCATTGGCACAAATGCAGCGTTTGCACAAACAATTATCATTGGTTTGGTTTCATTTGTATTTACTGCACTGGCCATAGTGTTAGTTGATAAAGTCGGGCGTCGACCGCTGGTAAATGGTGGGCTTATTGCTTCTATATTATGTCTATTACTATGTGTAATCGCTTTTAATCAAGCTTCTTACACGCTTGACCAACAGGATGTCTCTAAGCTTGCTGCAGCGCACTCAGAGCTTAATGAAGGTGCTATGCAGTCGCTAGTAGGACAAACATTTAGTGATGACAAGAGTTTTAAAGCTGGTGTTGCTGAAGTGATTGGACTAGATAATGTTCGGGCACTGGAGAGTCAGTTTATTCAAGCGGCAGTGACGATAAATAGCATGTTGGTTTTAGTTGGTATCGTAGGCTTTATCGCCGCGTTTCATATCTCTATTGGACCAATTATGTGGGTGGTCTTTTCGGAGATTGTGCCGACCTCAGTTCGTGGCGTTGCTATCCCAATGTTTGCTTTAGTTTGCAGCACGATAAGTTATTTTATGCAGAAATTTTTCCCTTGGTTACTTAATGCCTTTGGTGCTGCGGATGTGTTTTTATCGTATATGTTGTCAGGCATCGTTGGTCTTGTTTTACTGTATCGCTATTTACCTGAGACAAAAAATAAATCGATTGAGGAAGTTGAAAAACTGGTGGCGGAATACAAGTCGTAGCCTCTGGTCCAATATTAAATTTGTTATTGGGCGGTTAAGTATACTTAACCGCCTTTTTTTGTTCTTAAATAAAGTGTGATGTTGTCGATAAAGGCCGAGACTTGCCTATAATACAAAAGCGGCAACTCTGTTATAAAAAATTGTTTTCAACCATCTAAATCAGCCACCCTATTAAAATTCCCCTTTTGAAAGCTAAGGTGACATCAAGCTCAGCCTTAGATTTACGAGCTAGCGCAATGTAAGCGGTTACTGATTGCGTCGCAGAAGTGTCCCGTTATAGTGACGAGTGGCCGCCTTTTACCCATTTTGTAACATTCCCTGAAATTGACAGTCAACCATAGTTGATTTATACCTAACTCTGACGAGCCCAAATCAGGATCGTAAATATTTCCTTGGGGAGAATAGTGAAGTTACCAATAATTGCATTTTTACTGTCGATTTTTTGTTTTAGTATTAACTTGAAAGCGGAGCGTTATACTTTAGGCATCGCTGTTAGCCCTCATATCCTCGAAGTTTTTAATCAATGGACGTTAAAACAAGATTGTTGGAATGTTGACGAGTTTAAATCTAAACATTCATCACGTGGTGCCATCGAACTCGTTATTATCTGTAAAGCTCTGCATTTAGGCGGGCTAGACGTCAGATTGGATTTTTATCCTTCTCCCAATTATACCCGTAGCTTAGTACTGGCAAACCAACGTAAAGTTCATATTCCAGGGGAAACGATTTGGAAAGATGAAATAGACGAATCTATTTTTTATGTTTCTAAACCTGTAATTGACGTTGGTGAAATGAAAAAGGGCATCTTTACACTGGGCAACCATCCAATGTTAGATGTTGTTAAAACTAAACAAGATTTACAAAAATACGTTGGCATTTCACCAAATAAGTGGACCCATGACTGGCAAGTTATATCAAAGTTAACGCCGCAATTGTTAAATGCGCCGTCTTCTACAGCTGTGCATAAAATGATTGCTAAAGGGCGCGCAGACTTTACGCTAGGTGAATTTAATAGCGATATGAAAATTGGATTGGAGAATGTTGTTCTGGTGCCAATTCCAAATATGTATGTTTCGTTAGCGCAATCTCGTCACTTTATTGTTCGTAAGGACGTCCGCAATAGTAAGTTGATATTTTTGGCGCTGGAAAAAGGTTTATCGATCCTAAAAGAGAACAAGTTTATTAATAAAGCTTATACGGCTTCTGGCTTCACGCCTGCTGAAATCGCTAATTGGCAGGATATAAGTGTCGATTTGGAGTAATTATTTTACTTCGTTAACCTTCAAGCTCTTGTCTTGCTATTCTTAAAAGAAGGATGACCTTTTCGTTTAAGATCATCTAACTTTCTGTTTTTGACTATAGAAATTGTACAGCCGTACTATGATCCCCTAAAGTCGTTTTATCGACGACAAGTCCATTTTTAATGGTTTTAGTTGCGACGACATAGTCTTTTGCATTGTTCACTGCATCCACAGCGAGGAGTTGTGAACCGTTAAAATACCAAAGTGAAAATTTATCTGTATGTTCTTTACGAACGACAACATCCGTAAATCCCTCCGATAAACCTACCATCTGTAATTTAATATCAAATTGATCTGACCAAAACCAAGGTATTGTATTGTATGGCACAGGTTGACCACAAATAGCCTGCGCGACACATTTGGCTTGATCAACTGCATTTTGAACGGATTCAAGTCTAATGAAGCGGCCGTAATGAGGGTTGAAGTGATTGCTACAATCACCAATCGCATAAATGTTTTTGGTCGCGGTAGCGCCAAACTCGTTTACTTTCAGACCATTGTCTATTTCGATATTCGCCATTTTTGCTAGTTCTGTATTGACCCTGACACCCACTCCGACAATGATAATATCAGCTTCGTAAACGGTATCATCATCACAATGGAGTTGATTGATATTGCCTTTAAGAGACAAACCCTCTACATTTTTTTTACATAGGATATTAACGTCATTTTGCTCGTGCAAATTGGTAAAATAAGACGACATGGTTGGTGTTGTTACACGAGCTAGTATCCGCTCCTCTCGTTCGAGAACCGTAACATCTGCACCGAGTTTTTTTAGGGAAGCCGCGGTTTCTAAACCAATGTACCCACCACCAATAATAACGACTTTGGGAGCCGCTTTTTGACGCATGGCTTGTTTGATATTATTCACATCTAAAGCGGTGCGCAGTGGAAATAGGTTTGCCGCCTGTTGTAAACCAGGGATTGGCGGAATAATAGGACTAGCGCCGGTCGCCAATACCAATTGGCTATAATACATGACCTCTGTTGTTCCATTAGAAGCCGAGTCAAAGGTAATTGTTTGTTTGCCCGCATCTAAGTGAGTTACCCGACAACCTAAGTGCAATGATATCGTCGATTTTTCATAGCTCTCTGGTGACTTAAGGGCATTTCTTTCAATGGGGTCATCCGAGATCAAGTAGGCTTTTGACAGCGGTGGGCGATGGTAAGGTAACGTCGGGTCAGCATCTATTAACGCAATCGCACCAACATAACCTGCTTTACGTAATGAAAACGCCAAATTAACTCCAGCGTGACTTGCGCCAACGATAACGCAGGTCGATTGTTCAGGTTGATTTGTCATAAGTGTGACCTTTTAAAAACAATTTTTGATAAATGTCTATTTTCAGAATGGACTTAAAATAATGACTAACGTTTATATAATTTGATTAACCAACGACTTTTAACGTGATCCCGTCAATGTCGTCAGATATGTCAATTTGGCAACATAAGCGGCTATATTCATTCACGTTGTCATCTAGTTCGAGCATGTCAGATTCTATTTCGCTTGCTGTTCCTGTCTTAGCCATGTCTTGTGCTGCAACATGAACGTGACAAGTTGCACATGAACAAACGCCGCCGCAATCGCCATCGATGCCTGGAATATTGTTGTCGACTGCCAGTTCCATAACGCTGCCACTTGTTGCTTCAACTGTAATTGATTGTTCGTCTTGTGTTACAAATGTAATTTTAGCCATGGTGGTTTCCTCTATTTATCTAAATTAGCGCTGTTTAAATTGTACGGTTAAATGATCAAAACCCACTTTTCGTTTAAATTCACCCAATGTTTCAATGTTGTCTTTGCTATCGACGATTGCTATTGAATCGAGCTTATTGATCATCACACTGAGTAAGGTCTGTAATATTTGACGCGCATGTGTCGCGCCTAAACAATTGTGAGTACCAAAACCAAATGCTACGTGAGGATTCAGCTTTCGGTCCAATACCACGTCATTTGGATTTTCAAATACGCGCTCGTCACGATTAGCAGATGCCCAACACAACGAAATACGGGTATCCGCCTTAACGGCATGTTCGCAAATTGAGGCGTCTTCAGTCGCAACTCGTCCCATTTGAGTTAATGGCGAAAAGTATCGTATTAACTCTTCTACGGATTTGTTGATAATACTTGGTTCATCTCGCAAACGATGCAAGTCTTCAGGGTGCTCAGCAAAGTAGCCTATGGTATTGGTCACCATATTTATCACTGTGTCTCGGCCACCTGCGAAGGTCAAGATCATAACGCCTTTGATTTGTTCCTTTGTCATAGGTTTACCCATAACTTTTGACTGCAATAACAAAGAGTATAAGTCGTTTCCTGGAGACTGCTCAGCCCGCTCGATTTGTGCTTCTATATAATCGTAAAGTATTGCAGCTTTGTCGCCATCTAGGGCTGTGGTATCACTTCTAAAAACGTGTGTACCCCAGTTGATCCAAGTTTCAGAGTCTGACATTGGTGTGTTAAGTAACAAGGTTAACGCTCGAGATTGAAGAACAAGCGCGAGTTGCGACACCACTTCGGTTTCAGGCTGTTGTAATACATCGTTAAAAACACCTTCGATAATCGCAGTTAATTGCTCTTGGTAGTCTGCTTCCAATGGTCGTTTAAACCAAGGATCGATTAAATCCCGGTAAGTTTTATGCTCAGGTGGATCAACTTCAAAAGGGATCTGTCGTGTCTCACGAATGTTCACTTCAGAGGGGATGACGATTCGACCAGGTTTAGCGCCAGACTGGTACGTTTTCCAGTTATGGGCGCATTTACGAACGTCTTTTAATCCCAATACCATAGTTACAGGATCGTTTTGGTCATCCATAAATCCCAATCCAGTTTCAACTCTTGCGGTGGCAAACGGGTCAGATTGTTCACTTTTTTTCATCGAGATACCTTTTGATTATGACGCCTAGTTTGAGCCTAACTCGAGATAATATTGTCTCGGTTAATTCGACCATGTAGCGGTATGTTTATGCTGTAATCTTAATCAAGAAATTGGCATTAAAATACAAAGGCTAGAGAATAAAATGTTAAATATATGACCTATTTTTTAGTTGATGTGACAATATTTTATTTAAAAAGACAAAATAATGTTTTTTAGGAACTAGTATTGAGAAGACTAGTGAGTTTAAAACAAAGCACCAAATGGGAATGTTATTAAGGGGTTCTCTAAGAAAGTAGGGGGTTCTACTAAATGACGCCAATGAAACTCCCTGGCGTCATTGTTAACCTACATTGTACTAGGAGGTTTTCATCAAGACGGTTTTAGACGCTGAAATGATAACTGGAATAGACTTAGACGTTGGAGTAAAACTGCCATCACCAAAGCTGTCTATTGGTACAAGTGGGTTAGTTTCAGGATAATAGGCTGCTACATTGCCCAGTGGAATGTCATAAAATATCAATTTAAAACCGTCCACCATGCGTGTTTGATTATCGTGCCAAATTGAAGTGAGAGATACCCACGTCCCTTCTTCTAGTTTTAATCGCGAGGCGTCTTTTTTGTTTATAAAGACAACATTCCTTTCGCCAAATACGCCTCGATAGCGGTCATCCATGCCGTATATCGTCGTATTGTATTGGTCGTGAGAACGAAGCGATTGTAAAGTAAATATTGGTGCTTTTTGTTTTTCGATTATTGCAACGACCGCTGCTGGGTAGAGGCTAGTAGGAAGTTGGGACGCAGTGAAGTTGGCTTTGCCACTATGAGTCTGCCAATGATAATTAGCCGCTGAGTTAACAAGGTGAAAGCCACCTGGCGTTGCTATTTGTTGGTTAAAGTTATCAAATCCTGGAATCGTTTTTTCAATTAGGTTTCGGATCTGTCCGTAATCCTCCGCCAGCGTTGACCAGTCGACAATATTGTCACCTAATGTTGCGTTTGCAATGGCAGCGACGATTGCGGTTTCTGACTTTAAGTTTGGCCCAACCGGAGTGTTAGCGCCTTTGGACGCATGAACCATACTAAAGGTATCTTCTACCGTTATCGCTTGCTCGCCACTACTTTGTTTATCTATTTCTGTGCGGCCTAAACAGGGCAGAATAATCGCGTCGTTGCCAACACAAAGGTGACTTCGGTTCAGTTTGGTACTAATTTGTACATTGAGCTCAGCTTGTTGTATGGCATCAATAGTAAAGTGCGTATCAGGTGCAGCGGCGGCTAAGTTGCCACCCAAGCAGATAAGGACTTTGCTTTGTTGTGTAGACAAAGCGGTTAACGCTTGGTTGACGTTATGGCCGGGTCGCTTGCTGGTCGAGATACCAAATTCGGCGTCAAGGGCTTGTAAAAAGGGCATTGAAGGGTTTTCATTTATCCCCATCGTTCGGTTACCTTGCACATTACTGTGTCCACGCACAGGGCATAGTCCTGCGCCCGGTAGGCCAATTTGCCCAAATAATAAGTGTAAGTTGGTTATCTCTTTAATCGTATCAACAGAGTGTTTATGTTGTGTTATACCCATCGCCCAGGTGGTAATGACACGCTTTCCACTTGCAAACAAATCAGCAGCCTGCTCAATATCTTTCTGGTTTAAGCCTGATTGTTGAGTGATTAATTCCCACGGCGTAGCAGAAACGGCCGTTAGGTAAGCTTCTAATCCATTTGTATGCTCTGCAATAAACTCATCGTTTAGTTTTGTATTTATATCGAGGAGATGTTTGACCATGCCACGGACGACAGCAAAATCGCCGCCCAATTTGGGTGTGAAATAACGATGGCTTATGGTCGTTGCCGCTGGAGTAAGTAATTCAATAGGATCTTGAGGGCTGGCAAATTTCTCTAAGGCAACTTCTCTTAGATTATTAAATGAAACAATTTTACATCCCCCTCTTGAGGCTTTGCGCAACGAATTCATCATTCTAGGGTGATTAGTGCCGGGGTTCTGGCCAAAAACAAAGATAACGTCTGCGTGGTCAAAGTCGTCTATCGTGACGGTTCCTTTGCCAACGCCTATAGTGTCTTTTAGAGCAACACCACTAGCTTCATGGCACATATTAGAGCAGTCAGGAAAATTATTGGTGCCTAAAACCCGGCCAAATAATTGATACAAATAGGACGCTTCATTACTTGCTCGTCCCGAAGTATAAAACTCCACTTGGTCTGGCTCTACGTTTCGTATTTTGGTACCGATTATTGAAATTGCCTGTTCCCAGGAAATAGGTTCGTAATGATCGGTGTTTGCATTGTATGACATAGGGTCAGTTAACCGACCTTGATATTCTAACCAGTGGTCACTTTGCTTTTTGAGTTGGCTTACCGAGTACTCACGAAAAAATTCAGGACCTACTTTTTTGTCTGTAGCCTCCCAAGTTACCGCTTTTGCTCCATTTTCACAAAACTGAAAACGGTCATTTGTATTGTCGCCCCACGCACAACCTGGGCAATCAAAACCATCGCTTTGATTTACTTTCAGCAAATTTTTGATATTGTCTTTTGCGCGTTGGCTGCGCATCACTTGTTTGAACGTGGAGGCGACTGATGCGAAACCACCGGCTTTATTAGATTTAACTGTCATAAATTACTCGATACCATAATAGATAGGCTGATCTTTTTTCGGGATCTGGACTAACAAAAGGTTATGTTCTGCAGCTAGATTAACCGCAAACTGGCTTGGTGAGGCAAGGCTAATTAACGTAGGTACGCCGGCCAAAATTGATTTCTGCACTAATTCGACACTGCATCTACTTGTCATTAAAATTGCGCCTTGGCGTCTATCAATACCATTTTTTAAAAGGTAACCAATTAACTTATCAAGCGCATTGTGTCGGCCGATATCTTCACGGCAGGCGACTATCTGACCGTCAGTGTTGAGCCAAAATGCCGCGTGCAAAGCGCCACTATTTTTAGCTAGGGTTTGCCAAGTCGACAGCTTGCGCCGAATGACGCTAAGAGTGGTTTTCAGATTAGGCGATATCGCTGACATCGCAGGCAACGTTGGCAGTGTAGGGAATGCTTGGGTTAACGTTTCTGTACCGCAGAGCCCACAACCCGTGGTGCCTTTTAGTTGCCTTTGTCGTTGTTGCAAGTTAACTAAACATCGGTTAGCAATGATTACGTTAACGATATAGGCATTGTCCTGCTGGCTGATATTGATATCATGAATATCGCGATTGTGGCTAATAACTAAGTTGGACAACAGAAAGCCGATGACAAATTCTTCTAAATCATGAGGGCTTGCCAACATGACAGCATAGCTCACCTGATTTATTTCGATAGCAACAGGATGTTCTTCCACTAAATGAGTCGAAAGGGCTTTTAATGGAGTTGCAGAAGTCGGCATAAGGCTTGGGCTAACCTTGTATTAAAATATAAGAATGGCAAATATGTTAATAATTAAACCATATCGCGGATCAAAATGCTGTTACTTGTTGGTTGTAAAATAACAAATATATGATGGATCCGAGAAAGGTTATAAGCCGTATTCTCGCATAAGAAGGATCGCAAAGGCACTTTTTACGACACCGGAGTCTTCTTCTGTAAATTCGACGCCCAGTTGAACTTTTTCTCTTTGTCGAGCATTTTTAACGACACCGCTGATGGAAAAATCCATATCTAAGTCGTCGTTAGCAACAAATTCAACATTGACCTCTTGTCCAGTTAACTCTTCTGACGTTGGGTTCTCTAATACTTCTTCATTAAGTAAGTATTCACACTTTAATCCTGTCATTGAAAAGTCAGAAATCAAAGCCAGATATTGTCGGTCTAACTTTGGATAAGTAATGTTAGCCATTAACTCTACGGAAATCCTAGGGGTGGTTCTCAGCCGCTGACCTTTCACCATTTTAGGGTATTCAACAAGTAAAAGGGGTTCTCGAAGTTTACTGATCCCTAATGAAGATACCTGAAAATTAAGTGCGGTAAGGTACTCTTGAGCTACTACAGTTTGAATTGATAACTGGACTCCGGCTTTCAAGTCATGGCTGTCATTGGCAGCACTAGTGATATTTTGAAATTTTAGAATTAAATATTCATTTTCAATCAGGCCAACGTAAATCATTTTAAATTTTAGTCGGTTATGCACTTTGTCATATAGGCTGATGTTGACAATAGTACCTGGTTGTAACTCTTTAATTAGATTCAACGTTTACTCCACCAATGAGTTAAATATGACGTTATCACTTGCAATAGGGAAACCAATATTAGTTGTTACTATTCGTTAAAATTATGCGTAATAAAATAATTTGTAAAAAGTCCCAAATAATTCTTTTTAACGAATATTCAATAGTATGGCGGATATTCAGTATGTGACAAAGAACTAATTTTTTAAAGTGGTTAAAGGGAAGATTATTAAAAATAAAACGCCAAGCAATAAAAAACCCGCTAGTGCGGGTTTTCTAAAAGTGTTGTAAATTGACTTATTACTCGTCTAAGAAGGTTCTTAACGGTTCTGAACGAGAAGGATGCCTTAATTTACGTAATGCTTTTGCTTCAATCTGACGTATACGTTCACGTGTTACGTCAAACTGTTTACCAACTTCTTCCAAAGTGTGATCCGTATTCATGTCGATACCAAAGCGCATACGCAATACTTTAGCTTCACGGGCGGTTAGGCCAGACAATACATCACGGGTTGCATCTTGCAAACCTTCAGAAGTAGTTGTTTCCACTGGTGAAGATATTGTTGTATCTTCGATAAAGTCACCTAAATGTGAATCTTCATCGTCACCAATAGGCGTTTCCATTGAAATAGGCTCTTTTGCGATTTTAAGCACTTTTCTGATCTTGTCTTCAGGCATTAACATGCGCTCAGCAAGTTCTTCTGGTGTAGGCTCGCGACCCATTTCCTGTAACATTTGACGTGAAATACGATTAAGCTTGTTGATCGTTTCAATCATATGTACTGGAATACGAATTGTTCTTGCTTGGTCAGCAATTGAACGCGTAATCGCTTGACGTATCCACCATGTTGCATAAGTAGAGAACTTATAACCACGACGATATTCAAACTTATCTACCGCTTTCATCAAACCGATATTACCTTCTTGGATCAGATCCAAGAATTGTAAACCACGGTTTGTGTATTTTTTAGCGATGGAGATAACCAAACGTAAGTTGGCTTCGACCATTTCTTTTTTCGCACGACGCGCTTTAGCTTCACCAATGGCCATACGGCGGTTGATGTCTTTAATCGCTTCTACATTTAGTCGTGTTTCTTTTTCAATTTCTTTTAACTTTTGGATGCTACGACGAATTTCAATGTCGACTTCTTTAAGTCGATTTGCAACGTCATCGCCGCCCGATTGCAATAACTCTAACCAAGACGTTTTAGTTTCGTTGCCTGGGAAGATCTTAATGAAATCTTTTTTAGGTAATTTAGCGTAACCACAAGTGTGTTTCATGATTAGACGTTCTTGAACGCGAACACGGTCCATCATGTCACGCATATTTCGAACTAATTTATCAAATTGCTTTGGAATCAGTTTGAATAAGCGGAAATGTTCACCAAGAGCCGCAATCTTTTCTTGAGTTTTTGGGTGAGAACGACCAAGTTCATTGATAGAGACTGTTGACTCATCATACAAACGGCGTAACTCTTCAAAATGCTCACGAGCTTCTTCAGGATCTGGGCCTGTATCAACTTCTTCTTCGTCTTCATCATCGTCATCTGAATCGCCGTCTTCATCGGCTAAATCAGTTTCAGACAATTCTGATCCAACATGAGTTGCAGCAGGTGCTACATCTTCTTCGTTTGGATCTAGGAAACCATTAATGATGTCGCTTAAACGAATTTCTTCTGCTTCATATTGGTCCCACTGATCCAACAAGTAGCTGATAGCTTGCGGGTATTCCGCAACTGAAGATTGAACGGTATATATACCTTCTTCAATTCGTTTTGCTATGACGATTTCGCCTTCGCGAGTCAGTAATTCAACCGTACCCATTTCACGCATATACATGCGAACAGGGTCGGTAGTACGACCTATTTCTTTTTCAACAGTAGCAAGTGCTGCAGCTGCCGCTTCAACGACTTCATCATCGCTGGTTTGTTCTTGCATCAACAATTCATCGGCATCAGGTGGTGTTTCACATACCTTGATACCCATGTCGTTGATCATCTGAATGATGTCTTCGACTTGATCAGCGTCGATCATATCCTGCGGAAGGTGATCGTTCACTTCTGCAAAGGTTAAGTAACCTTGCTCGCGACCTTTAATAATAAGAAGTTTTAGTTGAGACTGAGGAGTTTGCTCCATACAGATTATCTTCCACCTACTAGTTGAACATGAAATACTTGGGAAAGTGCTTATTTATTCACCGTAAAGTGATTTAAAAAGCGAACTACATATTATAACAGCTGTTTTAATTTCTGGCTATGTATTAATCGAATTGAAACAAATCAATGGCAATTAAATCTATTTTGTGAAATATCAATCTACGATGAAGGGGGTTAAGGGTTCTTAGAAGGAGTAATACAGTGCCAAAATCAAACTTCCGTTCGGTATTGTTTTAGGATTTTAAGGCGCTCATTAATGCCACATACTCAATCTGTTCTTGCTTATCGAGTTGACCAGTTTTCCCTTTAATTAATAAGGCCTCAAGGCGTTTCTCCAGATAACTATCTTGCAATGACTTAAATGTCTCGGCAAATTCTTGAATCAAGTTCTCATCGTCAATTTGGTGCTCCCAAGAGAATAAACGGGCCAAAAATGAGTATTCTTTTTGTGAACGAAAACGCTCTAACAAAACCGATTGTTTAATTTCAGGTTCGTCCAAAATTAACTTTTGAATAGCGATGAAGGTGGCAAAACCTGGCATTTCTGCATTAGCTAATGCTGGAATAAATGGGACTTCTTTAGCTAGATTAGGATGTTGTAATAGCAAACCAATGGCCCGGCGCATCGGCGTTATTTGAAACTCAGTCTGTTGACGTTTAACTTCAGCGATAGGTGAGCGATTTGCCAATTTAATTTTATCGGCGTCGCGGCCGATTAAACGTGCTAACTTTGCTAATAATGCTTCTTTATAATAATCACTAGGAACAACTTCTATTAGTGGTTTGGCTTGCGAGAGAAGGGCAGATTTTCCTGCGTCACTGGTAATGTCCAGAGCGTTTACAAAGTGCTCAAAGAAATAGTCGAGCAAAGGTTTTGCTTCACCGAGTCTAACTTCAAAGGCTTCTTTGCCTTCCTTTTGCACCATAGTATCTGGATCTTCACCGTCAGGTAAAAATGTAAACCGTAAATCGACACCGTCTTTTAAATGGGGCATGGCGTTTTCTAACGCTCGCCAAGCGGCATCACGTCCAGCTCTGTCGCCGTCATAACAACAGATTACCTGACGCGTACTGCGGAACAAGAGCTGCATATGCTCAGGTGTTGTCGCTGTACCAAGTGCTGCTACAGCGTACGATATTCCCTGTTGAGCCAAAGATACAACGTCCATATAACCTTCGACAATAAGAACTCGTTCGAGGTTTTGATTGGCCTGTTTGGCTTGATAAAACCCATACAGTTCGTTGCCTTTATGAAATATACGTGTCTCAGGTGAATTTAAATATTTTGGGGTTCCGTCATCAATAACGCGTCCGCCAAAGCCCACCACTCGTCCACGTTTATCACGAATTGGGAACATCACTCTTTTACGGAAAAAGTCGTATGTTCTGCCTGAATCGTTCTGGTTTAAAACTTTTAGATCGAGAAGTTGTTGTTGCTGCGCTTTTGTTTTACCAATCGACTTTAAAATACTGTCCCAACTATCAGGCGCATAACCAATGCCGTAGCGTTGGCAGATTTCGCCAGATAAATTACGATTCTTTAAATAATCAATAACCGCTTTTGAATTCTGATCATGTTTGAGATTGTGTTGGAAAAACTTTGCGGCGAGTTCCATTAACTCGTAGTCCGATTGTTTTTGTTCTCTACTTACTGTTGGATATTTTTTCTGTTTTCCGGTCCCGTTATCTTCGCGGGGGACATCAATACTGTGCAGTCGAGCTAGTTCTTCAATGGCCTCGACAAACTCAAGTTGTTCGTATTCCATTAAAAAACTGATGGCATTGCCATGAGCACCGCAACCAAAACAATGATAAAACTGTTTTTCAGGGCTTACCGAAAATGACGGTGATTTTTCATTATGAAATGGGCAACAGGCTTGGTAGTTTTTGCCGGCTTTTTTAAGCGGAACTTTAGCATCAATTAAATCAATAATATCGGTGCGAGCAACAACGTCATCAATAAAGCCTTTCGGAATACGACCAGTCAATCACTTGCCCCTTTGAGTAGTAAAAATAATTTAATTGGATGGTGATTATTGCAAATTAACAGTGGATTTAAAATGATCTATACGGCAAATAAAACAAAACCGCAAAATTTGCATTTTGCGGTTTATGTTGCTGAAGTGTTGCAGGTCAAAAATTAACTGTTTAATTTCGACCGTACTAAACCACTTACCTTGCCCATATCGGCACGGCCAGTGATTTTTGGCTTCAATTCGGCCATTACTTTTCCCATGTCCTGCATGCCAGATGCCCCAGTGGCTTCGATGGCGGCAGAGAGCAAGGTTAGAACTTCTTCCTCGGTAAGCGCTTGAGGTAAGAAATCTTCTATAATGGCGATTTCAGCTGCTTCAATATCAGCTAGCTCGGGACGGTCAGCGGCTTCATACTGCGCTTTAGAATCTTTTCGCTGTTTTACCATCTTAGTTAAGATGGCAATAACATCTTCGTCACCAAGCTCAATTCTTTCATCTACTTCTCGTTGCTTAACCGCGGCCAAGGCCATGCGAATTGTGCCTAAACGGATTTTATCCTTAGCACGCATAGCATCTTTTTGGGCGTCTTTAAGCTGGTCAATAAGACTCATAGGTACTTCCTGACTCGAGAGTTAGTAGATTAATAAAGTTTGATGCGACGTGCGTTTTCGCGAGAAACTTTTTTCAAGTGGCGCTTAACAGCAGCAGCTTTCTTACGCTTACGAGCCCAAGTTGGCTTTTCGAAGTGTTCACGACGACGTACTTCTGAAAGGATCCCTGCTTTTTCACATGAACGTTTAAAACGACGTAGTGCAACGTCAAACGGTTCGTTCTCTTTAACTTTAATTACTGGCATTTAAAAATCGACCTCAGTATTCTGTATTTTATGGTTAAACTTTAACCAAGACTAATAAAAATGGTGCGGCATTTTAAATCCAAGCCCCGTCTTTTGTAAAGTACTTTTTTTAAATTTAAACAGGTTTTCAGGGATTATTTAACAAGACGTAATGTCTAAGAGGTTATTACTGAAATAAACTGCTCGGGGATTCAATTGAATCTCTTTGTTTCGAGGGGTAGAATGCGCGCCTTTCGCTAAGAGTAACATAGTTGCTACGGGGCGAAAACAGTCTAATTTGCACGATGGTTGGAATCGTTAGTCAAACCAGCCGGTAAACCCTGTGTATATTGATATTATCGTTATGAAAAACAAGCGAGTTTAAGGTGAATTTAACATGTTAATTTTAGGTATAGAATCTTCCTGTGACGAAACAGGCATTGCGTTATACGACACCGAAAAAGGGCTTGTTGGACATAAACTTTATAGTCAAATTGCGGTTCATGCCGATTATGGCGGTGTTGTCCCTGAACTTGCCTCGAGAGATCATGTGCGTAAAACAATACCTCTTATCAGTGAATTGTTGTCGGAATGTGATCTGACAAAACAGGATATAGAAGGAATCGCGTTTACGGCTGGGCCTGGACTTGTTGGGGCTTTAATGGTTGGAGCCTGTATTGGCCGCTCAATGGCTTATGGCTTAGGGATCCCAGCGGTAGAGGTTCATCATATGGAAGGGCATTTACTTGCGCCGATGTTGGAAGATGAGCGCCCGGAGTTTCCATTTATCGCGTTATTAGTTTCCGGCGGCCACACGCAACTTGTAGAAGTGCAAGGTATTGGCCAATACAAAATTTTAGGTGAGTCTATTGACGACGCAGCGGGTGAAGCGTTTGATAAAACCGCAAAACTACTTGGGTTAGATTATCCTGGTGGACCTATGTTGGCAAAATTAGCCGAACATGGAACTCCGGGGGTATTTAAGTTTCCTCGACCAATGACAGACCGCCCAGGATTAGACTTTAGCTTCAGTGGCTTAAAAACAGCAGCGGCAGTTGCGATTCGTGGTGCAGGGATTCATTTGTCTGGAAGTAAATCAGACGCAACTGAATTACCAGAGAATATTGACCAACTTAAAGCTGATATCGCCCATGCGTTTCAGCAAGCTGTCGTTGATACTATTGCAATTAAATGCCGACGTGCGGTAGAGCAAACTGGAATTAAAACTTTAGTTATCGCCGGTGGTGTCAGCGCAAATACAGAACTAAGAGAGAAACTAGCTCAATTGATGGCCAAGCAGCGCGGTAATGTGTTTTATCCTAGACACGAGTTCTGTACCGACAATGGTGCGATGATCGCATTTGCGGGCGCTCAACGTATTTTGAGTCAAGGGGATCAAAACTTAAAAGTAAAAGCGAAACCACGCTGGTCAATTGAAGAATTACCTAAACTTTAATGTAAGTTTACAATAACTTTATACTCTTAAATTCGACTTAGGTTCGCTGCCATTGGCTAGGCGAATGATATTAGGGATATGTCGAGCAATAATAAGTAACGCTAACATGGTTACTGCGATTGTATATTTAGGCGAGGTTAGGTAAGTCACCAGTGGTGAAATCCCGACAGATACTATAGCGGATAAAGATGAATATCCGGTTAAACGGAATACGATCATCCAAGTTCCTAATAGAGTAAACGCAAGAGTCGAACCGACGGGCAGTAAGCAACCTAACGCGGTTGCGACCGCTTTGCCGCCTTGAAACCGGAAGAAAATCGGAAACATATGTCCGAGGCAGCAGGCCAATGCAATTGCGCCAATTTCTAAAGTCGAAAATCCTAGGTAATAACTCCCCCAGCTAGGGATTATTCCTTTTAGAACATCGAACAATAAAACCTGGATAGCCGCGGTTTTACCCGCAATACGGTAGACATTTGTTGCGCCAGGGTTAAAAGATCCTTTAGAGCGAGGGTCAGGTAATCGCCACAATTTACAGTAGATGATCGCTGAATTGACTGAACCTAGTAGATAGGTTGCAATTAATGTAAGAAAAAATTCAGCGGACATGAGTTCCTCATTGTTGGTATTTCAGCTATTATTCGCGCTTTCAATTTTCGCGTCGCGTAAACTAAGAGCGAAACGTTAATTTGGTAAGCAGATATTTATCATTGAGAGAGACGAATTACTATACAAATTTGTATTTCGTTATGGTATCCGACCTCTTGGCGATACACAAATACAGCTCAGTTATACTATGTTGAATTGAATTATATAGGACCAAAAATTACATGGCGCAAGATATTGTTTTTATTGAAGCTCTCAAAGTTGATACTGTTATTGGTGTTTACGAATGGGAAAAAACGATCCAACAGACATTGCAATTTGACGTTGAAATGTACACTGATATTAGTCAAGCGGCACAAATAGATGACCTATCTAAAACAGTTGACTACGCCATTGTTGCAGAAGATATAGTGAAACTTGTTAAACAAAATCAAGCGGAGCTTATTGAAACCGTTGCTGAAAAGGTCGCAAGCCACATTTTAACGTCGTTTCCTGTTGAACGTTGTCGAATTAAATTACGTAAATTGGGTGCTGTAGCAAGTACGGCATCTGTTGGTGTGTTTATTGAGCGCACAAAATAAAAGTTAACGCATTAAGGGAAATCTAATGGGGATCATAGAAGTCATTGTTTTGGCGATACTGCAGGGGTTAACCGAATTTTTGCCAATTTCGAGTTCAGCGCATTTAATTTTGCCGTCGCAGATTTTAGGTTGGCAAGATCAAGGTTTGGCATTTGATGTTGCTGTTCACGCGGGTAGTTTGCTCGCCGTTGTTTTATATTTTCGGGAAGAAGTCGGCCGCATGGCGGTGAGTTGGGTTCAGTCATTTAGTGGCAAACAGGATAAAGACAGTAAATTGTCGTGGTTGATTATCCTAGGGACTATACCTGCCGGACTTGCAGGCTTTATTTTTAAAGACTTCATTGAAGAAAACTTAAGAAATACAACCGTTATTGCGGCGACAACAATTGTCTTTGGTCTCTTGCTATGGTGGGCTGACAGACAAGCAAGCCAACTTAAAGACGAATATCAAGTATCGGTAAAAAATGTTGTCATTATTGGTTTAGCCCAAGTACTAGCATTAATTCCGGGGACGTCGCGCAGCGGCATTACTATTACTGCTGGGTTAATGGTGGGGCTAACTCGAAAAGCGGCCGCGCGATTTTCTTTTCTATTATCTATCCCGCTAATTGCCGCGGCCGGTGGTTATCAAGCAATAAAATTGAGTCAAGAAATTGTACCGGTTGATTGGGCCGCAATTGGTTGGGGCACCTTGCTGTCTTTTATCAGTGCCTATGCGTGTATTCACTACTTCCTAATCTTAGTAGAAAAGGTCGGTATGTTACCGTTTGTAATCTATCGATTAATCTTAGGTTTAGTATTGATCTTCTTTTTTATCTAATTAGTAGCCGCCAAACAGGTTGAATTGATGTGATAATGGGGCTTAAGGCCCCATTATTTGTTTATGGCGCGTAATGAGGTGACTATCTTTGTTTAGCCAAATAAACCACTGGTCAATTATTGTACAATCAATGTGTTGTTAAATTTACTGTCATTATTTAATTACGCTTTTCCTGTCACATATACCCTAGAATCTAGACTTTTTGTTATTATTTTTTTACTTTTGGGCGAGAAACGTCTTATGTACTCCAAAAGGAAGAATAATAAATGAATAAAATGTCGAAGCTAACTGCAGCTTTGTTTGTTTCCAGTTTGGCCATAGCAGGCTGTGCGAGTGATTTAATGAAAGAAAAACAAATCAAGCTTGTTTATCCAGTTACCCAAAAAGGTGATGTGGTTGAAAATTATTTTGGTATTGACGTAGCAGATCCATATCGTTGGTTAGAAGATGACATGAGTAGCGAAACCGCAGCGTGGGTTGTAGCTCAAAATGAAGTGACAAACAGTTACTTAAGTAACATACCTTACCGCGAAAAAATTGAAAAACGCCTTACTGATTTAATGGACTACGAAAAAGTAGGCATGCCATTTATTGAAGGTGATTACACTTATTTTTACAAAAATGACGGATTGCAAAATCAATCGGTTTTATATCGTCAAAAAGGCAATGCCGAGCCGGAAGTGTTTTTAGATCCCAATACCTTTAGTGAAAATGGGACAGTTTCTCTTGCTAGCATAGAGTTCACTAAAGACGGTTCAAAAGCGGTTTACCTTATCTCTGAAGGTGGCAGTGACTGGCGTAAAGCGATAGTTATCGATACTGAAACTAAACAACAGTTAGAGCCTGAGCTCATTGACATTAAATTCAGCGGCATTTCGTGGTTTGGCGACAAAGGTTTTTACTATTCAAGCTATGACAAGCCAAAAGGCAGTGAACTGTCCGCAAAAACAGATCAACATAAAGTTTATTTCCATAAGTTAGGAACCCCGCAGAAACAGGATCAATTGGTTTTCGGTGGAACTCCAGAAGAAAAACATCGATATGTTTTTGGTGGCGTCAGCGATGATCTTAACTATTTGATCATTCAAGCAGCGGTATCCACATCGGGCAATAAAATCTTTATCAAAAAAATGGGTGTTAAAAACGCACCACTTGTTGCGATTGTTGATAACACAGACTCAGATACTAACTTTTTAGAAAGCAAGGGTGACGATATATATTTGGTCACCAACCTTAACGCACCTAATAAACGAGTTGTAAAAGTTAATGTCGATAATCCAGCTCCGGCAAATTGGGTTGATGTTATTCCTGAAACTGATCATGTACTCAGCGTGTCTACTGGTGGCGGTTATATATTTGCTTCCTATATTAAAGATGCCGTCTCTATGATCCAACAGTACGATTTTAGCGGTAAGAAGATCAGAGATATCGCGCTACCAGAAGTTGGCAGTGCAAATGGGTTTTATGGCAAAGATGATCAAACCGAACTTTATTATTCATTCAGCAACTACAAAACACCGACAACGATATTTAAATTAAATGTTGATACAGGTAAGTCGATTGCTCATGCGAAATCTAAAGTGAATTTTGACAGCGACAAATTTGAATCTAAACAAGTTTTTTATAAGTCGAAAGACGGAACAAAGGTTCCGATGATTATTACTTATAAAAAAGGCTTAGCGTTAAACGGCGATAATCCAACTATTTTGTATGGTTACGGTGGTTTTAACGTAAGTTTATTACCAAGCTTTAGTTCAACACGCGCCGCATGGATGGAGCTTGGCGGTGTTTATGCCGTTGCTAATTTACGTGGTGGTGGCGAGTACGGTAAAAAATGGCATAACGCAGGTACTAAATTAAATAAGCAAAATGTGTTTGACGACTTTATCGCAGCGGCGGAATATTTGTCTGCTGAGAAATATACCTCTGCAGAAAAGCTTGCTGTGATGGGGGGATCTAATGGTGGTTTGTTAGTGGGTGCTGTTATGACACAACGTCCAGACATCATGAAAGTCGCTTTACCAGCCGTCGGAGTTTTGGATATGTTGCGTTACCATACGTTTACTGCTGGGGCTGGTTGGGCATATGACTACGGCACAGCGGAAGATAATAAAGAAATGTTTGAGTATTTACTAGGCTACTCGCCAGTCCATAATGTTAAATCTGGGCTGGATTATCCTGCAACTTTGGTAACTACGGGCGATCATGATGACCGCGTAGTCCCAGCTCATTCGTTTAAGTTTGCTGCTCATTTACAGGCAAAACACACGGGCACTAATCCGACATTGATCCGCATAGAAACAGATGCGGGCCATGGCGCGGGTACGCCAACGAGTAAAATCATTGAGCAATACGCTGACATATTTGGCTTTACGTTATATAACATGGGCATAAAATCCATTTAATAGGTTTGCCAAACTGCAAGTGCATCAGAAGCATGCGCTTGCAATACGTTTAGGTATAAAACCGATTATTATGTCGAGCCATTAAAAAGCCCAAACTGCAAAATTAGCGGTTTGGGCTTTTTTGTTTTTTTATCATCACACCATTTTTTATGACAATATGTGAGTTTAAGTCTGTTCGCTTACCGTTTTTTTATAGGTGTTTATAGTCGCTACACGGCGTTCGGTTAGACGAGTTCTAATTTCGGGGCCTTGGTATCCCTCAGCTATGACATCTTGAACATTGACTTCACCCCCGAGCACTAAACATTCAGCGAGGTAATCCGCTTGCGGATAGTCACGTTCTTCAAAACCTGTTCGTCCGCGCATATCGGCAGTACAAGCAAGTAAGAACTGCGAAAATCGTTCGGGTTTACGCCACGCGTCCATTTTATCAAACAGCTTCACTATGGTGTCTGCTCTTAACTCATAAGCTCTGTGAGTATGGGTGTGATATTCACACATAAGTAAGGCTAACTCTTTGTATTCGTTAGGTACTTTTAATCGAGTGCAAAATGCTTTTAACGGTGTTAATCCAGTTTTTTCATGACCACGATGATGAGGCCACATCGACTCAGGCGTCAGACCTTTACCAAAGTCATGAACAAGGGCAGCAAAACGCGTTACCGGGCTTTTAGATAGCTTAGCGGACTGATCCACGACCAACATCGTATGAATACCAGTGTCAATTTCGGGGTGCCATTTTTCAGGATTAGGTACTCCCCAAAGTGCGGCTATCTCAGGCATTAACAGCGCAAGCGCACCACAATCCCTTAGGACATTAAAAAACACTGACGGCGATTGTTCATTAAGAGCTGAGGACATTTCCTGCCAAATACGTTCAGGAATTAAGGCGTCAAGCTCGCCAGTTTCAACCATAGTTTTCATTAATAACTGAGTTTCTAACGCTACGGTAAAACCTAAATGGTGGTAGCGGGCTGCAAACTTAGCGACTCGTAAAACTCGCAGTGGGTCTTCGACAAATGCTGGAGATACATGGCGTAGGATCTTGTCTTTAACATCTTGTTGACCGTTAAATGGGTCGATAATTGTGCCATCTTCAGCTTTTGCCATGGCATTTACCGTCAAGTCGCGTCGCTCTAAGTCTTGTTCGACACTAATATCCGGGGAAAAGTCACAAACAAATCCGGTATAACCTGAGCCTGATTTTTTTTCAGTACGTGCAAGTGCATACTCATCTTGGGTTTTGGGGTGCAAAAAGACGGGAAAGGATTTACCAACTTGGTTAAATCCATTCGCCTCCATTTCAGCTATAGTCGCACCTGTAACTAGGTAGTCTTTATCTTTTATCGGGTACTTTAGAAGTTGGTCTCTTACAGCACCACCGACGAGGTAAGTTTTCAAATTGACACCTTATAACAAATAGGTATTCGCCTTAGTATATTCTGTTATGATTGACCTGTCTTAATCATTGTGATCAAAATTCTATTTTCAACACGACAATCAATAATTAACCAGATTAACATTTATTATGTATTTACAACATTTTCACCTGTCGGCAGAACCATTTAATATCGCGCCAAATCCAAGCATGTTATTTCCAAGCGATCGTCATCAGGAAGCTATAGGCTATTTGCAGCATGGACTCGCAGGTAATGGCGGATTTGTTATGTTAACTGGAGAGGTTGGCACCGGAAAAACCATGGTCAGTCGAGCGGTTTTAGGGCAGTTAACAAACGATGTTAATGTCGCTTACATATTAAATCCAACGTTAAATAAATTACAATTATTACAAACGGTATGTGAAGCGTTTGAATTAACGATTAAGCATCAGGTCGACCACAAAGTATTATCGGATTTACTGCAGGACTTTTTGCTAAACCAATATAACAATGGAAAACGTTGCGTTTTGGTTATCGATGAGGCCCAGCATTTGTCTGTAGATGCATTGGAATTGTTACGGCTATTCACCAATATCGAAACCAATGAACGCAAGTTGTTACAGATCATTTTAATCGGGCAACCTGAGTTACAGGAAAAGCTAAATAAACGGGAACTGCGACAACTCGCACAACGCATTACCGCGCGTTATCATTTGTTACCGTTAACTGAATTTGAAACTTTTTTGTATATTAACCATCGAATAGCAACAGTTGGTGGCAATCGCCCTTTATTTGAAAAGCGGGCGATGAAACAAATATTTAAATTATCCGGTGGCACACCGAGAAAAATTAATTTATTGGCAGATAGAGCCTTGATGGGAGCATTTGCGCTGAATCAATCTCAAGTCAATTCTAAGATGGTAAAGCAAGCGGCGAACGAAGTGTTTGGTCAATACCAAAGCAACGATCCTAGTTCGAGCTTATTGACTAAAAATGTAACCACAGCATTATTTATTTCTACACTTGTACTTGCAGTCATCAGTACTGTGTTATTTGTGGGTAGGGCATAATAATATGAGTTTTTTATACAAAGCGTTGCTAAAAGATAGCGCTAAAAAAGATCAAAATGAACAGGTTAATTTAACCGGAAACCCGGCGCAGGCTTCAATGTTTGCCCAGCCACAAACGACCTCAATACCGGCGGCGATATGGGCTTTAATTGGCGGCCTGTTATTAATTATTGGCTTACTCGGTGGTTATCTGCTGGGACAGACGCCAACCAATATTGTTCATTCACAACAGGTGACAAATGAGGTTCGAGATACCGGAACCGCGAATGATAGTGTAACTAATAAAATTGCGAGTACAGATAGCTTAACAGCACAAAATGAGAACCTATCGGAAGTTGCATCGCAAGCTCCCACTGAGGTTACGGCTCAAACCCCAAGTGCGGATGTGAGTGTGACAGCTAATTCGGTTGATGTGGCAAACACGGCACAACCTGTTGTGCAGGAAGAGCCGATAAAACAAATAGAAATAGGCAAAAATGAACAAGGCCAGTTGGTTACGTCGGTTACCGACGCAGTAAATCAGGCCACAAACGCGCCGACTGAGCGACAACAAGATGCGCTGACAACGGCAAATGATAACGACTTGCCTATTGCCGAAGTATCGGAAGACCTTAGATCGCAGTTTGCCATGGCGGTTGAAGCAACGGAAGAATTACCTCTTAACTCTTATTCAGAGGTTAATATCTCTACCGGCTCAAGTCTAATGAGTATTCACGAATTAAGTGACGCAGAAAAAGCGGGGATACCACCGCTTTATTACGGTATGCATATTTTTGCGACTGATCCAAATGAGAGATGGGTTAAGATCAACAACCAAATTCTCAAAGAAGGTGACGACCTAATGCCGGGATTACGTTTATTGGAAATTCGTCAGGATTTAGTCGTTTGGGAAACTCATTTCATCCGCTTTATGCAAGAGGCATTAGATGACTTTGCTGGATGAGCTAGGTTAGGGTATGTAACGGTTGAGTATTTCGTTTTTTGTTCATTTAAATGAAATACTCTCTGGGTGTTTTAAATACAATACTGACAAATTTGAGCAAATAGTTTTTATCTAAATCAAAGGTAGTTTTCAGCAAATATACCGATTTTATTACCGTAAAATAGACCAGAAATGACTTCAGATGGATTGTTCGAAAGGTCAAGATTCTTTGCTTCAACATGATGCCCCATTTTATCGTTATAAATTACTTTAACATTTGGGTGAACACTTGAAATTCCACGGTCTAAAACCAAGCCAACTTTACCACTGCTTAATTTGACCAAAGTACCCGGTGGGTAAACGCCGATACACTTAATAAATCGTTGTAACAACTCAAAGTCGAATTGCTTTTCAAGTTGTAACATTCGTCTAAATGCCTGCAATACACCATAAGGTTTACCGTGGTCACCAACCCGCGTCATGCGGTCAAATTCATCAATAATACAAAATAGACGGACACCATCATTAAGATCGGTAAGTTTCTGACCGGTAGGGTAGCCAGAACCGTCTAAACGTTCATGGTGTTGTTCAATTATTTCGATGGTTTCTTGAGTTAAGCTACCAACAAATTCAGCGATATTAATGCCATTTTGAACGTGTTCAGGTTTAACAAATTCATCTTTCATCCGTTGCTGTTCGGTCAGGTCATGCATGTTCGGTTGTTGGATGGATTGTGACATCTGTAACTTGCCTATGTCATGTAACAAGGCACCAACTACCCAGTTTTGTGCAACGTCTGCAGGCCACTCTAAACTGCGTAAAGTGGCAGAAAAATAAGCCGCGCAGCGGAGTGCATGGCCAAGTTGAAAATCTTTGTAGTACGTTACCCGCACTAAGCTTAAAACCGCGGCAGAATTGCGGTAGCTAGATGAAATAAATTCCATCGCGGCAAAGTGCAATAATGTCGCATCAATTAAATCATTATGCCTAATTAACTCAAAGGCCTTACTCAATTCCTTTGTTAATCGATTAACGGCTTTTTTTGCCGCGTCTAATTCTTGGTTAAAGGGGACATGGCCTAAATTGTCTTTAATGGATAGAGCGTCATCATTTTTGCTTTTAAGATGTTTCTCTTCGTTTATAACTACGGAAACAATACCCTTAGCAATAAGTTCATTAATTGCAATTTGAGTCCTAACCCAACCGGAAGCAGACACTCGCATATGCCCCAGTTGTTGAGAAATATCTACAACAAATTGACCAGGTTTGAGCTGGGTTACCGGGATTCGCTTTAAATTGGGCATTTAGTTCTTTCTTCCGTTAGGGTAGCAAAACTTGTTTGAAAAACTTTATCATATCGATGTTAAAATCGTCAGGTTTAACGCTACGTTCTATCTCATCATTTATATTCGAAGCCGACAAATTAACGACTCGAGGTTCTATATGGCTCTTGTTCGTTAAACTATAAAAAACGTTTACTTCTGGGCACAATGGATTAATAAAATTAGATTTAATTACAACACCAAGTTTATTGCTTTTTAGTTTAACTAATGTGCCAATAGGATGGATCCCCATGCAACTAATAAATTCAGTGACTAGTTCTTCATCAAAAGAGTCACCACTTTCAGCTCTTAATATTTTGAATGCCGTTATTGGATTTCGCGCCTTTTGATAACAACGATCCGCAGTAATCGCGTCGTAGGTATCAACAATCGTTATCATTCTTGCATAGGAGCTCAGCTCATCTGCAATTTTAAAGTTTGGATAACCCGTACCGTCAAGTTTTTCGTGATGATCTCGAACAACTTCCAAGCTAATGGGGTCAAGTTCTCCCGACCGTTTCAGTACTTCATAACCTAACGTGACATGACTGCGCATGATGTCCATTTCTTCATCAGTTAGACGACTGGGTTTATTTAGAACAGAGTCTGGGATACCGATCTTACCTAAATCGTGCAGTAAAGCCCCGGTTGCCAACGCATGAATTACGTCTCGGTCTAATCCAAGGTGACGGGCAAAAATGGTCATTACAATTGAGACATTGACTGAATGTTCGATAAGGTAACTATCTTTCTCACGCATTCTTGTCATACACGCAAGCGCATCTTGATTTCGAAATACAGAGTCGATAAATCCGTCAGCGACTTCTTTCATGGCGACGGTATCAATCGGCTTGCCAGCCTTCATATTGTCAAAAGCTTGCAACTGAATGTTCTTTGCAGTGCTATATAGTGTTGCGGCACGGCCTAGCTCTTGTGTAAAACCAGCGGTTGGGGTTTTATCGACTTTTTTAAGATTATTTTCAGGTACGACAGGTTCTAATTCTGGAAGAGGTTCGCGTTGTTTTGGTTGCAACGTTTTGGCTAAATCGACAATAACTCGTTCTACTTTTTTGTCCTTGAGCATGTCAATTGCACGCTGAGTTCGAACATAACCCTGAGACTTAATTTTTACTTTACCCGCTTGTTGTGTAACTTCGACCACAAACATGCCGAGTTTTAGATTTGAAATTGAAATTTCTTTCTTCATAAGAATATTTTTTATTTTTATTTTTATATTTTTGTTAATTATCTTTAAATTAGCAGAACATTTGCGAAAACCCCATGCAAATAATCAAATTATAGGTGATTTGCAACATATAACCGAGCTTGGCAATTTACCTTGACCAATAAAGTCCCTATAATGCGAGCCTATTTTTATACAAACGGGTATTTTTAAGACGTGTCTAAACCTATTCAAGCCATTCGCGGAATGAACGATTGTTTACCAAATGAAACAGCACAGTGGCAGCAAGTTGAAGAAGTTATCAGGAAAACAGTAGCCAGTTATGGATACTCAGAAATTCGTTTTCCAATTGTTGAGTTTACCGACTTATTTAAACGGTCTGTCGGCGAAGTAACAGACATCGTTGAAAAAGAAATGTATACCTTTGAAGACCGCAATGGTGACTCTTTGAGTTTGCGTCCGGAAGGCACAGCAGTATGTGTTCGGGCGGCAAATCAAGGCGCATTATTATACAACCAGCAACAACGTTTATGGTATCAAGGTCCAATGTTCCGTCACGAGCGTCCACAAAAAGGTCGCTATCGTCAATTCCACCAATTTGGTGTTGAAGCGTACGGGTTTGAAGGTCCAGACATGGATGCTGAAGTTATTATGCTTTCAGCTCGCTTATGGCAAGCATTTGGTATTACTGAGCATTTACGCTTAGAGATAAACTCACTTGGTTCTAATGAAGCGCGAGCAGACTATATTCGTGCGTTAGTAGAGTATTTAGAGCAACATAAAGACAAGTTAGATGAAGACAGTTTACGCCGACTCGGAACTAATCCGATGCGTATCCTCGACAGCAAAAATCCGGATGTACAGGCGGTTTTAGAAGCTGCACCTGTGCTGTCTGAATACTTAGATGAAGAATCAAAAACCATGTTCGTCGAGTTGCAACAACGACTTGACGCTGTGGGAATTAAATACGTCATTAATGAAAAATTAGTGCGCGGCTTAGATTATTACAACCGTACCGTGTTTGAATGGGTCACTGAGAGCTTAGGTTCACAAGGTACCGTTTTAGCGGGTGGTCGATACGATGGCTTAGTTGAGCAACTTGGTGGTAAAGCAACCCCAGGTGTTGGTTTTGCCATGGGAATTGAAAGGTTTGTATTATTATTGCAAACTCTTGACGTTTTAAAGGAACCAACTTCAACAGCTGATGTCTATATGGTCGCAGCTGGCGCAGGAACCGATATGAAATCGGTTGAACTTGCAGAAGTGTTGCGAACTGAAGTTGACGGTATTCGTGTTGTTAGCCATTGCGGCGGCGGAAACTTTAAGAAACAAATGAAACGGGCCGACAAAGTTGGTGCCAGTCTTGCCATTATTTTAGGTGAAGACGAACTGAATAATAAGCAGGTTACGGTGAAAAACCTACGTCAACATGGCGAGCAAGAAACCGTAGCTTGGGAACAATTAGCAGCACGTGTAAGTGCGATTCTTGAATTAGATTGAGAGCGAGCTCACGTAGCCGCTGTAGTACAAAATAAGAGGTTGTAATGGAAATTTACTCTACAGAAGAACAACAAGTCGAAGCAATTAAGAAGTATTGGCACGACAATGGTACTCAAATTATCGTAGGTGCACTTTTAGGTTTAGGTGGCTTTTTTGCTTGGAATCAATATGTAGATTCTAAAATAGAAGCGCAAGAAGCAGCATCAGCGGCTTATGACCAATTTATTGAAAAGTCGGATTCAGCGGACGCAAATTTATCTAGCGAACTACAACAGTTTGTTGATGCTCATGGTGAATCGGGATATGCCATCTTTGTTAATTTGGTGGCTGCGAGAAAATCAGTTGAAGATAACAAATTTGAACAAGCATTGTCTGAATTGTCAGCAGCAGCAAAGTTAACAACTGATCAAACGTTGAGCGGTCTAATCGCGACTCGTATTGCCCGTGTAAACATTGAGCTTAAGCAATATGATGCAGCGTTAACGACACTGAATGCAATTAAAGACGAAGGTTATAAATCTCGTGTTGCAGAATTGAAAGGCGATGTTTATCTTGCACAAGGCAACGCCGACAAAGCGCGCGTAGAATATCAAGCAGCTGCAGATGCAGGTGGTTTGACAGGTAACACGTTGTTAAAAATGAAATTGGATGATCTTGCACTTTCTTCTGAAGTTAAGGGCTAGTACGCACTTATGCCAATATTATCAAACAGCCTATTGAGGCATTACAATCCACTTAAAATCGTTGCAACGGCTGTTTGTGTTGCTTCGTTATTAGTTGGTTGTGAAAGCACTGAAGAAAACGAAGAGCTTCGTATAGCCGAACTTAAACCGTTTAACATTACACGTCATGTGGAAGTTGAATGGCGCGAACATCCGGGAGACGGGGTTGAAAATTACTTTAGTAATTTACGTCCAGCGGTAACGGAAGAGCGTATTTTCACGGCGAGCCGTGATGGCGAAGTGATTGCATTGTCTGCTAAAGATGGTGACGAAATTTGGCGCACAGACACACGGAAAAAACCACCTACATGGTGGACTAAAATTCGTATGAAATCTGTACCAAGTGCGAAGTTAAGTGGCGGCATCACTGCGGCTTATAACAATCTCTATATTGGTACTGAGAACGGTGATGTAATTGCCTTAAGCCAAGAAACTGGCGAAGTGCTTTGGCAGACCCGAGTGACTGGTGAAGTTATTTCAGCACCAGGCTGGGGAGAGGGTTGGATAACCGTTTCTACGACATCGGGACATGTGTCTGCTTTACATCCTGACTCTGGTGAAATTCGCTGGGAAGCTGAAACTGACACTCCGGCACTGACCTTGCGTGGTACTTCTACACCTTCGGTTACCGGTGGTGGTGTTTTAGTTGGTACTGCAACTGGTAAATTAAAAGTCTTTATTTTAGATGGTGGCATTCCTGCGTGGGAAGCTGTTATTGGCAAGTCAAAAGGCACGACTGAGCTTGAGAAGCTAATTGATGCGGACAGTCAGCCAATCGTTGCTAATCAAGTGGCCTATGCAGTTGCATATAATGGCAACCTTGCTGCTGTAGATGTTTTGTCTGGTCGTATTTTGTGGCAACGTGAATATTCGTCTTATCGTAATTTAACATATGACAATGACATGTTGTATTTGACTGATGCGAAGGGAAATATCGTTGCAGTAGATGCAAAAAACGGTATTGAAAAATGGACTCAATCTGAATTTTATAATCGCCGTTTAACTCAACCTGTAGTCTACAAAGACACGTTAGTTGTGGGCGACTATGAAGGCTACTTTCACTTTGTCGATAAAAAGACGGGTGAGTTAGTCTCTAGATTTAAGTTAGACGACATCGATTATTCAGCTGTACGTTGGTTTATTAGCTGGTTTACGTCGGAAGACCGAACAGCTTATACAGCACCAGTGGTACGCGGTGATTTATTATATATCCAAACTCGAGATGGCGAAGTTACAGCATTACGACTACCGTAATAGTAAGCCATTGATATTTGGGCTTTGCTGTTCAATTTGAACTGCAGAGCCTTTTTTGTTTTTAGAATTATCAGTTTTGGCATTGTGCCAAACAAATTTGAGGTAAACCCATGCTTCCTGTGGTGGCACTAGTTGGACGACCAAACGTCGGAAAATCAACCCTATTTAACCGTCTGACAAAAACACGCGATGCGCTTGTCGCAGATTTTCCTGGCTTAACTCGTGATAGACGTTACGGCCAAGCTGCGCATATGGAAAGCAACTTTATTGTAGTTGATACCGGTGGTATAGACGGCACAGAAGAAGGGATTGACGTCGAAATGGCTGAGCAGTCGCTGATTGCGATTGAAGAAGCTGACGTTGTGTTATTTATGGTGGACGCTCGAGCTGGATTAACCGCTGCAGATCAAGCAATTGCTGAGCATTTACGTAAGAAAAATAAACCTACTTTTATCGCTGCCAACAAAATTGATGGCATCGACGGCGATTCGTATAGCGCTGAATTTTACGGATTAGCAATGGGTGATGTATATCAAATCGCCGCCGCCCATGGACGCGGTATTTCGCAATTGTTAGATCTTGCATTAATGCCAATTGTCGAACGCCTTGCAAACGAATTTGAAGAGCAAATGGGCCTTATCGATGCGTCGGCTGTTGAGTCTGGTGATTATGAGTTTGCTGAACCTGAGTATGACGAAAATGGCGAAATCATTGATACTAATGATGAAGACGCTATCCCGTTTGAAGACCTCCCTATTAAATTTGCAATTATTGGTCGCCCGAATGTAGGTAAGTCAACGCTGACTAACCGTATGTTAGGTGAAGAACGTGTTGTTGTTTATGATATGCCTGGCACGACTCGTGATTCAGTTTATATTCCAATGGCCCGAAATGACCAAGATTACGTGATAATTGATACCGCAGGGGTTCGTCGACGTGGACGTATTACTCAATCTGTTGAAAAATTCTCTGTGGTCAAAACGCTGCAAGCAATTGAAGATGCAAACGTTGTATTGTTGCTATTAGATGCCCGTGAAGGTATTTCAGATCAAGATCTCAGTTTATTAGGCTTTGCGTTAAATGCGGGTCGTTCAATTGTTATTGCCGTGAATAAGTGGGATGGCTTAGATAAAAGTGACAAAGAAGAAGTTAAACGCGAACTTGATCGCCGCTTAGGATTCATCGACTTTGCACGACTTCACTTTATCTCTGCATTGCATGGTACTGGGGTTGGTCATTTGTATGAATCAATTGATGAAGCGTATAAAAGTGCGACTAAACGTATTTCGACATCAATGGTGACTCGCATCATGAAAATGGCGCAGGATGACCATCAGCCACCAATGATCCGTGGCCGTCGTATTAAGCTTAAATATGCCCATGCCGGTGGTTATAATCCACCGCGGATCGTTATCCACGGCAACCAAGTAAAAGACTTGCCTGACAGCTACAAACGCTATCTTATGAATTATTATCGTAAAGCCCTAGATGTAATGGGGACACCGATAAAAATTGAGTTTAGAGAAGGTGAAAACCCGTTTGAAGATAAAAAACCGAAAGCAAAAACTTTGTCGCAACAGAGACAAGCGGGCGGATTTATTAAACGTCACAGCAGAAGAACTTAATTTTGACGTGATTTGGTTTGGATCCGCTACGTAAAGTGGTTGGATCCAAATCATTGAAGTGCTATTCTCAAAGCACTTTGGTACATGTGAGAGTACATTTCATTTAGAAATGTGAGTTATGAAACAGTTATTAGAAACGTTCCCGAATCCCCATAAATACATTTTGGCTGCAGTCGCATCTATTTTAGCGATTGTTCTTTTATTGCCCTCTGAATCTGCTGTTGCGTCTAAACCTGCTCATGCAGTTGTTGCGAATTATGCGTCACTCGCCGTTGGTAAAGAATATCCTTTGCCGCTAGAGCTGAAAAATATCAGCACTGAAGTTGAATTTGAGACTTATCAAAAACACGTTGAAATTCGTAATGGTGATTCATTAGCGACTATTTTTAAACGTGAAAAACTTCCCCAGAAAACCATGTTGGCAATTGTCCGTTCAGGTGACGTTGCGAATAACTTTACCAAATTAGTGGTTGGTAAAGAGCTCACCTTTGAATTTGATCAAGATGATCAATTTATTGCCCTATATTATCCTCTCGACGCAATACGTACCCTGTCGTCTAAACTGACCGATGAGGGTGGTTTTGTTGCGACGATAGAAGATAAAGAAATTGTTACGACGGAGCGTTATTTTGAAGGCCATATCGCTTCTAACTTTTGGAATGCTGGAACTGCCGCAGGCTTGACAGATAACCTCATTATGAATCTTGCTAATGTATTTGCTTGGGATGTGGATTTTGCGTTAGATATACGCGAAGGTGATAAATTTTATACCCTAGTTGAAGAGATATATGTAGACGGTGAATTTGCCGGTTTTGGCGATATTCTCGCAGCAGAATTTGTGAATCAAGACGATACATTCACTGCGGTTCGATATACCGATGGTCGTTATTATACGCCAGACGGTGATAGTATGCGTAAAGCTTTTTTACGTGCGCCTGTCAGCTTTAAATATATTAGTTCTAACTTTACCAATCGTCGCTACCACCCAGTGCAAAAGCGTTATAAAGCACACCGTGGCGTTGATTATGCCGCAAGTACAGGGACACCTGTTGTTGCCGCTGGTGACGGTAAAGTTATCCGTTCAGGCTATGACAAATTTAATGGTCATCATGTTTTTGTTGAACATGGCGGCGGTATAACCACTAAGTACATTCACTTCTCTAAGCGAAAAGTGAAGACCGGCCAACGAGTTAAGCAAGGCCAGTTGATTGGACTAGTCGGTAGCACCGGATTGGCCGCTGGTCCGCATTTACATTACGAATTTTTAGTTAACGGTACTCACCGTAATCCTAGAACTGTGTCATTACCAAAAGCAAATCCAATTGCAGGTAAAGAAAAACCGTTATTTTTAAGCTTTGCATCTGAACGTCTTGGTCGTTTAAACCACAGTAAAAATTTGCTGCTGGCAATGCGCTAATATAGACGGCCAAATGATTGCGCCTGAGTATTACATTGGTTTAATGTCCGGCACCAGTTTAGATGGTGTCGATGGCGCTTTGGTAGCGATTAGCGCTCATGATTCAAATTCAGTTGATGTTAAACTACTTCAAAGTATTGAAATACCGATCCCATCAGAACTGACCAATACATTATCTTTGTTGTGCCACGCCGACGAATTTAATCTAACAAGGTTATTTAAAACTGAAGTACAGTTAGCACACTTATTTGCAGATGCCGTAATCCAGCTACTTGCAGAAAGTGAATTGAACGCATCTGATATAAAAGCGATAGGCTGCCACGGCATAACCATTAGGCATTTTCCGAATTCTCCAACGTATTTTTCAAAGCAAATTGGTGACGGCAGTAAGTTGGCCGCGTTGACTAAAATAGACGTCGTGAATGATTTTCGAATGGCGGATGTCGCTGTTGGTGGTCAAGGTGCACCATTAGTTCCCCCTTTTCATCGTGCGGTATTTAACAATCTTGAGCAAACCGCCGTGGTTAATTTGGGCGGGATTGCCAATATCACACTAACCGATGCTACCGGTCGTTTAATCGGTTTTGATACTGGTCCGGCTAATACATTATTAGACAAGTGGTGTTTTCAGCATACCGGTAGCCGTTATGATAAAAATGGTGAATGGGCGGCAACGGGGAAGGTAAATAGGCAACTTTTAGCGTTGTGTTTATCCGACCCTTATTTTCTAAAATTACCCCCAAAAAGTACAGGCAAAGAGCACTTCAATTTGCCCTGGCTAGAACGATTAATCTCAATTGTTGAAGAGGAAAATGCGCCATTATTGCCGCAGGATGTGCAGGCAACTTTGCTCGCCTTGACGATTCAGGCAATCAAAATCAGCTTAGAACCAAAATTTAATATTAAACAATTGATCGTCTGTGGCGGTGGTGTGCATAATACTCATCTTATGGCTGAGTTAGTGAATAATCTTCCTAATACGTTGGTAACATCAAGTTTAGAATTTGGTGTATGCCCTGACTCTTTAGAAGCCATGGCGTTCGCTTGGTTGGCGTATTGCCGAGTAAACAATATTGAAAGTAACTCACCAAGCGTCACCGGCGCGGCTAATGCCAAAGTATTGGGTGCCTGGTACCAAAAATAATAATAATGGGTAGAACTAAGTTTGAAGTATAATATTTCTGCATTTTTTAAAGCGGTTGCGTTTCCAAGTCTGATCTTTTGTAGCGTAATTTTTGCAGTTGCAATGCAATGGGTTGACTTGTCAGCTTGGCAGGGGATCATATTACAAACACCTTTTTTATTGTTTGTAGCCACAATCATTTTGGCCCTGCGTTTCAATCAAACTCGCATTATCTATATCGTCCTATTTTTAATGATCGGCTGGGCAACAATAGCCAAAATTGACGACTTTCAAAACCTTCGTTTACATTCAAGTTTGTTTTTTATTAGTCAATTGGCCGTTATTTGTTTGTTTAGTTTTGATCAGAATAAAGCTGTCTGGGGTCGCCATGGTCTCGGTCGGTTACTATTGTTATTTATCGTTTTCCTAATCAATTATCGTTTTAACCAATCGATTACACTTAATCAAATTTTAGAATTTAAATTTGTCACCTTGTCATCAACCGCAAATCTTTCTGAAACATTTCAAGTTGATATGTTGGTAGTGACTATTGGCTTAATCGTGTTGTTTGCGCGCCAATTAGTAAAACCAAACCAAATGAATGCTAATTTGTGGGCAATAGCATTTGGTTTAACGATAATGCATTTTGGTAAGTTTGATAGTCAAATTCAGATGATCTGCTACATACTATTTGGTGTGCTTTTGATCCACGCCGTGTTATCGGATTCTTACCAGATGGCATTTTCGGATGAGTTGACCGGTTTGGCTGCACGTCGAGCATTATTGCAGTCGTCAATTTCATTGGGCAAAAAATATACATTGGCAATGTTAGATGTAGACCATTTTAAAAAGTTTAATGACACTTATGGGCACGATGTTGGCGACCAAGTATTGCGACTCGTGGCGAGTAAACTCGATGAAGTTAAAGGCGGTGGCAAGGCTTATCGCTATGGTGGCGAAGAATTTACCATCGTATTCCCAAATAAATCGGTCAACTATGCAATTCCATTTTTAGAACAGGTTCGTGAGAATATCGCAAATTATCAAATGGCTATCCGCAATGATGACCGTCCTGAAGAGCCTCAAGACGGTAAAAGTAAGCGTAAGAAAAACGCCGGTGGTACAAAATTTGTAAATGTCACTATTAGTATTGGCGTAGCCGAACGTGAAGGTGAGCTGAAAGATTTTGACCAGGTTTTAAAGCAATCTGACGAAGCCCTTTACCGAGCCAAACAGGCAGGGCGTAATTGCTTAGCTGAATAGGTTTCATCGTTATGCGCGGATCTATTGTTTTTGAGGTTAAGGCTTAAAATCGACAAATCGTTGAAAAGGTTAACTATGGATAATCAGAAAGTTGCACTTATCACCGGTGGTGGTCGAGGTATTGGCGCGGCGACTGCAAAGTTGTTTGCTCAACACGGCTATGCAGTTTGCATTAATTACAAATCAAATAGTAAAGCCGCCACGAGTCTTGCCAAAGAAATTACTGCTGAGGGCGGATACTGCATAACAGTTCAAGCCGATGTAGCTAACGAAGCTGATGTATTACGACTGTTTTCTACCATCGACGATAAGTTTGGTCCGCTAAGTGTCTTAGTTAATAATGCTGCAGTTTTACAAACTCAAAGTCGATTAGTTGATATGAGCGCTGAACGAATTAATACAGTTCTTGTTAATAATGTGACAAGTGCATTTTTATGTTGTCGAGAAGCGATAAAACGTATGTCGACCGCTAATGGCGGTGCAGGCGGCGCGATAGTCAATGTATCTTCTGGGGCAGCACGCAGTGGCTCTCCAAATGAATATATTGATTACGCCGCATCTAAAGGAGCCATTGATACTTTAACCAAAGGATTGTCATTAGAAGTTGCGGATGAGGGCATTCGAGTTAATTGTGTCCGGCCTGGACTTATCTATACGGACATGCACTCCGATGGCGGTGAACCAACAAGAGTCGATAGGTTAAAAACTAAAATACCACTTAAACGAGGTGGGTTGCCAATTGAAGTCGCCGAGGCGATCTACTGGTTAGCTTCTGACAGTTCATCGTTTTCAACAGGGACCTTTGTTGATGTCACCGGAGGTATGTAAAGCTATTTGAAGTAATTCAAATAGCTTATTGAGCATTACGGTTCAAGTCTATAAATAGACTCAAAAGCGAGTCTAAAAGCTAATATAAAAGCTAATATAAAAGCTAATCAAAATTAACATAGGCGCTATCAACACAGGTGTAAAATAAGGCGAATACAATCGTTAATCAGCCGGAATATGACGCCAATGTTTGGCTAAATACATTTCATGGCTCAAACTGTTTGCCGCCGTTGCTTTAAGATTTTTTTCTATTCCGTCTAATGTTCTTGTCAAATCAAACTGAGTTTTTCCAGCCATAATCGGGGCAACAGCCTGTGGTAAAATACCTTGTCCTGTTAATACCGCTAGCCAGTTATCCTGCTTAAATAGTTCTTTGTCGTGGGCAACTAAATGCCCATGTTGCTTAAATAAGTCAATTTTACGTTGTAATGACGCTGGAATATCCATTTCTTGGCAACGTTGCCAGTATGGGCTGTCATTACGTTCTGTGGCTTTATAATGCAAAATAATAAAGTCTCGCAGGTGTTCATATTCTTTTTGCGTTTCTTGGTTAAATTCATCCTGCAATAAAGGTGAACATGAATTGTCTGGAAACAATCTAACAAGTCGCATAATAGCGCTTTGTATTAAATGCAGGCTGGTAGATTCAAGTGGCTCTAAAAATCCAGCTGAAAGCCCAATAGCGATACAGTTATGTTGCCAACTTTTTGTTCTTCGACCGGTTTTAAATTTGATAACATTTGGCTCAGTTAGGAGTGGGCCATCAATTGCTGAGGTCAGTGTGGTTAATGCTTCGTCATCACTCATGTAATCGCTGCTGTAGACATTTCCATTACCCATGCGAGTCTGTAGTGGAATTCGCCATTGCCAGCCTGCATGGTGAGCTATAGAGCGTGTATAGGGCGATATACTTGTCATATGAGCCGATTGAACTGCAATTGCACGGTCATTAAATAAATGTTCTCCCCAATCTTCAAATTCAACACCCAATGTATCACCAAGTAATATGGCGCGTTGGCCGCTGCAGTCGACAAAAAAATCGCCATCAACTTGTTGCTTAGTCGCCAAAGTAACCGATTCTATATGTTGGTTAACAGAGTTGCTGACGACATTAACCACTTTGCCTTCAATGCGATTAACCCCGAGTTTTTCTGCGAATGCTCTGAGAAACTTCGCGTATAGACCTGCGTCAAAATGATAAGCATAGTCAAAGTTATAACTTAATGATTTAGGGTCAGTGCTCGGTAACATAAATTTGTTGTTGCTAGCTAACTGCCACGCCATTGAAAACTCTTGCAGCTCACGTTTGTCGCCATTGAGTTTTGCCTGCAGCCAGAAGTAAGGGAACGGCATGTAGTCAAAGTCAGTAGCAAATGAACCAAACGGGTGCATATATTTGTGGTTTTGTGTCCGCCAGTTTTCAAACTCAATCGCTAATTTTATGCTGCCGTTACAAAATTTAATAAACTCGGATTCATCTATTCCTAAAAGAGCGTTAAATCGTTTGATTGGTGGAATGGTGGCTTCGCCAACACCGATAGTGCCAATTTCTTCAGATTCAATTAATGTGATGTTGACTGAGCTGTTCAGTTGTTTAGCTAACATCGCGGCTGTCATCCATCCCGCTGATCCACCGCCAACAATTACGACATTTTTTATAAGACTGTTCATAGTGTTTGTTTTTCGACTTTACCTGACAGAAGTAGATTAATTAACATAACGTAAATATCGTGTCCCGAAAATAAAAACTGCCGCAGAAGCGGCAGTTTATTAAGGACTTTTTTCTATTGTAGATTAAAACTTAGCGTTTAGACCTACGTAGAATTGACGACCGAAGTACTGCAACGTACCTGTAGCCGCTTGGCTACCAAAGTAAGAACGGTTAGGTTCGTCAGTTAAGTTATTAACTGAGAAAATACCTTGTAGTTCTTCTGTGAACTGCCATGACGCCTGGTAGTCGACAATAAGTTCTTCTGCGAAGAAGGCTTGTTGTTCATCACCGATAGCAATTTGGTTACCAACGTACTCTTCACGATAGCGCGCATTAATTCGGGTTGCGAATTTGTCGTCGTAATCGTAAAACAAGGCTGCTGTCCATACTCTTGGTGATAGGAATGGATATGGCGATTTAACATCGTCTTGCCCAGATACTGCCGCAAATTCAGATTCAACTTCAGATTCTGTGTAAGAGTAACTTGCACTGATACCTAAGCCTTCAAATGCACCTGGTAAGAAACTGAATGTTTGCGTATATGCAACTTCAATCCCGCGGAAATAACCGCCCTTACCGTTGTTTAGAAGAACATGGTAGTCACCAGATGGCACAGGTGTTTGCGATTCATCATTTGGATCTACAGCTGGCGGTGTAATGCCATTTGCTTCAAAGTCGTAATCACGTAACGTCGTTTTCTCTGGGAAGTTTTCGATGTCTTTGTAATAAAGTGCAACTACGATTGCGCCTTCAGTTTCCGAGAAATAATGCTCATAAGACAAATCATATTGATTTGCATAAAACGGGCGAACTTCTGGAGACGTATCACGATTTAAATCGGCTTCTTTTGCAACACCTTTTTCTTTGTCTTCACCAAACGACCATGCACCACTTACTGCCATGTTGTTCATGTCAGGACGTGACATTACACGTGCCGCTGCAAAGCGAAGTTGGTCGTTTTCCGTCAATTGAACATTTAAGTTCATTGATGGTAAAACGTCGGTGTAATCGATACCTAGAGTCGTGTGAAGATAAGTTGTTCTTGTCTCACCAAAGTCATCAGTAATAGGGTCGCCACCGCCAGCGACAACAGGATCTTCAACACCAGTCGCTGATTGTTCCGTATGAATTATACGAGCACCAATGTTACCTGTTAGCGGGAAGCCACCTATTTCAGTATCTAAGTTTGCTTGAAGATAAAACGATAAAGTTTCTTCTTCAACAAGGCTTTCTTGCCAGATTGTCCAATCGTAGGCCCAATCTTGACGAGCGGTCGTATCTTCACCTTGGCTTTTTAACCAGACATTTTCAATGTAAGTATTATCTACACCAATAAACGCTGGGAAGTTAGAAAACTCACCTTCAAGTTGCACAATTTCATAATCGCCATCTTGTAGCTGATAAGGCATACACGTTTCTTCAGGTTGTTGATTTTCATCGTAACCTAAAACGTATTGACCATTACGCAACAATTGACCGTAATTGGCAATGTCACAGTAGTTGTATGCTTGACGACGGTTGCTATAACTTCTGTCAGCATAGCGAACACCTGTTTCAATACCCGATAAATAATCATTATCAAGCGTATATTTAAAGTCTAAACGTACAGAGTTTGCTTCGTTTTTCTCTAAATGAGGGTACTTCTCAAGTGAACCAACCATCATGCGTGACGGATCGGTTAACGCACCTTGAACATCGTCATTAAACGAAATATCAGGTAATTCTAAGCCATTATAATCGACATTAACAACAATGTTGTCAGTAACAACAGGCATTGCTGCAGATGCATCTTCAGAAACCCATAAACGCATAACTTCGTCACGGTAGTCAGACTCACCGCTTGAATGGGCAATATCTAATGTCATTTCTAAGTCATCGGAGATTAAATAGTTAACATTAAAACCAAAAGACTTAACTTCACTGTTTGTCGTGTTGTCATCCGCTTGAGTTTGGAATGTTAATGTATTTGCATAACGTGGGTACGGAGGGTTGTTATCCGGATTGTCATCGACATCTCTATAATACGAACCACCAACTAGGTATTCATTATTGTCACCCGCAAATACTGGGTTCTGGAAGTAAATTGAATTACCATCTGCAATTGAACCAATACCATTAACACGGTAACCGCGGTCTATACCTTGTGAATCAAACTTAGAATAGAAGAAGTCACCTTTGATGGTAAGTTCATCAGTAGGTTGATAGGTCAGTGACCCCATAACACCTTGGCGAAGTTCTTCACCACCGCGAGCCATTAATTCAAAACCCTGTGGAATGATGTAATAACCTGATTCCATCACTTCGTTGCCATTTTCATCAAGTACGACGTTGCCGTCGGTATCGATGACAGGTTGTGACAAACCACCATCTTCTAAGCCATCAATTGGTAACTTAGCGAGTCGCGGTTGATAATTTACAAACTGTGTAGATATCTTTGGTTGTTGCAAACGCGCATAACCCAAAGAAACACCAACCGTTTCATCTAGGAACTTACCTTGATACGAGAAACTGATACGGTTACCTAGCGGATCTGCATCTGGATGTTCATCAGCAGAATCGTTGTAACTAAGTTTGGTTTGGATTGCGAAAGTGTGGTCTTCGTCATTTTCCAAAGCATTTGCCGTTTTAAGTTCGATAGAACCGGCAACACCACCTTCAACAAGTGACGCTTTTTGTGATTTGTATACTTGTACTTGGTTTATGAGTTCTGATGGGTATTGGTCAAATTGAACAGAACGACCACCTTCATCAGTAACGACTTCACGGCCATTTAAGGTAGAAAATACAAATCCACCTGACATACCGCGTATATTTAGTTCACTAGATTGACCACCAGAACGAACGGCAGTAACACCAGGTAATCGTGAAATCGCGTCGGCGATTGATACGTCTGGTAATGCACCCATGTCATCTGCGGAAACTGCTTCTACAACAGTATCTGAATAACGTTTGGTATTTAGTGATTCTATAAGACTGCGACGGAAACCACGTACTTCGATGACTTCTACGTCTTCTTCAGCTGCTTTTGGTTCGTCATCTTCAGCTGCGTACGTAGGCAAAGTTGCAAACGAGACACCGCCTAACATTAACGCAAGTGAAAGCGCGCTGGGCTTAAACTTTTTCATGTGTATTCCTCAAACAAGTTGTTGTTATTTTTGTTGAAGAGTGTGACTGCGTTTATTTCGGACTAAACTTTTCACATTTAAATAGCGTTTATACACTTTTTGATTATTTTTTCTGGCAACGTCGCTAAACATAATCAACAAATTAGTAATTAACAAGCTTGTTTGGCACGCATACGTATTCATGGGTATGCAAGTCCGTTCTATATATACAAAGGCCTAAGCGTCTATTATCTTTCATGGTGTTGAGTGTTTTGTAATCAGCGATTTCGGACAGGTAAAATAAATGTAATCTACCACTAGGCAACAACCAGTAGTAGAGCAGTATCGACAGGGTTACGTTTTACCAAAAACCTTAGAAGCCAATGCTTCTGGGGATAACATTTTAATAGCACCTAATGACTAAACACTAGTTAATGGAGTTATTTCCTATGAATTTTAAGTTAAAACCTTTGGCAGTTGCATTAATTGCAACGACAACAGTCTTAAGTGGCTGTAGTACAGAGGATGAAAAAATTGAAAAAAATGTTCTGACAACACCCGGGCAGGTAAATGCTGTCACTGGTGTAATTGAAACTGCAGCGTCTGGTTTGGTATGCCAATTACCAGATATCGTGCAATCAATAGATTCAGATTTTTATCCACTAACTCAAGATGAAAAAGACAGTTTACGTGCAATCGTCGATCCGGCAGGTACATGGTCAGATGCGGAAATTACTGCTTGGAATAGCAATGATTTGTCCGCAACTGGAACTGCGTATACTTACGATTACGGCGCTGCTGATCTTTACGCTGCTTTTGCGACTGCCGCTACCGGTCACACTAATCAATTTGGTTTGACTGAAGAAGAAGTTGCACGTCAGGTAATTGCAAAAGCGGAAGCTAAAGCGTTTAAAGTCGGTCAAAAACAAGATGTCATTTTTGGTGACAACTTTGATACTTGGTTTGACTCTTGGTTTGCACAAATTCCTTATTCTGACTATTTAGGTGCTTCACAGCGTCTTGATAGAGCTAAGCGTGGCTTAGAACTATCAATCAATAGTGCATTAGATAATCAAGAATTGTGTTACACACCGCCGACGGAATGTCCAAACTACAAAATTTTGGATGAATCAGGAACATACGACTGTATTACACCTGAAGCAAACCCTATTGCTGATGCGCCTGCACCTATTGATATGGCAGGGACGGGTCAAGCAGTAGTTTATTTCCGTAAAAATGGTGAGCAGGATTCAGCTAACTATGAAGGCATAACTATCCATACCTGGAACAATAGTAACTGTACTGCGTACGCCGAAGATGGCGACAATGCTAGTGTTACGAGCTGGGGCCAAGGTAAATCGCCAGCAGGCATTGATCCTAATTACGGTATGTTTTGGGTTTTAGATCTAGTTGATGGGCACGACAATTGCGGTAACTTTATTGTTTACCACAAAAGCAGTGGTGATAAATTCATTACTCAAAACGATGCAATGATCCCATTAGGTAATAGCGGCGACGTTGTATTCCACGACATAGACAAGCGGGTCTTCTTCCAAGAAGGTTTCCCAGCGAACTTTATCGACGGCGTTTTCTTAGCTAACCAACATCCGTTTTTTGGTGCCTCTGCTGGCAGTAAATCATGTGGTTGGGGAACAGCACTTGATGCATCAGGTGAAGCATGTTTAGGCCAAGAAATCTTAGATTGCCCTGCAGGTTCATACCCAGTCGGTGTTGGCCAAACAGATATCGCGTCTAAATGTATAGAAGAGTTTGACCCAACGGAAACCACTGTTTACCTACGTGGCGGCTTTAATGGTTGGGGTGACCCACTGGAAACTGCGCAATTTACGCACAAAGGTGACGGCCACTATGCTTATCATTTAACGTATACCGATCACCCAGAAGGTTCATCACTAAGTCATGTTGCAGGTAAACAGATAGAAGTGATGATTGAAGCTGGCGAAACGCTAACTTTACCTGACGGTGAAGTGTTGGCTGTTAATTCTATCCCTGCGGGTTCGGTATTGATGCTTGCTGATGGCACGTCAGTTACATTAGGTGACGGCACACATATGTTGAGTCTACCTGATGGTGTTGATGCACCGACGTCTGATACGCAGACTTATGCTTTAACAGAAGGTTCTAAGCTGACATTGGCGGCTAATGCTAACTTCGATGATTTTGCCTGTGTCACTCAATGTGAAACAAGCTACTTCTTCAAAGTTGCAGATGCAAATTGGTCAGAACCTACCACTTACGGTGGCGTAAAAGGTGGAGATACCCCAAGTGTTGGTGGAACAATCGCTTTAACCGCTGGTGAAGGTGTTGGTCAAGATATGTCGATTTCTTTGGAATCTGATTCATTCTACCTGTTTGAGTTTGATGCTGCTAAATCGTCAGAGGCAACTTTGACTATTAATAAAACACCAGTAGCTGCGTTTCCAATGTTAACAATTGATGCTAATGACCCAATTGAGCTTGCTTATACGAGTAATGGTCAATATGCCGCATCAAAAGTTGCATTAACCGCAGGAACTTATTCATTGGTTTTAGCCGACGCTGACAATGGCTTTGCTGTTGGTGGTAAGACAGGCGATGCTGATGTCACTATAGGTGAAGCTCTGACATTAGAAAATGATGGTAGCGCATTATCCTTAGTGGTGGCATCTGACGGTGAATTTGACGTTGTTTTAGACCTTTCAGATGTTGCTAATCCTACGTTGCTAGTACAACCAGGCGTGCCGTATGGAACTGAAAAAGTATACATTCGCGGAACGATGACAGGTTGGGGTGACCCTGCACCAGATGAAGACGAAGCTAAATATAACGAAGATACTCGTGAATATTCATTGGTTTATGGTCTTGAAGCTGGTGGCACACATGCATTTAAGTTTGCAAGTAAAGCATGGGGTGGCGCACTAGATTTAGGTCCTGGCGCATATGACTATTCTACAGCGGATGGCGCATTAGCAATCGGCGAGAATGGTAACTTTACTGTGTCACCGACTGAGTCTACAGCGTATGAGTTCTCAATTTCATTCGATGGTAAGACAAAAGGTGAGTTGAAAGTTGTTGAAGCGCCAATCTACATTCGTGGCGGTATTTACGGCTCAGGTGACTGGGGGGCAGACGAAACAATGCGTTTGAACTTCGAACCATCTGATGCAGGTAACGACGCAGAAGCGGGCCATGTTTACTCAAGTGTTGTAACTACAACTGGAACAGGCTTCTTTAAAATAGCCGACGAAGGTTGGGGTGGGTCATTTGGATTCAACTACGGTGCAAGTGCAGAGCAAGAAGCTGCAGGCACTAACGTAATTGAACTAGGTGTGCCATTTGATACAACGCATGGAAACGATTCTAAAAACATCAGTTTCCAACAACCTGCGGGTCAATATAGATTCTCGTTTGATGATGTAACTAAGCAGTTAACAGTTACAACAGTAGAATAAGTTTTGTAATGACTACAAAAACATAAAGAAAACCGGCTCCGGCCGGTTTTTTATTGCCTAATTTTTATTAACACATTGGATAGATTTAGATGACAAAGTGATTTTTATTGTTGCGCTTCTTCGCCCCCATATCCTGTTCGGATGACAAACCAAAAAATATCAACTTTGGTTATCAGGCTGGTTTGTATTAATCCGAGAATATTTGCCGGACTGTTGTTCTAGCTTATTTTTCAATGGACATATTTGTATACATAATTCTAATAACCCAAAATTACGATTGTTTTTAAGGTTTAGCTTTAACTAATAATGGTGCTATAACAAACACTTAGATACTAATTGAGTGAAAATAGCGCAACTAATAACTAAGCGTTTTTTACTAAAAACTAAAAACTAAAAACTAAAAACTAAAAACTAAAAAAATAAAAAGGAAAAATAGATGAAATTGGTCTACCAAATAGGAATATGGCTCGTCGTTGTCGCAGGTATGTCTGGTGCTCACGCTGAGAATTTAAACTTGAGTATCGTTGGCAAAGGTGAAGTTCTTATTAGTAGCCAAGAGGATTCTTGCACCGATGACTGTGTCCTTAATTACCCTAAAAACGCACTAATTACTCTGGAACATAATGCCAGTGAAAATTGGGAGTTTAGTCACTGGGACGACAATTTATGCATTCAAGATGAAATTGGTTATTTTAGCGGCACTGAAAATTTATTCCCAGTCACAGAACAGTCGTTGGGTGCCAAAAGTATAATAATCAATGATTTTAATAATGACGGTCAAAATGATGTCGTTACTAATTGGCTATTTAGCAAAAAGGTTGAAATCTTATACAACAACGGCAATGGCTTTGATACGCCTGTTTTGATCGGCAATCAATTTAACTATAACTCAGCATTAACCGCTGTTGATTGGGACAAGGATGGCAGCCTTGATATTGTTGTAACTGACTTTGGTGCTAAGACAATCACAATATTTGGTAATAAGGGCCTCGATGGTTTCGAGAAAATTGAAACCTTGGTATTCGAAGACATTTCGCCTTATGCAGTTGTAGTGCACGACATCAATAGTGACGGTGAATATGATCTACTAATTTCAAGTTTTGAAGCTGATTATTCGAGTGACCTTGGAAGATTAGAAGCTACGATTACTGATGCGCAATTAAGATGGTATATCAACCAAGATGACACTTTTGTTGCTGACAAGTTGATTTCTGAAGGTGAAGGAATAATTACATTAGATTCGGGTGACGTTGATGGCGACGGCGATTTGGATATTGCTGCAGCGTCTATTACAACCTACTCTAGTTTCATTTTTAAGAATAATGGCGACACATATGAAACGCAACTTGCAAGAAAGGGGTATGGTACTTATGGCGTTGCGCTTGGTTATGTTAATAGCGACAGTAAACTGGATTTGATCACAACTGACTACTGGAAAGGGGCGTTAATTTTAAACATTCAAATGGAAGACGGAACCTTTAGTGCAGATCAAAAAATTGGTGTACATTTCGATGGTGTGACTGCAACCGCAATTGGAGATTTAGACGGTGATGGGCTAAACGATATTGCAACGTCGGTTTTTAACGAGCAAGATTTTCGATGGTATAAAAACGAAGCGTTTGATATTTGTCATTTTTATCTAGCTCAAGATTATGACGTTACGGCGACCTTTACCTCAGATACGGAAACTGAAACCGAAACCGAAACCGAGGAAGATGACCAACCCGAAAAAGACTCAAAAAGTGGTGGGGTATTTTCTATTTACTTCTTAGTTGGATTGTTAGTTTCTCGAATTTATCTTAAACGATAACTCGGCCTAGCATGTATATACCGGTTTAGACCAAGTAAAGAGCCATTTGTTTTTAAGTTCCTAGAATTTAATTATGAATGGCGAATCATTCACAGCTGCCAAAGCCCAACATTCTATTGTTCGGCAGTTCAAAGCTTTATCTGTGGCAGGGAAAGAACTTAATTTTAGCCAGTATCATTATTCGTTTTAACAATATTTGACGAGCTTTTATACCAATCCTCTATAACACGTTGTTTTCAGTTAACGTTTTATTCACAAAACTTTCAATTTACAAAGCTTTCAATTCACAAAGCTTTCAATTCACAAAGCTTTCAATTCACAAAGCTTTCAATTCAAAATATAAGATTGATTAATTGGGTCGATAGTATTCTTTTTTGATCACAAATATTAATTTGTCTGCAAATACACCGAAGCCTACTGCTATGGGTATAAGGGCAACTGTTACCTTATTAGACAATGCAAAATCCACTTCTTTTATTCCAACCATATAAAACTTGGATAAATTCAACTAATTGCAAAAAAATACCTACGTTCGGGTTGACAGATGCTGGTCATTTTCTTATTGTGTAATTAATTCAATACACACTGTAATTTTAAGTTTACACACTGAGTTAAGTATAAAGGTGTTTGTCTTTGTTTGTCCCAAATTGGTGCATAGATGATGGCTGGGTTTTTTGCGTTTGGTGGATAGAGAGGAAAACAACATGCAACGAGATATTTTAAACAACGTAAATGTAACGTCTGAGCGCGTACTAGTAATGCCAAGTGTAATGAAGACAGCATTACCCCTGTCGCCGGCAAACGCAGAGTTTATTTCAAATTCACGTCTTACTATTTCAAATATCATTCATAAAAAAGATCCGCGTACTTTAGTGATCATGGGACCTTGCTCAATCCATGATATTGCAGCTGCAAAAGAATACGCGCTAAAACTTAAAGCATTACAAGAGACTTGTCTTGATACTCAATTTATTGTGATGCGTGTTTATTTTGAGAAACCACGCACAACAGTAGGTTGGAAAGGACTTATAAACGATCCGCACTTAGATGGAACATTCGACATTGAAACAGGCTTAAATAAAGCTCGTGAACTAATGTTGTGGTTGACCGACCAAGAGATCCCAGTTGCGACAGAAGCACTTGATCCTATTTCACCACAATATTTGTCTGACCTAGTATCTTGGTCTGCTATTGGTGCGCGTACAACTGAATCGCAAACACACAGAGAAATGGCGAGTGGTTTGTCTATGCCTGTTGGCTTTAAAAACGGTACAGACGGCAACGTAAATATCGCACTTAACGCAATTGGTGCAGCTGGTAGCGGTCATAACTTCCTTGGAATTAATGAACAGGGCCAAGTGACAATTATGCAAACGGTTGGTAATCCTGATGCACATTTGATTCTGCGTGGTGGTAAACAACCTAATTATCAACAAGAGCACGTTAAATCAGCGGCTGATTCATTGACCAAATCTGGTTACAATCCTGCAATTATAGTTGATTGTTCTCACGCAAATTCATATAAAGACTTTAACCGCCAAGGTGAAGTAGCAAGAGATGTGTTAGGCCAAATTGAACAAGGCGATGATTCAATTGTTGGGATCATGATTGAAAGCCATATCAACGCGGGTAACCAAAAACTGGATGCGGACTTATCTAAATTAAAATATGGCGTGTCTATCACCGACGGTTGTATTGACTGGCAAACGACGGAAGAGTTAGTGCTAGAATACCACCAGAGATTACTTGCGGTTGTAGCTAAAAAAGAAACGACACACGCCTAGGAGGCGCCTAGTGGCAATAGAAAATTTAAGAGAACAAATAGACCAACTCGATATTCAATTGGTTGAACTCTTAGCGAAACGGCAGCAGGTTACTGCTGCCGTTGGCGTATATAAAAGAGAAGTGGGGAAACCAATTTACGACCCAGTTCGTGAAGCCGAACTTATTTCGGAACGTCGAGATTTAGCTACTTCACTAAATGTTTCGCCCGATTTAGTCGAAGATCTTTTACGCCGAATTATGCGTGAGAGCTATCAAACTCAACATCATGCATACCGATGTGTTAACCCTGGCGCCAAAATTGTAATCGTCGGTGGCGCTGGCGTGTTAGGCCGCAGATTTGTCGAAATGTTTGAGCGCAGTGAATATCAGGTTTCAGTGATCGAACAACAAGATTGGGCCAATGCCGCTGAAATTGTCGAGGGCGCAAGCGCCGTTATTGTTGCAGTACCAATTAAATTAACACCTATGGTTATCAAGCAACTACCACCATTACCTCAAGACTGCATATTGGCTGATTTAACTTCATTAAAAGCAGAGCCTTTGGCTGCAATGTTAAACGCCCATGCGGGACCCGTTGTTGGTTTGCACCCAATGTTTGGCCCTGACGTACCTAACTTTGTAAAACAAGTTGTCGTTGTGTGTGAAGGACGTGAGTCAGATAAATACGACTGGTTGTTACGTCAAATTTCAATTTGGGGTGTTGTACTGCAACACGATGACGCAGCTGAACATGATAAAAGCATGCAGCTTATTCAAGCTATGCGCCACTTCACAACTTATGTGTATGGACGCTTTTTATCTGAACAAGGTGCCGACCTCAATAAGTTATTAAGATTAAGTTCACCAATATACCGACTTGAATTGGCGATGACGGGAAGGTTGTTTGCGCAAAACGCTGAGCTCTATGCTGATATCATTTATGGTGCCAGTTCAGCCATTGAACTAGCCGATACCTTTAGCCGTGAACTCGATCAGGCTGTTGATGACTTGAAACGTGACGATAAAGAAGCGTTTAAACAACGTTTTGGTGAGGTTGCAAATTGGTTTGGTGAAAAGTCAAAAGAGTTCTTACAGGATAGCCGTGCTATGTTACAAACGGCTCAAGATTCTCGTGATTTATCATAAAGTAGGGTAAATAATAGGCAATCTATTGATTTTATTATTTTGTCTCAATTTACTTTGCTTTTTTATCATAAAACAAGTTGTGAAATCATTGATTTAGATTAACATTAAAAACAGACACAGCTTATGTGATTTACCGTTAATCACCTCATGTGCAATTAAAGGAAACTATATGTCTACTGAGAATGCCTTATTAACAATTTTGGTTGAAAAGATACAAAGCGATTCTTTGGTTTTACCAACGCTACCTGAAATCGCAATTAAAATACGCGAAGCCGCGGATGACCCTGATGTAAATTTGTTAGCGATGGCAGATGTTATTGCTTTTGATCCAGCACTTTCTGCGCGTATGGTTAAAGTTGCTAACAGTGCTTTTATGGGACGTTCAGTTAAGGTTGAAACACTTAACCAAGCTGTTACTCGTATTGGTCTGCGTCAAATAAAAAATATAGCTACAGCAATTGCAATGGAACAACTGTTTGTTTCAAGAAATGAATTGGTTAAAGATTACATGACCAAAACATGGCAAAAAACAGTAAATGTTGCATGCGTATCAATGGCCGTTATGCAATGCTGGTTAAAAGAGAACAAGCACTCTTCGATCAATATTGACACATTAACTTTGGTTGCTCTTGTCCACACGATTGGCGTATTACCAATTTTAACTGAAGCAGAACGTCACGAAGAAGTGTTCGCTAACCCTAGTTTCTTAGAAGCGGCAATTAAACGTATGGCTGGTAAACTTGGGGGCGCAATTATGCGCTCTTGGGAATTTACTGGTGAGTTTATTGAAGTTGCTGAAAACTGGAATGACCTAACGTATCAAACTGAGAAAGTAAGTTACTTAGATTTTGTTCGTGTTGGCGCTATCTATAACAAGATTTTAGGTAAAAATGCTGATACCAACGAAATGTTAAAACCTTATGTTGAAAAAGGCGTTATTCCAGACCTGAAGTTTTTCAATAGCGAAGAATTCACTAAAAACTTAAGTGATGTTAAATCTGTATTTTCTTAAGTAAATGATTGTCGTATAAAAGCGATAACCAAAAAAACCGACGTCATGTCGGTTTTTTATTTTTTAACGCTGCAACACTGCATTACTTCAAGTACTACAACTTGTCATGGACGTATAGGTGTCACGAGTTAATCGTTCTCAACTGTTTGGGTTTTACTTGCCAGCAAGTCTTCTAGTTGGTCGACAGGGACAGGTTTACCAAAGTAAAATCCCTGGAGTTCATCAACCTTATTTTCACTCAGAAACGATTGTTGCTCAGGAGTTTCAATACCCTCTGCAATGACCTTCATATTTAGGCTATTGGCCATAGCAATAATGGCTAAGGTAATTTCTTGGTTGTTCTGTCCATCGTGAATACCACTAACAAAAGAACGGTCGATCTTAATTCGGTCCATCGGGAAGTGTTTGAGATAGCTTAATGAAGAGTAGCCCGTACCAAAGTCATCAATTGATAAACTAATACCTATTTTTTTGAGCTGGTTTAAGGTGGTGACAGCGGCATTAATATCGTCAACAACACAACTTTCAGTTAACTCTAATTCCAAAAATTCTGGAGCTAATCCCGAAGATGAAAGTGCGGCCTCAACTTCTTCAATAAGGCGTGAATGAGCAAACTGAATGGAAGACAAGTTGACTGCAATTCTAAATGTTGGATTGCCGTTATTTTGGATTTTTTTCGCCCGTTTACATGCTTTACATAATATCCAGTTACCGATGTCGATAATAAGCCCTGTGCTCTCCGCAATTGGAATAAATACGTCTGGACTAATCATGCCAAGCTCTGGGTGATGCCAGCGTGCTAGAGCTTCTGCGCCAACAATTTTGCTTGTGCTCGCATCAACTTGTGGTTGATAGAAAATATCAATTTCCCCCTCGTCTAGCGCTTTGGCCAAATCGGATTCAAGTTTTGCCCGTTCTTTTAATTTAAGCTTAATATCATGGGAATAAACACACATATTAGATTCATTTTTTTCCAATGCTCTGTGCAAGGCTGATTCTGTCGCATCAAGTAATGACAGCCTATGGGTGGCATCTGATGGAAAACTTGCGACGCCAATACAAACTGGCAGTTTAAACAGTTGATCACGGATCAGAAACGGTTTTGAAAAGGCAGTTAATATCGAATTACCTATATCTTCGATTTCGTTTTTGTTGCCAGTAACTGGGATGCAAATTGAAAATTCAGCACCGTGGTAGCGTGCCATTGCTACGGCATTAGGAAATAGTGTTTGGAGTTGCTCTTTGGCGGTAAGTAACAGCTCATCACCGGCTTCAGTTCCAAGTAAATCATTGATCCCTTTAAATTTACCAAACTTAATTGTAAACAAATGGAACGCCGGTTCATCTACTGACTTTGTTAATTTTTTAAGTTTATTATTGAGTCCGAGTTCATTAGCGAGCGAGGTGACTCGGTCATGGACTAAATTGTGATTTAAGGTCGAAACTTCACTAAATAGTTGATCGGATTTGACTAAAATAAACAGAGCATAAATGAGGCATTGCGATGCAATTAATACGATGGGAGAAAACCAATAAGCTATTAAGTTATATAACAAAATCGTGGCAAGAGTGTCGATAACGATAAACGCCATCAATACTGGCAACATTCGATTAAGCTTAACTTTAAAAAAGACAAAAAATACTAAGAGGGCGTTAATCCCATAAATTATGTTTAACAGCAATTTTGGTAATGGTATTACTTCGGTTTTATTTAGAATGTCATTAACAAGGTGCGCGTTAATAAATACCCCAGGTGTGGTGCTATGAGATGGCGAAGTGGGCGTAATAAAGCGATCACCCATTGCCGAAGCCGTCATCCCAATTAGAATCACTTTATCATTCAGCTTAGTTAGATCAACGGTGCCATTTAACACATCAACATAAGAGTAACTATCAATTCCACCTTTGACTTGTTGATATGAAAGGAGTCTTGGGTTTTTCCTAACCCAACCATTTCCAAGTGCCACATCTGAGTCAATTGCATTTACGGTTTCGTCGTGTAAAGAGGCTAGTGCTAATCCAAAACTTGGCCATTTTGTTTCTTTATAGCCCGCATTTAAAAATACTTTTCTTATGGTACCGTCGCTGTCTAATTCAAAATCGACATGGCCTAAAATCGCTGCATTTTTAGCTAAAAGGGGCGTTGGCAATAATTCATATTCTGCGGTAGCAAATGGAGTTGAGCCCGAAGGTGCTACAGCAAGAACCACATTGTTTGATTTTTTTAGCTGCGCTGAAAACAACTCATCGTCTTGCGGATAACGACTGGCACCTGAAAAAATCACGTCAAAACCAATAGCTTTGGTATTGCTCGACGCCAAGATACTTAATAGATCAGCGTGGGTATCACGCCCCCATGGCCATTGTCCTATTTGGTTGATACTTTTATCGTCGATGGTAATAACAGCGACGTGATTGTTATTTTGTTTTATCTGAGTATTTAATACTAGATCATAAATAAGTTGTTCTACCGTTGTTTTTGCGGGGCTAAATAACAGTACTAACCCAAGTCCCAAAATGATCAAATGAAGTTGATAATCACGCCATTGCGTATGTCGAATTGGTGGAGAATCGATCAATTAGTAAGCTCCAGGTTGGCAATGTCGCATTTTGCAAATTGCTTAGTGACATTAACTAAACAGGTTCCAGACCAGTCACCTTCGTATCCGCCTTTAGTTTGTATTAAGCGGCCCCGGACATAGAATTTAGTTGTTGATTGGGGTTTAAAAACATACTCGGCTTCAGTGGTTATTACCTTGTTAAATTGTTTAAAATCACTTTCAGAGCTAGTTTGAATTTCAAGGCCGAGTCCTTTTTTCAGTGCTTTCCAGCGCCCCGTAACTTGCTCATCTTTAACCGAAATAAACAAGTTTGGCGACAATAATACCGGACGAATGTTCAACTCGGCAGCCATAGAGAAGGGGCCACGTTTTAGAATGCTATTCGCGGAGCTTGTTGCGACTCGCCAATAATAGTTGCCTACGTTTAAATCATCAGAAATAGCCAGCTTGTTCTCAGATGTACTTTTATCCAAGATGATATTGTTAAAATGTCGATCTGATGCAATTTGAACTCGGTAGCTATTTGAGCTATTTGAAGTCCAATCCAATCGAGAGCCGGAGAAACGATAAACCGAAATATTTTGCAACTGCATTGGAGGAGTTGGTGTTGTATTTACTATGGTTGATTTTTGAATATTAAAGCCAATTAAGCCACTTTTAGACACTGGCGCGACTCGAACAAAATATGTACCTTCGTCTAGCGTTGGTAAAACATAACTTGTTGTGGTCACATTATTAGCATAGACAACATTAGAAAAAAGCACATCAGTTGCTATTGAAAATTGGTAGTGACTCGCTTCGTTAACGGCAGGCCAACTTACTTCAACGTTTTGTTTAACTGTTTCGGGGGCTAATGCCATCGATGTCGGCGCGGCTAAAAGCGATTCAGGCTCTGACATATTGCCTGTTCCAGCGACGACGACACCAAACCCTTTAGGGATGTCGACATCTTTGCCACCTGACGCTACCGCAACTTTCCCTTCTAATACTTCAATAGAAGAAAGAGTAATGTCATTTTTGGTAACCGATGACGTTCTAAATACAGTACCTCTCACAGAGGTAATCGCTGAAGCGGTAGTAATGTCGAGGCGCGATCCTGCTCCTTTCGCTTTTTCGGCTCTAATTTCCAGTTTTCCGTCTTTGAGTCGAACACTAGTGTCAACCATTCCGGTTTCACCATAATGTTGGAGCTGGTCAAAACCAACCGTAGCCGGACCATAAATGGTCATTTCCGTATTGTCGGCAAACCGAATTGTTGCTGTAGAATGCGCGAGGACTTCTAACTCGTCACCAAGGGTAAAGACATCGAGTGCTTTAGCTGGTGAAGTTTGTGACTTTTGGACTTTCAAGGCTTTACCGTTTAATGAGATTAATTGCACATCTGCGGCAAAAATTTTGACCCATTCAAGCGGGATCCTAATGCGCGTACCAGGGGCTAGTTTTTTAGGATAAAGCACATTATTAATTGATTGAACTTGTTTGAAATAAGAAGGGCTTTTAAGATATTTTTTACTTATGTCCCACAGATTATCGCCGTTGGTAACATAGTAAACCCACTCTTTCGCGAAGGCATTTGAGTGAAATAGTATAGTCAATAATATAAAAATCCGAATTCGTAACATACACACTTCTTAGCTTATTTGCTTATACAACTCGGGCCTCTAACATCGTCCCAATCCTAGACTAGATAAATTATTTGATTAACTCAAGTTAATCGTTCCTTAATTAGGCTGATTTTACCATTACAATTAATGGGGTGTAAGTCAAATTTAACATTCAATGTATTTTTACATTTAATTAGGTAAATCTTGATGTAAATGAGTAATTTAATTTTGTCGTCCAAATAGGCCATTGTGGGTTATGAGATGGTTTTTGTTGAAAACCGCCAGTGAATTGGGTAAACATAATCACATTAAGTAAATGTATTTAAAGTTGAAAATACAAAATCTAATTTTTGGTAACTCATTAGAAATAGTGAATTAATAGGGCATAACATTGAAAATTGACATCAATGCAGATATTTCGCTGTTGTCTTTGACTTTAGACGACGCACAAACCATTTCTATTTTGGTTAATCAGAACCGTGATGATCTAGAGCGTTTCTTCCCCTGGGCTAAAAACTTGCACACTAGAGAAGAAGCCGAAGCATATATTTCAGATCGTATATTTGACGAGGTAAATAAAGGGAAGTGGTTTGTTATTAAATTCAGAGGTGTTAAGTCCGGTATATTTGGTATCAAATCTATTGATAAAGTTAATTTAACAGCTGAATTGGGTTATTGGCTGTGTGCCGAAGCTCGTGGTCGTGGTGTAACCAATATCATCATTAAAAGCTTAAGTGGTTTTTTAGCTCGTTCACATTTAATTGAAACCATTGTATTTCGTTGTTTAGAAAAAAATAGCGCGGGCATCCGAGTGATTGAAAAAGCTGGGGGCGAATTGGTTGACGCAATTGAAAACGATATGGATATCGAGGACAAGTTGCAAAAGATTAATATTTACCATTTAAAAATTGCTGAGTAAGTTTGGAATTACATTAACGTGACAATTAACGTGACAAGAAATGAATTGGCCGACTACTGGGATAACATTTTTGATAACCAAGATCGTCATAAGTTAGAGTGGTTTGAACCTGATGTTAGCCAAACCATTGAGTTTTTAGGAAATGCCTTACCGGCAGAAGGTAGCCTAGTTTTTATTGCCGGAGCAGGGACGTCAAAACTAGTTGAATACCTCCATCATCGCAATTTCCAAATGGTTTTGAATGATATTAGTAAGACCGCACTTAAAGAAACTAAAAGTAGGGTAGGTGGCCGCAATCTCCACGTTTACTTAAACAGCGATATCTCAAAACCATTTTTTAGTCATAAAAATCACCTCGAAATACCCAACTCTGTCGAATTGTGGATTGACCGGGCAACATTGCACTTTTTGATTAATCAAAAGCAAATTGACCAATACTTTGTCAATTTAAGGCAGGTATTAAAGGTTGGTGGTTATGTGATGTTAGCTCAGTTTGTCATTGGCGGAGTTTCACAATGTACTGGCTTGCCAATTAAACAATGGACGATAGATGATTTTCAGCTAAATCTTGGTAGCGAATTTCGACTTCATGCGTCTCGGTATCATGATTTTATAGCGCCTAACGGTGAAACTAAACCTTACGTTTATGCACTATTTAAAAGGGTATAATCGCAAGTCAAAATTAGGAATACCGATCGTAAGTCGATATTATGAGTACAATTACTTTGGACTATACAAGCAAAGCAAGTGCGTCTTAGGAAAATATGACTGAACCAATTGTTAACATTACAGGATTAGAATTTAACTTTGACGACAAGTCTAAAACTCGATTATGCGTGCCAAAGATGAGCATTGAAGCAGCCCAAACGGTATTTTTACAGGGTGATTCGGGATCAGGAAAATCGACATTATTGCATCTGATCTGCGGTTTATGGCGAGCTCAAAAAGGTTCTTTACGTGTTCTCGGACAAGAGTTAACCACGATGTCGGGAAGTGAGCGGGACTTATTCCGCGCTCAGAATATTAGTGTCATTTTTCAAAAGCTCAATCTGATCCCTTATTTAAGCGCGGTTGAAAATATTCAACTTGCCTGTCAATTTGCCAAGCAATCAATAAGTGTCAGTGATATTCATACACTTTTAGAAAAATTGAATTTACCGCGTTCAGTTTTTCAATTATCGGCAAACCAATTAAGTCTTGGTCAACAACAGCGCATAGCTATAGCGCGAGCGTTGGCAAATAAGCCTAAACTGATCATCGCAGATGAACCTACCTCAGCGTTAGACCAAGATAACGCCGACGACTTTATAAAATTGCTGTTTGATGTTGCAGGGCAAACCAATACCGGCATATTGTTTGTTAGTCATGATACTCGGTGGGCTACTCAGTTTGACGAACATCTTCATATGCGCGAACTTGCCGTTTTAGAGAGGCAATTAGCATGTTAACTACTTTAGCCTATAAGAGCTTAAAAAGCCGAAAATTGACGGCCATTATGACCGTAATTGCGGTGGCGATCAGCATTTATGTCTTTGTCTCTGTGGCGCTTCTTAAGCAACAAACACGGGTAAATTTTACCCGAGCAGTGTCAGGTGTTGATTTAATTGTAGGCCCTAAAACCGGGTCGTTAAACTTATTACTGGCAAGCATTTACCGAATTGGCAATGTTAATTCGAGCATGAATTATAACACTCAAGAGTGGTTAGAGCGTCAAAGTCAAGTGGACTGGGTATTACCAATAGCGATGGGCGATTCCCATCGAGGATTTCGAGTTATTGCTACGAGCGAAGAATATTTTACTAAGTTTAAATACGGGCATAAACAATCTCTTTATTTTGCCAAAGGAAAATCTTGGCAACGTGCATCTGAAGTTGTGATTGGTTCAGACATTGCCAAAAAGCTAGGTTATACATTGGCAGATGACATCGTATTGTCCCACGGCGTTGGGGTCACTAGCTTTATGCATCACGATGGTTATCCGTTTAAGGTTGTTGGCATATTAGCTAAGACAGGGACGGCAATCGACCAAACGTTACATGTCAGTTTTGATGGATTGGCGTTTGCTCACGGTGAACAATCTCATGGTATTCAACCAAAAAAACCTGAATCCGCGATTAAGAGTCAAAGTCTAGAACATGAAACTCACTTACAAACTCAACATCAGCACGACGATCATGCCAATGAAAAAGGCGATCTTAGTAACAGGAACGGATCAGGCGAAGTTGCCAATCAGATAGGTCACTCAAGTTATCAATCTTCTGCTTTTTTAGTCGGGGTTAAAGCCAAATATGCAACTTTGATGCTGCAACAAAAGATCAATAAATATGCGGGCGAACCTATTATGGCGATAATTCCTGGGGTCGCGTTAACCGAGCTATGGCAACTCATAGGGCAATTGGAAACACTACTATCTGTGATTGCTTCCCTTGTTTTATTGGCTGCGCTATTTGGGTTAGCCACTATGTTGCTAGCAACGATGAAAGAACGAAAGCAAGAGTTGGCGATTTTTAGAAGCTTAGGCGCAAGCCCCAAACACATATTTGCGTTAGTACAACTCGAAGTCATGATACTTACGTTCTTGGCCTTGGTGATTGCAACAGTGTTATTTGCAGTCAGTTTGGGTCTTAGTGGCGATTGGTTGGCTCAACGATACGGACTTTATTTACAGTTCTCCGACGTTTTATATGACCTTGGCCAAACCAGCCTTATCGTTTTTATAAGTGCTTTTGTTGTTGGCTGTATACCATCGTATTTTGCATTTCGAGAATCAAAGTCGGTGTCTATTTCCTGATGGCATTGGCTGTACCTCACATTTAGTTTATTTATTCAGCACTAAATGCTGATGACATAATTTGGCATTTCGCCCCATCCGTTTAATTTATACTCAAGCGGATTTTAGTTGTGTTCTTAAGGGATAATCATGGTGCGAGCTTGTGTTTCTGCCTAAAACTTCACTTTGAAGAATGCAAATTGTTAAACACTTCCATTCCCGATATTCCATGTCAGATTTATCTTCCTAATATTGACAATTTGGTCAGAAAATTACCGAATAATTTACATATTTGTCGATGACATACTCTGATTTTGATCAAATCTTCTGCTGATTGAAAACCTCACTTTAGTGTTGTCTGTAAATTTTTATTTGATTTTAGGTAACCGCTTGCCTTAAAAATAAGCAATAAAAACAATCATTTGTAATTTTATGTTGATCTTTGTTTAAAATAATAGTGGTAAACGTTTACCTTGGTTGTTATAAATACGCCATACATCGATGGGAAGTTGCTTTTTTTTGAACCTGAAAATTTAAAAACGAGCAAATAAAAAGCGTCACTTGCGTAAGACAAAAATTAAATCAGAATAAGAATTAACAACGGGGAAATATCATGAACAATTTGTTCAAATCCACTTTGGTCGCACTTGCTGTTACGCAAGGGATCAGTGCTCACACAGTATTTGCAGCGGAGAAAGCAGAGTCAACCGGTAATGACATAGAAGTCATTGAAATTAAAGGGTTTAGCGGATCACTCGGGAAAGCGTTAAGAGAAAAGCGTTATTCAGAAACCGTGGTCGAAATCATTTCCGCCGATGATTTAGGCGTTTTGCCAGATGTTAGTATTACAGACTCTCTTGTTAGATTACCGGGCATTGCAGCCTCTCGAGATCGTGGAAACGCGAGTCGAATCTCCATTCGCGGAATGGGGCCACGATTAAACATAGCAACGATGAATAACCGTGAAATAGTGTCGTCTGAACCAAGTCGCGACGTACGATTTGAGCAATTTCCTGCTGAATTAATTGATTCAGTTGAAGTATATAAAAGCCCAATGGCTAATCTAGCAGAAGGTGGAATTTCAGGCTTAGTTAACATGAACTTCGTTAGCCCGTTGTCTAAAGATAAACGTACCGTTGCGATTAGCGGCAACGTAATGAAAAACAGCCTAGGTGACGACTTACCAGGGGAAAATGGAACAGGGGTTAAAGGGAATATCAGTTATGTAGACCAATGGACAGAAACATTTGGTGTTGCAATTGGATTAACGTATCAAGATCAACCATCAATGGAACGCGGTGTAGAGTCATGGAATTACAATAATGGCGGTAACCGTGGCGACATTAATGGCAACGGTATTTCAGAACATGCGCCCTGGGGCGTAATGGCTAAGAGTAAACGCGGTAGTAATGAACGTACTGGGGGATTATTAATTGCAGAATGGCGTCCTTCGGACAGCCTTACCATTAAAGGCGATATGTTCTACTCAAAATTTGATATTGAAGAACGTGATGACCAAATGGGACCGGGTGATTTAGGCAACTGGTGGGATTCTTCTGCACCGGAGGGAGGTTGGGCCGCCGATGCATATCGCAATGGTTCGTATAAAATAATTCCACATGCTGACGGCACAGAACAGTTAGTCGCGGGGAGTCAATGGGGCGGAATCGATGTATCTGTTCCTACTTGGTTCCAACAAAACGAAATGCTAAGCACAGGTTTGAAGGTCACCCATATTGGCGATATTTGGACAATAAAAGCCGACATTGGTTACTCTGAAGCGAGCATCAATTCAGTTTGGGTCGATATTGATCCTGTATATGTAGGTGACGCTTATGAACTTGGATTTAACGTTGAAGATACCAATGCAGCAGAGATATTGGTGCTAAATGGAGACATTAGTAACCCGGACAGTTATGCGCTCGGCGCGGTAGCGGATGTATGGTCAGAAACATCACCAGGTGTGTGGGAAATTACCAGTCAAGAATTTACCCCCGCGGCAATGAATGGCGAAGGTGACAAAGAGCTCACCGATGAAATGCACAACATCAATTTAGACTTTGTGCGCGATGTTGAGTGGGGCATAGTTGAAACGTTTAGCTTTGGTGGCCGTTTCACCGACAGAACAAAAATCAATGATCAAATCCATGACTGGGAACGTCTAGCAAAACAAGACCATGGACTAACCGATTTCGGCACAAGTTATGATATTGGAGGCGGTTTTAATGTTCCTGCAATTTATACCTTTGCTGACTGGACAAACGTTGCAAATGTTGCATTTGGGGGTTATACCAATCCTGGCGATAGAAGTAACAAAGATCAATTGGCCTCCTGGGAATTGAATGAGACGAACACGGCTGCTTATGTGATGGTCACAATGTCTGGCGAGTTAGGTGATATTCCCTTCTCAGGAAATGTTGGATTACGTTACGCCAAAACAGAAGTTACATCTACCGGGCATGAACAAACCAACTGGGGTGACATCAACCCGATTTCAGTTGACCACGATTATTCTGAATTTTTACCATCGTTAAATATGTTGTTTAACATTACGGACGACTCTCAAATTCGCTTTGGTATGGCTCGCACAATGGCGCGTCCACCATTGTTAGAAATGAGAACCGGTTTTTCCTTAGACAATACGTCATTACCACCTACCGCCAATGGCGGGAATCCAACATTAGACCCGTATATTGCAAATCAAGTTGACCTAGGTTACGAATATTTTTGGGGGGACAATTCCGCCGCAACCATTAACTTTTTCATAAAAGATTTAGAGTCGCATATTGGTTTGTCAGAAGGTACTGTGAATTTAGATGGTGAGACTTACCAGTATACGGGAACAGTCAATGGTGATGGAGGGACTATCAAGGGAATCGAAGTGTTATATCAACAAAAACTTGATATGTTACCAGCACCATTTAACGGCTTAGGTATATTCGCCAACTACTCATATACAGACAGTGAAGTCATGGAATTTAAACCGACTAATAATCCTTATAATTTAGGCGGTTTGTCTAAAAACATAGCGAGTGTAACGTTATGGTATGAAAAAGATAATTTTGACGCACGTATTTCATATAACTATCGAAGTGAATTTACCGGCATTAACAGTTGGTTGCCATCGCAAGTTAATTTAAATGCGGCTGAAACGACCATTGATGCAAGTATTGGATATCAAGTTTTAGATAATCTGAAACTGACATTACAAGCTCAAAATTTAACAAATGAAGCGTCGGAAAACTACTGGGACAACGACTACTCAAAACCTGCAAATAACGTAGAGTGGGGGCGTCGTATTCTATTTGGATTCCAACTTACACTTTAGCTGAAAACACGGGCGCGGAAATGCCGCGCCTTTAATTAAACCAACATTTATATTATTAACAGACGCATAGGCGAGTAGACTGATTGCAGCGTTACAAGTATTTACAGAATTTTAGCCTGAAGGGGTATTTCGTGTTTAAATCACTTATTGGTAAGTTTTTTACTTTCTTAATTATTTTTCAATTGTCGCTTTTTGCGGCCCAGCTCCACGCAGCATCAGCTAAAGACGTTAGCCTAAATCAAGGGTGGAGTTTTAAACGGATCAGTGGCAATGAGGTCGACAAAACGGCTATCAAAGTTAATTTGCCCCATACACCAAAAGTTGAACCTTTGATTGTAAACGACCAATGGCAGGGCACGTCAGAGTATATTAAAGTCATTCAGTTTGATCCAGAATGGCAGGACAAGGCGCTTTACATTCGTTTTGAAGCGGCGATGAATCATGCAGAAGTTTGGCTAAATGGAACAAAATTAGGTGAGCATCTAGGTGGTTATTTGCCATTTACTTTTGACGTAACCAATTTACTTAATAGCCAATCGGCTAACACATTAAAAGTGGTACTACATAATGTTGATAATCCGATAATTGGCCCTAAACCGCTAAAAATATTAGATTTTAATACTTACGGTGGCTTGTATCGAGATGTGAACTTATTGGTCCGTAATAAGGTCCACATTACCGATCCTATTTTGGCGAATACGCCAGCGAGTGGCGGTATTTTTGTTACTTTTCCTGAAGTATCTAAATCTCGTTCTATTGTGTCTGTTAAAACCCATCTAACAAATAAGTTGGAGTCAAATCAAGACGTTTCTGTTACACAAAGTTTGTATTACAAACACAAGCTCATTACATCTAATACCCAACAACATATTTTATTGGCGGCTAATAAAAATCGTCAAATTGAACAGCAGCTCGACGTTACCTCTGCACTGCTGTGGAGCCCGAAGACCCCCCATCTATATGAGCTACAAACTGATGTGTTTGTCGCCGACCGATTAATTGAATCTAAGACGACTCGAGTTGGGATCCGTAAGTTTGAATTTGACGCCCAGCACCAACTCTTGATTAATGGTGAAAAAACATTTTTGCGAGGGGTTAACCGTCACCAAGAATACCCATATGTCGGGTACGCGACATCGAAACAAGCAGACTATCGCGATGCAGTGAAAATTAAGTCTGCCGGTTTTGATTACGTTCGCTTGTCTCATTATCCACATTCACCAGCATTCATGGATGCAGCGGATGAACTGGGATTAGTATTGGTCAATGCGGTTTTAGGCTGGCAATATTATTTAGAATCACCAGAATTTAAAACCCAAATTATCAATACTTGTGCCGACTTAATTAGACGAGATCGAAATCACGCCAGTGTACTTGCATGGGAGTGTTCATTAAACGAATCTGCTATGCCTAAGTCATTTGTAAAAGACTTACATGACACCGTTCATCAAGAATACCCAGGTGCCTTTTCAGCTGGGTGGCAACATGGTTATGACCTATATCTTCAAGCTCGCCAACATAGACTACGCCACTATGAGACACCGACTCAACCATACAATGTTTCGGAGTATGGTGATTGGGAATACTACGCTCAAAATGCAGGCTTAAACCAAGATGCATGGGGTAATTTGAAAAAAGAAGAGCGCACTTCACGACAATTATTAAGTGCCGGTGAAAGTCGTTTATTGCAACAGGCTCGCAATTTACAAGAAGCTCATAATGACAACTTAGCGAATACCCCAGCGTTTTCTGACGGGTATTGGGTGATGTTCGACTACAACCGAGGCTACACAGATGACTTAGAAGCCTCGGGCATCATGAGTATTTTTAGAGTGCCTAAATACAGTTACTATTTTTATCAAAGTCAACGTGACCCAGACTATTTTGTTAAAGACCAAGGATTTGCCGAATACGATGCGGGACCTATGGTATTTATTGCCAGTGAATGGCGTAAGTCATCATCACCGAAAGTTCGGGTTTTCAGTAATACAGATACAGTTGAATTGTGGCTAAATGGAAAATTGCTCGCGACGAAAAAGCCGACTAAAAATAAATATTCAACACATCTTCCGCATCCACCATTTGAATTCAATTTGGATCAATTTAAAGCAGGTACGTTAATCGCAAAAGGATTCATTAATGGTAAGGAAGTTACACGTCACCGTGTAAGCACCCCTGGAAAAGCGACAGGGGTCGAATTAACGTTAGACATTAGCGGACAGGAAATGGCTAAAAATGGTCAGGATTTAGTATTTGTTTACGCACAGTTAATTGATGACTCCGGTAACCCTGTACCGTTAAACAATCAAGAAGTGACGTTCAATACTGTCGGTGATATTGAAATCGTTGGTCAAGAAACGTCGTTAACTGAACAAGGTGTTGCAACTATCTTATTACGTATAGGTAATAGTATAAAAGGCGCAGCAGTTGAAGTAAGTGCTGACAAACTGGGTATTGAGTCTGCGATATTTCGTCTCGCCCATTTGGCTGAACAAGAATAATAAACACAGTTAAATCAATTCTATTTTAGTAACTCATTGACTTTGGTAGTGGCGATTTGCGACTACCGATATACATTTTTAGGTGGAAAAATGACACTCAACCCAATAGATTTGGCGATATTTGTCGTCTATGTGCTCGGTTTAATCGCCGTTGCATTTTACGTGTCCCGCGAGAAAGCGGGCCACGACAAAAACACAGATGACTATTTTTTAGCAGGCCACAGTTTACCTTGGTGGGCTATTGGTGCATCCCTCATAGCGGCCAATATATCAGCAGAACAAATAATCGGTATGTCTGGTTCGGGCTATGTATTAGGTTTAGCTATTGCATCCTACGAATGGATGGCAGCCATCACTTTGATCATTGTTGGCAAATACTTTTTACCGATATTTTTGAAACGTAAAATCTACACTATGCCGCAGTTTTTAGAACAGCGATTTGATAGTCGGGTAAAAACCACAATGGCAATATTTTGGTTAGCGGTTTATGTCTTTGTCAATCTAACGGCCGTCCTGTGGTTAGGTGCTCTAGCAATTAACACCCTAACGGGACTGGATTTAACATATTGCATGATTTTGTTAGCGGCACTTTCGCTGACTTATTCGCTATATGGTGGCTTAAAAGCGGTTGCCTTTACGGACATCATTCAAGTTGTTCTGCTCATCGCTGGTGGGTTGTTTTTGTCGTATATGTCGTTGAATTTAATTGGCGACGGACAGGGGATTATTGCAGGATTTGACCGTTTATCGAGCGAATTGCCAGAAAAATTCGACATGATATTAACGCCGGATAGCCCTCATTACGTCAACCTACCTGGATTGAGTGTGTTGGTTGGTGGAATGTGGATCATGAACTTATCTTATTGGGGATTTAATCAATATATTATCCAACGAACATTAGCGGCGAAAGACTTAGCCGAGGCACAAAAGGGAATTGCTTTTGCCGCATTTTTAAAGTTGTTAATGCCGGTAATCGTGGTTTTACCAGGCATCGCCGCCGTACTAATTTTACCTGACTTAGCAAAACCCGACCAAGCTTATCCAGAGTTGATGAACTTGATGCCAGTCGGTTTAAAAGGACTTATATTTGCTGCACTAGTTGCGGCTATATTGTCGAGTTTAGCGTCGATGACCAACAGTGTTGCAACTATTTTTACCATGGACTTATATAAGCCACGTCGTCCTGACGGCACTCAAGGTCATTACGTTAAAGTCGGCAGAATTGTTAGCTTAGTCGCGCTTATTGTTGCGTTAGTCACTGCGCAACCTTTACTCGGTAAATTTGACCAAGCATTCCAATATATTCAAGAATTTACCGGCTTCTTTACCCCAGGAATTGTTGTGCTGTTTTTACTCGGTATGTTTTGGAAAAAAACGACGGCTAATGCTGCGCTTGCCGCAACGATAGGTTCCGCCGCTATTTCATTGGCATTTAAAATGATAATGCCGGAGGTGCCGTTTATGGACCGAGTTGGCTTAGTGTTTATTAGTTGTATGGCGTTAGCTATTTTAGTGACTTTGGTGGAAAAACCAGAAGAACACAAAAATGCAGTTGATCTAAATGATGTCGACTTTAAAACACAATCAAATTTCAATATTTCGGCGCTTTTAGTCACGCTCATTTTAATCGCACTTTATACGACATGGTGGTAACAAGGGCCGTCAAACTAATTGTCGTTCGCGGGGATTAAGCGGAGAGTAAGACAACACGATACAGCAAAATATTCAAATAAAGAGCTTAATAAATGGCATGGCTTCGATGTCGAAATGACTCGCATTACTAGGCATTAAAATAGGCCGTGTTAGTAGTTAAGTATAAGTACTTAAAAGGTTTTTCATTGAGACTGAATATAGGAATAATCAGCAGATTATTCTATTATGGGTCTATTTAAATTTATCAAATGATTAGTCGATTTATGACTAATCAACTGACCAATCAATTGACCAGTTTGATCCTCTGGAATTGATGCAAAGTTAGAATACAAGGTAGAGCACAGGATATGGCTACAATAAAAGACGTTGCTAAAATTGCGGGCGTTTCAACAGCAACCGTTTCTAGAGTTATCCACGACGGTGGGCAGGTCGGGGATGCGTGTCGTGCGCGAGTTAAAAAAGTAATAAAAGAACTTAATTATCGACCAAACGTTAATGCCAGTGCATTGGCGGGTAAAACCACAAATACCATAGGTGTGGTAACGCCTAAGTTATCGATGACCTTTTTTGGCACCTTGGCCAGTGGCGTCGAAAAAGCTGCACGCGAAAATAATTGTAAATTATTAATGAGTAATTCCCTTTATGAAACACAGTCTGAGTTAGATGCCATTGAGTCTCTTAGAGAGCACAACTGTGATGCCATAATTTTACACTCCGAATACTCTGATGAAAAAACCTTAATTAAGCTGGCTAAACAAATCCCAGGATTGGTGATTCTAAATCGCTATATTCCACAAATTGCTAATCGTTGCGTTTGGTTAGATAACGTATCAGGTGCTCAGGAAGCCACCGAATATTTGGTGGAGAAAGGGCATCAAGAATTTGCTGTGGTGACCAGTATTTACCAAAATCGCGATCCCGGCAGTCGAATTGAAGGAATTACACGTACTCTTAAAGAACATGATTTGATGTTATCCCCGGACAATATTGAAGAGTCCACAGCAAACATAGAAGGCGGCGAACAAGCAGTCAAAACGTTATTACAAAATGACCGAAAGTTTACCGCACTGCTGGCGTACAACGACCTAATGGCGATTGGGGCAATTCACGCATTATTCGATGCAGGATTGCGGGTGCCTGAAGATGTTTCAGTTATCGGTTTTGATGATTTAATTGTGGCACGTTCTTGTCGTCCCAAACTAACGACAATGCACTACCCAATTGAAGAAATGGCCGACTACGCGGCAAATTTGGCGTTAAAACTGAGCGATCCAAAACACAAAGCGACAAATCAAACCCATTTGTTTGTTGCCAACATTGTAGAGCGAGATTCAGTCGCGGCAGTGTCAGAACAAACTCCAGAATAAATAACCGACCCTTTGTCGCCCACAGATTAGTAGAGCGACAAATCAGACAGCAGAACTGAGTTATCCCGATGTTGGAATTCAGTTAAATTAGGTGAATATTGTGATTAACACACGTGAACGATTTCAATTACGGTTGCTTAAGGGCAGCCTTATGTTTTTTATAATGGCGTTGAGTTTTGGGTGTGAAAATTCTCAAAACCATCAGACGTTAGAGCCATCCCCTACTGGAAATAAAGATTCGGCGGTTGCGCCACGAACGACGGACAACTATATACTCGGGGCCGATATTTCAAGTTTAAAGGAACTTGAGGACAACGGAGTTACTTTTATCGACACTGACGGCATCGAAAAAAGCTTGTTGGATTTACTGAAGTCACATGGCTTTAATTATATCCGCTTGCGCACCTTTGTTAACCCAACAACAGATTACGGGTATGCGTCAGACGATGGACAGTGGTGCAGTGGAAAATCAAAAGCATACAACGATAAAAACCATATTGTCGCGTTAGCACAACGCGTAAAAACATCAGGGATGAAATTACTTCTCGATTTCCATTACAGCGATACTTGGGCAGATCCCAACAAACAAGTTATTCCGCAGGAGTGGCGACATCTAACGACGATAAACGAGCTGTCTGCGGTAGTTGAAGAGTACACTTTTGATGTTTTAAACGCCTTAAAACAACTTGGCGCTACACCAGATATGGTTCAGGTTGGCAACGAAATTACCCACGGAATGATGGTCCATATTCCGACAGAGAAGACCGACTGTTATGGCAACAACTCAATTATTAGTCCAAATGTAAATGGCAGCACAGCGAATTGGGATAATTTAGCTAGCTTGTTAAAAGCAGGGATTAAGGCCGTTGACGATGTTGACCCTAACATTGAGGTTATGTTGCATGTAGAAAACACCGGTGACCCTGAAGGGGTGTTGAGTTGGGTACAAAACGCCACTTCTCGCGATGTACGATTTGATGTGCTTGGTCTATCCGCTTATGAAAAATGGCAAGGACCTTCGGTTAAATGGAAGTCGACATTTGATAAGTTTGCAACAGCATTACCTGATCTGCAATTTTCAATTGTTGAATACAACCCTGAGATAAAATTGTTAAACGACATTATGTACCAACTGCCAAACTCAAAGGGGGCGGGGACGTTTTTTTGGGAACCAGCTTTGTCGGGGGAATGGGGCGAGTCGATGTTTACAATTAACGGCAATGTGTACACGGCCAAACCCGAACGATTTAAAATTTACGATCAGATCACAGCTGAATATGGCCTGTAATTAGCAACGAAAACTTTGGAATTAATGATTTTGGAATTTAGTTTGAAATGGCGTTGCTGGGGTAACAGCTCAACAACGCCAATGTTGAATACAGACCTACAATGTTTTCCTTAATGTTAAAGATAGATCAATAGGTATCTGTTTATCACTGATTAATGACTTATGATTGCCAGTTTAAAATAGCGTCGTCTTCGACTTTTTCTAGTGGACGATAAACCAAAGAATTCTCTTTAAACGGTTTTGCACTATTTGCACAATACGCAGGTATCAGTGTCCAGCGCGGATCGGCCGAGCGATTTTGATTAGACTTATGCAATAAATTGCAGTGAAAAAACAGCGTGTCTCCAGGCTCTAGCTCCACTTTAATTAGCTCGTGATGTTTTAATGCTTCATCAACAAATACCATATCAGCGCCTTTTTGGTCACCTGTTTTTAGATGATTGATTCGGCCAATATGATGCGAGCCTTTAAGTACTTCTAAACAACCGTTTTCCACTGTCGCTTTGTTTATTGCAATCATGCAACTGACAAGGCGCGGGTATAAATGATAATTGTCATTAGCCCAGTAACCATAGTCTTGGTGCCACTCCCACGCGCCTCCGACATAGGGTTCTTTCATCATGATTTTTGAAGTAGTGTGAAATACAGGTTCGCCTAATATTTTCTCCACAGAGTCGACCAAGCGGCGGCCTCTTGAAAACATGCTGTAAAAATCATCGCCAAGTTCTTGCCATAAACTCACTTTACTTACTGTGCCCGAGGCGTCTTTTTTGTCCCAGGCGTTGGCATATAAATTTTTGTCATTAAATGCGGTGTCCTGCAAACGGGCAATTTCTTCTTTATTGTAAAAACCACGAGCGATGACATAGCCATCACGGTGAAAATCGGTGACTTGTTGGTCGGTTAAAATCAACTGTGCAGATGTTAATGACATAATATGATCCTAGTAAAGTTTAATTGTTAACAATACTGCCTTGGGTTTTCGATAAGTGCAAGTGTTATTTATATACAAAGTTGTTATTTTTATATGAATATCCATGTTGGGCATTAAGATTTAATGGTATGGTGCGACTTTATGTTGTGAGAAAATACTGGGCATCAAATTAAAGGGTTAAATTTTATATTGGCTTTTAATATAAATTTCATCAGCTTAAGTTTATGCATTGAAGAGTAGACAAGGTAATTCCGTGATAGAAAAAAATGAAAACAAATATGCAGTGCCTGCATTAGATAAGGCGCTTGATGTGCTTGAATTTTTGGCCTCGCAAATTACGCCCAAGTCACAAACTGAGATTGCCCATCAGCTGGGGCGAAGTGCCAACGAAATCTATCGAGTTTTAATTGGCTTAGAACATCGTGGATATTTAACGCGTGATGAGTCATCTGGTAAGTATTCCGTGTCGCTAAAACTTTACAATTTGTCGCGATCCATTTCACCAATAGACGAAATACGCCAGGTTGCTCTGCCTCATATGGAAGACCTAGCCGTTGATATTGGAATGTCCTGCCATTTAAGTGTCCTATATCAAAGTCAGGTTATGGTTCTCGTCCATGCTCGGAGTCATTCGCCTGTCTCGTTGAATATTAGCGAGGGTGCTTTGTTTCATCCGGTTAAAAGCATTTCAGGACAGGTATTATTGGCGAATAGCAATGAACAAGTGAAGGCCATGATTTTACAAAGAGACAATGACTTTGTTAATTCTTCGTCTAATGAAAAGGCAGAATTTGAAACTAAATTAGCGACTTACAGCAAGCAAAAGCATTTTGTTGGTAATAGTACGATTACTCCGGGAGTATTTGAATTGGCCACTCTAATCGGCGAAGCTGAAGGGAAAATAATTGCGTCGTTAGCAGTTTCTTCACTCGAGCCTTTAGATTGTCATGCTGCAGATTTTCAAAGTTTAAAAGCAAAACTAATGGCGACAGCCGCAGCAATCACAAAACAACTAATGGGTTAATGGTAATTTGCTGAAGACTGCTCTAAGGTAGCCAGCATAAGTGCGCATAAACTAAAATAATAAAAAAGAACTTTAAATTATGTCAACGATTGAACGACTTAATAATGACCCATTTCTACAGGAAGCAAATATAACTCAGTTGCTTGAGATGTTTGACTTATTGCCAAATACCTTGTTTTGGGTAAAGAATTTTGAAGGCCAAGTTAAATACGGTAATTTGCGTTTTATCGAACATGTGGGAGCAAAGTCACTCGCTCAAATAATAGATAAGACAGACTATGATTTTGCGCCTAGGCATCTGGCGAAACAATTTGTCACTGATGATAAAAAAATTGTTCTTGGTGACGTGGTGACAAATAGGTTAGAACTGAATATGGATGTAAGAGGCAATATTGCTTGGTATTCCACCTCCAAGCGTCCTTTGTATAATAAGCAACACGTTATCATTGGTTCATATGGTATTACTCGAATATTGCACGATAAGGTTGAGCCCTATCCTGAGTTACACTCAATACGTAAGCCTTTAGAATTTATTAAAGAAAATTTCGCGCGGGACATTTGTATACAAGAGTTAGCAGATACTGCACATATATCTATTAGTGCGTTGGAACGTCGTTTTAAAAAGTTTTTACAGAAAACCCCAAAACAATTTATCACCCAGATCCGACTCGAATATGCCCGCAAACAGTTAATAGAAACTGTAACGCCTATCGCCGACGTTGGGTTTAATTCAGGCTTTAGCGATCATAGCTATTTCAGTAAACAATATAAATTGCTCTTCGATGAATTACCGTCGGTAACTCGCAAGCATAGAGATGCAAACGAAATTTAACCACAAATGCTCTGTGCGTTTATTTTAATTGCGAATTTTATTATCTCTATGTTGTTTTTAGACCTACCTATTGAAATGTTTATTGTTTGCGCGTTGACTGTCTTTATTATTAAATCAACACAGATTTTGACAGGGTAGATAATGAAAAATATGCGTTTATTGGTTAAGCCGTTAGTAACTCGTTTATTAAAGGGTAATTTATTAAGTTTACTCGCTTTAGTTACGGTTGTTTTTGGCGTAGTTGCCTGCTCAGAAAAAACGACTCAATTAGAGACAACGAAGACCAAAGTGGTTGAAAACCATCTTCACGACAATACGCCACCTAAAGTAAGTAAATGGACCAAAAGTCCTACTGTTTTGGTTTTTTCTAAAACCAATGAGTGGCGTCATAACGAGGGTATCGCTGCTGCGGATCTGCATTTTGTCAGGCTTGCTCAAAAGTTTAACTACGGTATTTTCACAACGACAAATGGCGCTATATTTAACGACCTAGACTTAAAAAAGTTCGACGTTGTTGTTTTTAACAATGCGACAGGCGATGTTTTGTCAAAAGAACAAGAGCAATCATTTGAACGTTGGTTAACTAATGGGGGCGCATGGATTGGTTTGCATGGTTCGGGTGACCACTCCCAGAAAGATTGGCAGTGGTATCAATCGACGTTAATTGGCCCTAAATTTATTGGTCACCCAAACAACCCTCATTTACAGGAAGCTAAAGTCGTTAATTTGGCAGCCGAACACCCAGTAATGAAAGGTATTCCGGCCTCATGGATGGCTTTTGATGAATGGTATTCATTCGACGGTGTTCCACAAAGTTATGGTTTGACGCCACTTGCGGGCGTAGATGAGTCGACGTATGTTGCGGTTCTCAATATTGATGAATTTCCAGCCAAAGGTGACCTGCGGATGGGGAGTAAACCAGAACAGCATCCTATTATTTGGAGCAAGTGTATAGGTAAGGGCAGGGCGGTTTATTCGGCACTTGGCCATCACGATCGAGTCTATGATGACAAGATTTACAGCCAACTATTAGACAACGCATTTACTTGGGTTACCCAAATTAATGGTGCAAACAGCCTTGGATGCGAAAAATAAGTCGAAGATAAATTGCCAAGATTGTTTGTAATTCGAACAATTAGTGCAAAGTTGTTGATAAAGAGCTCTAATGTTGCTATATTTTATTTTAATTCCGGTTTATTTTTTATTTATATTTTTCAGTGACTTATGAAAATTATGACAAAAAAATCAGTCGTTCAACAACCAGACGTTAAATACATAGGTTTTATTATTCGTGTCTTTGGCGTTTGGCAGTTATAATGTAATCGCAAAACATTGCGAAAATTAAGACAATCAAACTAAAGAGAAGAATATGAGTAAAGGTACAGTTAAGTGGTTCAATGCAGATAAAGGTTTCGGATTTATTACACCAGAAGACGGTAGTAAAGATCTTTTTGTTCATCATTCAGAAATCCAAAGTGGTGGCGGTTACGCAACACTAAATGACGGACAAGCGGTTGAATTTGAAGTTGGCCAAGGTCAAAAAGGCCCTTGTGCTAATAAAGTTGTTCCTCTTTAGTCGTAGTACATAAGCAGAGCATAGGCGTCAAATATAAAATAATGATGACGCAATGAATATAAGGAGGCCTAATAGCCTCCTTTTTTATTGTCTTAAATTGTTATTTTAAAAACTGCAGTTTTCAAAACAAACAAGTCAGATAGGCACTTTTTAATCAGCGTTCATTAATTTTGTTATACTGACCTTTAGTTCAAACAAAGGATCAAACGAACTTCACACGACATTCAAAAGATGGTGTCTTTAATTTAATTCTGTATTCATATGTCTAAAACACGCAGGGGTATCTTTACCTACGGGCTGTATATTTTTAGATGGGCGTTAATTTTAGGCTAGCGTTGTGTCCCAGAGGGTGGACGACTATCTTGCATTAAAATATCGAGTTTTTGTTGGGCCCGTATAGGTTTGTCCAAGTCTGTTATTTCAATCATCTCGCATTCATCTCTGATCATTTCAGCAATTAGACTAGGATAATGGCGACAATCTTCCGGTCTATTCTGATAAATACTGCAGGTATACTTTGTTTGAGTTGGCGGTTGCGCTTTTAAGTCGGCATTACTTTCGACTTCAAGGAATGGGCATCGGGTGAGTTTTTGGCCTGAAATGGGATCGAACCAAATATCGTCGTTTTTCACAAATTCAAAAATTTCGGGATTAAATATCTCCCACAAATCGATTTCGTCCTGAGTGGCCGATAACGCACCATCACCGTATTTGATACAACATTTACCACACTGGTTACAATCTTTCATAGTAGGCCATGAAGTTGGGCTATTAAGCGAAGTGTAACACCTCTTACCGGCTCCGTAAGATTATTTAATATGTTGGTGCTTTATTTTAGAAATGGTGGGAGAGGGTTCGTCAGGTGGCTTAGAAGACAAGGGCTCGTCCACACTGCGAGGTAGTGAACGAGTTTTGTTTGTATTAAAAAGTTAATTACTGCGTGGCAGTGCCTTAGTGGTCGTAAATACCATCAACGTTGTGGAAGCCATTCTGCCACCATCATCGGTAAAATTGACACTTATCTCATTGTTTTCTGAGAGTAAACTATATGGTACGGGTATTTCAATTACACCGTAAAAGTTATCTCGACCACTTAGGTTACGCCCATTTTTTTGGTCGTATCCTCTAAAGTCGTTTGGTACCGTAACAGTAGTGCCATTAATGGTTACCACAGGTGATAACGACTTGCCGTGATCTCGAGCAAGCCCAATTCGTAATATCGCTTCGCCTTGTTCACCTAAAACGACATCGTTAATGGTTGACGTGATAGGCGTATTTTTCTCGATTTCAACGGTGACCTTATCACCGTAATATTTGGCTTCATTATTACATTCTGTTTGAGCGATAACGTCTGACCATGTTGTCTTTATTATCATGGTCGCTTCGCTGCCAAGAACCACACTTTGCGGAAGTTCATTTAATGTAGTGGTTTCTAAAACAGAGGCTACATCGGCAGCATCGGTTGTTTTTAAATGTTTAATTTCAACAGCTGTAACATTGTTTGACGCTAAACCAAATGTGTTTAGATCAATTTCAACATCGTCAAACTCAAGACTATTTAAGATCACATAACTGGTATTGTCATCAACATAACTATCGACTAGAACGTCTGGGTCGCTTGAGTGAGTGTCTATCCGAGTCCCTTTAACATCTGACCAAAGTTGATAAAACATAACAAGATCGGAATATACCCATTCGTCACCGGCCCCTGCGCCTTCACGTTCAAACTTTTGAACCATTAATCGCGGACCGTATGGAACTGTTGTTCGTCCCCATTCCGCTTTTACCACATTAAATGGGATGGTTTTAAGGATGAGGTTTGGACGTTCCAAAAATGCCATTAACATGGAATTGATAGCGCGTAATTGCAAGGTATTACGGTGAGGACTCCAACCTTGGTTAAACATGCTGTGAATAGCCGCACCATATTCTGAAACGATAAATGGCTTTACTTCGCCTAGTGTCATTTGAGTATATTGTTCCATCAAATCGAATGTCGCTTCTAAGTTGCTGCCTTTGCGATATTTTTCACGATTTTGATGGGCTGGGAAGTCATATAAATGGATGGAATAAAAATCCATATTGTCGCCTGCAATATCGATAAACTGCTTGTCTCTTTGTTCCCAGCGCGAAAAATTGTCTTTATCAAAATCAGGGAACGCGACGGTGTAGCCACCGATAAGAACATCACTGTTGGTTTTTCTAATTTCATTGGCAACCGTATTATGAAATTTAAAAATGTCGGCTGGTGGTACTAGATCTGAGCCTGAACGCACTGTGGTAAGGTCATATAAAGGTTCGTTCATAACCTCGACAAATTTGGGTTTAATTTGGCCGAAACGCGCATCGTTAGGATTTTGATCAAAATACTTAGCTAGAAACTGCCCCATATAATGACCTGTTGCCGTGCCGAGGGGTTCGTCCGCAGAGTCAGTTTGTGAAAATGCCCAACCTTGTCCAGTCAATGTTCCTTCTGGCCAGTATGGATGTTGTTGCGCACCAATTATCATATCTGTTGCACGGTGTTCATGAGCTCGTATGTTTTTGGACTTTTGTGTTGATGAGTTTGAATAACTCCATTTTGCATCGTTACCAAATGTGGTTGCCTGCGCTTCGTCAACAAAACCCGGACGGGATGCATCTTCTTTTAGGCGGCTTAATTGCCACCCAATCGCGCCGGTATTACGACCTAAATAAACGTCATATCCTTCCAAAAAGTTTGTCATTACATCAGCATCAGCGTTCGGTGCATTGCGGCTATGAACATCGCCGCCATTCCAGTCATTTTCAGTAACGTCAGCATGAATAGTAATGAATTTTTTACGATCAAATGTGTCAATGCCACCTACAACATGCTTTGTATCAAAGTTAATGTCGACTTGCACATTACTGGCTGGTGCGGCTTTTGTAGTAACTTGGAAGGTTGCAGAGACACCGCCAATTGTTAATGTTGCGCTTGACGTTGTTGCAAATAACTCTGAGCTTGTTAATTGAATGTTGACGGTTTGACCATTAGAAATTTCACCCGCGGTGGAAGTTAATGCCCCACCACTGATAGCATATTCACCGCCTGTTATAGAAATAGCTGCCGACGCTGTTAATCCGGTGACCGTTACTACACTACTTGATACGGTTGTTGCCGGTTCTGCGGCAACAACCGCTGGGAATACAAATGCATCAGGTGTTGTGTCAACTTGCGCTATCGGGTCAGGGTCTGGTGTCGATTCCGAACTCGAACCGCAACCTGATAATATCGAGCAAGTAAAGATTAATGGCAAAAGACAATGCCATATTTCTTTATTTAAATTATTCATTTTACTGCCTTATTTATACTTCTCTAGGATCTAATTTGCAGACTTAACAACTTGTATAATGTTGATTGTTTACAAAATGCAACCGCGTATAAAAAAACCTTAATGAGATAAGGTTTTTTTAGCTAAAAATTATTTTATATTAGCTTTAATCGCTTTTGTTGCCGCGCTGATATCACCGTCTTTCAACGCATCCAAGATAACGCGGTGCTCATTTACGCACTCTTCACCGGTGGTAATACGTTTATAGTTTAGGCGCATACGCATTACGTATGGATACCAGATGTTAACGAGTTCGTCGCCACCGGCTTTATGTATTAAGTAGTTGTGGAATGAAATATCAATTTTTGTGACTTCAGTATAATCATTGCGCTCAAAGGCTTCTTGCAATTCATCTAATATGGATTCTAGATCAGCAACGTCATTTGCAGTTAACTTATCTTTCAGTTGCTCAATGGCAAAAACTTCGATTTCTCGACGCAATTTAATCATTAGCTTCTGTAGTTTTGGATCAAGTATGCTATTGACCGAAGCGCCGCAGTTATTTTTAGATATGAGCAAGCCTTCTTTTGTAAGCTGCAATATCACGTCACGAATGGGTCCGCGTGATAATCCAAAACGTTCAGCCAATTCTTTTTCGTTCAATTTAGTATTGGGAGCCAAATCACCTGCGATGATGTCTGAACGAATTTGTTCAGCAATCTGATCTTTCACAGATAAAATTTTTGGCGCTCTTACTCCAGCCATATTAACCCCTTAATTCAAATAGTTCCGACATTGTAGAGTTTTCATCCACAAATAACAATTGTCGCTATTTTATTGTTTACAAAATAATGACGTATATTAACTTTTATCGCCTTATATTAAGGCATTAATTATAATTAGATTAAGTATTTTTTATATAATTAATGCCATTTCTGATATTTAGGACGTTATTGTTAACAATAATTACTGGTTGAAGCGCCTTTCGTACATTATTTCGTTAATTTCTGTCGCCGCTTTTACAATCGGTTTGTAAGGTGTATCTGCAACATTGATAAAACCAACATTGTAGTTTTCACCATCATAAGCACGACCTGTAATTGGTGAGTCCATATATTGGAACCAGTGAGCACCAATAAAGTTTGGATGGTCGATAACTGAGTGCATATAGTCTTTATACATTACGCCGCGGTCTTCTTGACTTGATGCGTGAATGAGGCCGGGATGGAACAAGCCCGAGTCAGATGCGCCATTGTGCCACTCTCCAACAATCGCAGGCATATCAAGTTTTTCTAAGAACTTCCATTTACTCTTAGTAAGACCTTCTTTGTAAACGTTAAAGCTTATAACATCGACATGTTTTGCAGACGCCATGACAGCTTCTTTTGGCATACCCCAATCAGGGAAGCGAGCACCCATATAAAGGTGATTTGGCATATGTTTGTCTTTGGCTTTACTCACAACAGAGAAATACTGATTTGCATATGCATGAAGCATAATTGAAAAGTCAGCGACTTGATTCGGTATTGTAATATCGCCTTTAATCCCTTTGTTAAAGCTTTTCCAGCTTGCGACGTCTGTTCCCCAGCTGGTATTTAGTTTTTCAATCGTTCCGTATTTTTGCTTCATTAAACGAGTGAATTCTGCTTTGGTTGGCACGTCATTGCCGTCGCGCTGTAACGTATGTAAAGCAATACCATACTGTGATGCAAGACTATCAGGACGGCCTAAGCTCATTTCGTTATCGATAAACACACCAACACACCAAGGGTTGTTGCGTACTTCTTCCGCCACTTTTGCTAGGGTGATATTGGCGCGTTCTTCAAACAACGGATCGAATACATCCGGCAGTGGCGCCCAAAAGTCGTTGCCGCTAGATACGGTTTTGTAGTTACCTATGATCCAACCGTTCGCAAAATAAGGAACACGATTGTTCTGATAAAACATTGGATCAGTCCAGTTGCCGAATGACGTAAAGCCCCAAGTTTGCATTCTTCGAATAGTCACATCCTGCCAAACTTGCATGAAGTCAGGGTTTATATCTGAATATTTCCGCTCTAAGTTGGCCGAATAGAAACTGAAAGTTTCACCATGTTTAAGGGGACCTGAGTGTGCTGAACGGCGGTAGCCGTAATGTTTGCCGAGAGGTTCGTCGTAACTTGGTAACCAATTAAACATTTGTTTACGTACGTCTGACGCGACTTTGCGTGTTGGAATAGCTTCAGCACCAACGCGGTTTAACTTTTGTGAGTCTTCAGGGGTGAGATCACCTGCTTTTCTTTGGACGATTTTAGATTGGTCGAAGTCATATCCTGTCATTGTCGACGTATTGGAAAGGCGAATAATGTCTAAACCTGTAGCAAAGTATGGGTAACCTTCTGGGTCAACCAGAGACCATTTGTCGCCAATTTTTTGGGTTCTAAAATAACCTGTGGCTGCTTGACGAGGGCCGTTTTTCCAGCCTCCAAATTTCGATCGTGTGGCTGGGTCATAATTATTTCTTAATTCACTCATTTCCTGATCACGAGCGGCTTTTAATTCGTCGATATCATGGATTTTTCCAGCAAATTCAACTTTAGCGTTTTGGCCAAATTGATCGACTATACCCGTCAAGAACTGCTCATCAAATTTAGGGTTTGTTCTTAGGCCGATATTACTGATGGTGATCGTCTTATCAAAAAGGGCACTTTGTACGCTTAGGCTAATTCGTTTGATTTTCGATGTATCTAAGTTCTTTTTACCCCAAAGTGAAATGAATTGAGTTTCATTTGAAGCCCAAGTATCAGGGTTAGAACGTAGACCAGAGGTAAAGTTAAGTTCTACTTTTTCATCACCATCTGGCGTTGCCAGGTCATGACCAGCCATTTTGGCATAATAGGTTTTTGTAGGGCCAATGGGAATGCTGACACTTCGAGTGTAGTTATCTCCGTTGCCATCGGTAATGTCTAAATATATTTGGGTTGAATGCTGACCGCTATTGGCAATGTCGAATGCAAGATTAAAGTCTTTAAAATCGCTCCAGTCCCAACCCTGCTCAGATTCAAATACAATAGATGAATAGCTATGCTTACCAGAATGAAAGTTAACAACGATAGCGCCGTCATCTGATACATAAGCATCAGCGGCATTGAGCTTCACTTCTTTTGGAAGTGTCTTGTCTGACTGAATATCGACAAGCTGGGTTAAATACGACGAGTCGGTATTAGTTGATTGGTTTTGTTTATTGCTGCATCCGCTGAGCAGCATCACTGTTGATAGGGCTGCCAGTGTTATTATTCTCATTTTGTTCCCCTGATGGTTATGTTGGAGCTAGGATGAGTATATAGGATAAAATGTAGATTGAAAATTGTTAACAAAATGTTTTTTTGAATTATTTTTAGTCAGCTCTGTGTCCATTATAGCGTGTGTCAAATTTAATTCCCTTAACTTGCTAATAATTAAAAGGGTTGTTGTAAATTACTCGGCGTTATAGATAGGCTTTAGATAGTTGACGTCACATCCAATATTGTTTTTTTGAGACGTTTTAGTAAGTATTTTTTACTATTTATAAGCTGTGTTTGTGAAAAAATAACATAAAAAAAGCCAACAGATTTGTTGGCTTTTAGTGTACTAGTTATTAATGTATTAGTTATGCTTGATTAAGGCAAAGGACAGTCCATTGCTGTTACTGAGTCGATAGTAATTGCAACGTCAGGCACGTCGGCACGACCGCTTTGAGTTGAGGTATCAACATTAACGATAGTATCAACAACATCCATACCACCAATGACACCACCGAATACAGTATAACCAACGCCATCGCTTGCAGACTCTTGATTTAACGAATCATTATCAACTACGTTAATGAAAAACTGACTGGTTGCTGAATTTGGCGCTGAAGTACGAGCCATAGCAATTCGGCCTCGATAGTTTTTAAGTCCGTTCATTGATTCAGTTGCAATAGCTGCTCGGGTCGTTTTGGTTTCAAGTTCTGGTGTTAATCCACCACCTTGTATCATAAAGTTAGGAATTACTCGGTGGAAAATTAGACCATCATAAAAACCGTCTGTTACATACTGAATAAAGTTTTCACTTGTTGCCGGTGCATATAACGTATCAATAGCCAATTCAATATTACCTTGGCTTGTTACCATGTTAAAACAAGAATAATCGCCGCGAGTTAAGTCAATGGCAGCAGTATCGTCACTGTCATTAACAGGGTAAGGTAAGATAATAACTTTAGGTTCAATTGGTTCTGAAACCGCAGGGCAGGCTGTCGCTACAACATTACTTATCAAAACATTTTCATCAGGTTTATATCCAACATCGTCTGTTGCGGTAACAGGCACATCTGAAATGGCATCAACAACGTCCATTCCAGCGACGACGCCACCGAATACGGTTAGTCCATGACCATCCGAGGTTTGGCCATAGCCAAATGAAGGATTGTTGTAAATGTTAATTAAAAAACTGGAGGTTGCTGAATCAGGTTGGTCAAAACCACGCGTTGCCACTAAACGACCGCGGTAATTTAATAAACCATTTCTTGCTTCAGACACAACTGGATCTAACGTCGTTTTTGCGACTAAATCTTCACCCATGATGCCGGTTTGGACCAATGAGTTGGACAAAACATTATGGAAGATCACGCCATTATAAAACTGACTGTCTACATATTGTTTAAAATTTGCGGCGTGCAATGGGGCATATGTTTCATCCAAAGCTACGGTAAAATCACCTTTAGTCGTCGTTACGTCATAACAAGCATAACCGCCACGAGACAAATCGAGTGTGGCTGAGGTATCGGTGGTCGAAAGAATATCTGGTTCTGAATTGTCATCGTCATCTGACGAACAGGCAAATAAAGATAACGACATACAAAGTAGAAGGGTACTGCGTAGGTTAAACATGACGGGTTCTCAACTAATTCAAAGGAAAATTTTTCAATTTTAATGCGCGACTTTTTGAAGCGATTCAAAATGAATGTAATTTTATTGTTTTACAGACTATGTATTAAATCATAAGTTCAACGTTTAAAACGTAATCTTATGTAACTGTACGTATAAAACAGTCTGTTTTACCAAAATACGGCAGTCATGTAATCGCTAACAGTAACAAAAGTCAACTATTCTAATCAAAAATGAATACGTTTAACCTCTGGGCATATTACCCAAACACTACTTTGTGCATATTTAATTGTTAACAAAAGCGTGTTATTACGTTACTATCAAATTATTGTGTGAAACAGTATTGCAGATAATAAATGTAAAACTGAGGCCTGAAGTGGGCTTAAGCCTTTGTTCCGGTTACGACTATTTAGGTCTATTTAATGGGGTGAACATCTTTGCCTGATCTCTACGTGTTTGCAAACAGGATTATCCGTGGATGCAGACGATTAACTGGAAGCTCGCTAGAAGTAACGGTTTAGTTTGGGTGATAACTTCTGAAATGAAATTTAGATAAACCCTTGTGGTGAAAATGAGAAATATATTATGAGCCGTACATTAATGGCCATCGGCGAATGCATGATGGAGTTAGTTGAGCAAAGTGATGATTTGCTTCAAAGGTCCTATGCTGGCGATACTTATAACGCCTTAGTTTATGCCAAGCGCAGTTTTCCTGAGCATGATGCTCAATTTTTTTCCGCGGTCGGTCAAGACAATGTCAGTTCGGCTATGGTAAGTCGATGGGTTAACGAAGGCATTAATATTGAAACGGTGCAACGCAGTGCAGACCATACCATCGGTATTTATTCGATTGCTGTAGATGCTGAAGGCGAGCGCAGTTTTAGTTATTGGCGAAAAGATTCAGCCGCAACAAAGATGATGCGATTACGCTCAGAGACAGCACTTTATGAATTATGCAAAGACGCTGATTTGATCTTTTTTAGTGGTATCAGCTTGGGTATTTTGAACGAAATTGATAAAGCTAAGTTATTGTCACTGCTATCTAAATTGAAATCTGAAGGCAAAGTGATCGCATTTGATCCCAACTATCGCCCTAGCATGTTTAAACATGTTGATGATGCGGTTAAGTGGTTTACCAAAGCCTATCAGGTCGCCACTATTGCCTTGCCTGGGTTAGATGAACATGAACTTTTATTCCGACATAGGAATAAAGAAGAGGTCGTCAACTTTTGCTTTGCAAATGGAGTCAATGAAGTAATTGTCAAAGCAGGTAAGTTGGGCACCTACGGTTATTATGAAGGTGAAGAGGTATGTGTGCCATTTTCCCCTGCACCAAAGCAAATTGATACAACAGCAGCCGGAGACTCATTTGCGGGCGTTTATTTGGCCTCTAGACTCTCTGGAGTAAATGTTAAAGACGCGATTCATAACGCCGCTGATGTGGCGAAAATTGTTGTGCAGCACAAAGGGGCCATACTATCTGCGGCACTTTTGAAAGATTGCATCAGTAAATTAGTCCGATAAATTAAGACTGGAAAAATTATGACAGACAAAGCTAAAAAACTCAGCTTGGCAAGCAAACGAGCAATAGAACGTGGTTATGACCAAAAGCCGTCAGATTGGATGACTGAATTTGATGTTGAGCCGCTAAAAGGTGACTTTGCATTTGAAGAAGGCGTTATTCGTCGTGACCCAACGTCGGTAATAAAAGTGGGTGATGAATACCATTGCTGGTATACCAAAGGCACCGGTGAAACTGTCGGTTTTGGTAGTGACAACCCAGACGATAAAGTGTTCCCATGGGATTTAACTGAAGTTTGGCATGCAACATCAACTGACACAATTGAATGGCATGAGCAGTCTGTTGCTATTACGCGTGGCGAACCAGGTCGTTATGACGATAGAGCTGTGTTTACGCCAGAAGTATTGCACTTTGAAGACAAGTTTTATTTGGTTTATCAGTCAGTACAATTTCCTTATACCAACCGTCAAATAGAGCAAGTTGCCATGGCATATGCCGACTCTCCTTATGGCCCTTGGACTAAATCAGATGCACCTATTTTATCGCCCTCGCAAGACGGAGAGTGGCTAGGTGACGTTGATAGCCGTTTTGAAGTTAAATCAAAAGGTAGCTTTGACAGTCACAAAGTACATGATCCATGTTTATTGGCGTTTAATGGTAAGTTTTATCTTTATTACAAAGGTGAAACTATGGGCGAAGAAATGAACTTTGGTGGCCGCGAAATTAAGCATGGTGTTGCTATCGCAGACAACATTTTGGGTCCTTATGTTAAGTCAGAATACAACCCAATATCCAACAGCGGTCATGAAGTAGTAGTTTGGCAACAAAACGGCGGTATTGCGAGTTTATTAACTACTGACGGTCCAGAGAAAAACACGATTCAATTTGCCGAAGACGGTATTAATTTTGACATTAAAGCCCATATTAAAGGGGCTCCAGAGGCTTTGGGGTTGTACCGTAGTGGCGAACAGACTGAAACATTACCTGGGCTAACCTGGGGCTTGTGCCATAAATACGATGCGAGTTGGAATTGGAATTTTATTTGTAAATTTAAAACCAGAAAGCAAATTTTGGATGCAGGAACATTTCAAAATACTGCAGGGTAATTAAATGAATAGAGTATTGCTCCACCCAACAGTTTTGTTTGCACTGTTAGGAAAGTGGTACAAGCGGTTGTTATGGCTTGAAACAATAATAAGAAAAAAAGCCTGGCTACCTTAACGGATCTTATTAATACTGCTATGGGAAATACGGTTACCTTTATAGCGGGATTGATATGATAATTGTGTGTTGTTACAAACCTTTGACAGTGATTGGGTAACCTTTCACTGTCTTTTTTTATATTGATGTTGGCGTAAATAGTTCGACTTGTTACACTGCCTCACACTTATTATTTTCGTAATTAAGAGCATGACTCAAAACCAACCACAAAAGCCTCAAGCCAGTAATACATTATTGGAACTTGTATTTAATATTGTTGTTCCCTCGCTCATTTTAATGAAACTATCCTCGGACGAATATCTAGGTACTGTAAACGCGTTAATAATTGCTTTGGCGTTCCCATTGCTTTATGGCATTTGGGATTTTGTAAAAAGTCGCAGCTTAAATTTCTTTTCTCTGCTTGGTTTTTTAAGCACATTATTAACCGGCGGCATTGGATTGTTTGAACTTGATCCGCAGTGGTTAGCCATAAAAGAAGCCGCTATTCCTGCGGTTATTGGTTTTGTTGTTTTAATGTCGAGCTTTGGACATAAGCCATTGATAGCAAAATTGATATTAAATCCTGCCATTTTTGACTTAGAGAAAATTTACGATACGTTGGCAAAAAATAACAAGGTAGACGTTTTTAAAGCTGAGATTAATCGTGCAAATTTGTGGCTAGCTGGCACATTTGTTTTCTCTGCAACTGCCAACTACGTATTGGCTCGTATGATAGTTACTAGCCCAGCTGGTACCGTGGCATTTAACGAAGAGCTTGGTAAAATGACCATGTTAAGTTATCCCGTGATTGCGATACCTTCATTACTCATGTTAATCGGCTTGTTGGTTTATGTTGTTAAAATTATCACTAAACTTACCGAGCTAAAGTTCGAAGATATCGTTCAACAAGAATAATGTCATGCCTATTGAGCAATGAATTCTCTTATACACAGCGCAAGTTTTATAGAATGTGTGCTGTGTAGAAATATCAAATTTATAACCGCGATAATTAAACAGCCTCTGTAATTAAATCGCTATTCCAATGCCAATATGTTTGCCAAATATTAATTCCTACATTTTGAACAAAACTCAAAGCGTGACCTATGTAAAGTCGGAATGGATTATTGTTTAGCAACGAGTAAATCGCGACGCTCTAAATTCTAGATAAAACCATGAATATCTGAATACGTATGTAGCTTAAATACATTTCCCTCCATTCCCGATAGCCTACTAGTTTGCGACTGTTTTCGTTTTACCAATGTCTAAAAATAATTGCGAAATGTTTGTTATATGCCTGTTTATTCTCCGTTTTTCATCGATTTAGGACGAGTCGTTAGACCTGGTTACGAACAGGGTTTAAGGGGGTGAGGAATGCTGTTTAATACCGATTTTACGGTGAAGTCATCACCGGGCACAACTTACAATTTTCATCTACACGGACTAATGTCAATAATAAGCAAACATTAAAAACAGGTCTAAACGTAAATTGGAATGTAGCAAATAGTATTTAAATCAACAAAGTTAATAAAGGTTTTACCTAATGAGATCCAACATATTTTGGTTATTTATCGTTATATTTTCTACCGAGGTGGTCGGAAACGAGTTAGTGTCTTGGCGGTTACATGGTCAATCTTTGGAGCTGAAAACAAAGGTCAGTCAAGTGACGTTGACGGCGCTGACTCAAGATGCAATAGAGGTGTTATATGACGCCGACGAAAAACAAATTCCGTCGTTTGCTATCGATTATGATGCCCTTAAACAAAACCCAAACTTAGCTTCTGATGTTTCTGTTGTAGAAAAACCCGGCCAATTGTTATTCACGACTGCACATATGCGAGCTGTCGTCCAAAAAGTGCCATTTGGGATTAGATTTGAATACAAAAATAACTTTTTATTCGCAGAGGAAACTGGCTTTTTTAATGAGCCTGGTAAACTCGGGTTTCGGTTTCGATTGCAACCTGGGGAGTTACTTATGGGAGGCGGTGAACGTGTACTTGGGATGAATCGCCGGGGACATCGCTTACCTCTGTACAACCGAGCTCATTATGGCTATGGCACTGAATCTAAACAAATGAACTTCTCTATTCCTGCCGTGGTGTCGTCGCGCAAGTACACTTTGTTATTTGACAATACCGCGAATGGTTGGATGGACTTAGGTCATTCCCAATCCAATGTTTTGCAGTTTGAAGCAACAGGCGGACGCAAAGCGTATGTCGTCATTGGGGGCACTACTTATCCAAATCTATTACAGCATTATGTTGGAGTGACGGGCAAGCAACCTTTACCGCCCCGTTGGGCATTTGGTAATCACGCATCGCGATTTGGATATCGAAACCAAAATGAAGTATTGGAAACGATAGCGTTGTTTCGAGAAAAGCGGGTACCAGTTGATTCAATTATTTTAGATCTATATTGGTTTGGTGCGGAGATCAAAGGTCACATGGGGAACTTGGATTGGGATGATAAAACCTTTCCTGCCCCGGAATCGATGATTTCGACATTAAAACAAAATGGTGTCAACACTGTTCTGATCACCGAGCCATTTATTCTAACAAGTTCAAAAAAGTGGACTGAGGCAAACGAAAATAGGGCATTAGCTACAGATTTAGGTGGAAAGCAGACGAAGACGTTTGATTTTTTCTTCGGAAATACTGGACTCATAGATGTCTTTAAAGCCGATGCACAAGTGTGGTTTGGAAACGTATATAAACGTTTAGCGGCCCAAGGTGTTACTGGTGTATGGGGAGATTTAGGCGAACCAGAAGTGCACCCTAAAGACATGTTACATACACTCTCCAACGCTCAGAATATGCAGGTTACTGCCAACGAGATACATAATGTTTATGGTCATCAATGGGCAGATTTAGTGACTACAGCACTTACTGAATATGATGATAATGGTCGCCCATTTATGATTATGCGTTCAGGCTTTGCCGGTTCACAGCGGTTTGGCATGATCCCCTGGACTGGCGACGTAAGCCGGTCATGGGATGGCTTAAAGCCGCAAATTGAGCTGACATTACAAATGAGTTTGTTGGGCATGGCCTACACTCACTCAGATTTAGGTGGTTTTGCCGGTGGCGACACTTTTGATAAAGAGATGTATATTCGGTGGTTACAATACGGTGTATTTCAACCAATATATCGGCCCCATGCTCAGGACAATATTGCACCTGAGCCTATTTTTCATGATGAACAAACCGTTAATATAATTAGAGAATCGATTAATCTTCGATATAAATTATTGCCTTACAATTACACATTGGCCTATGAAAATACGACAACGGGCATGCCACTGATGCGGCCGATGTTTTTTGGTGATGAGCAAAATTTTGATTTATTGAAGATAAAAGACCAATATTTTTGGGGAGACTCTTTTTTAGTTAAACCGATAACGGATCCTGGGGTGACCCGTATCCCTATCATTTTACCACCCGGCATTTGGTTTGATTTTTGGAATGATAAGCCGTTTAAGGGCGCACAAACCATTAACTATCAAACAGCGTTATCAACAATTCCTGTATTGGTTCGAGCAGGTTCAATAATCCCTAGTGTTGAATTAATTCAGACAACAAAAGATTACAGCAGTGATGCGTTACAACTCGATTACTATTTCCATCCTTCCGTTACCACATCACAAGCAAAAATGTATGAAGATGATGGTTTATCAGCCAACGCAATCGCGACAAAGCAATTTGAGTTATTGCAATTTTCAGCCAGAATTGAAAACCTTGATAAAACGCCAATTTCAGCGTCTACGCTTACATTTACTTTAGCAAAATCTAATGACGGTTTAGGCTATAAAGGTGCGCCAATGAGTCGTGAAGTTACGCTGGTGATTCATAATTGGCAAACAACGCCAAAACAGGTGGAAATAAATGGTGTTCTCGCTAATTTCGCTGATTATGACTGGGATCAAGACAAATCAAGGTTAACTGTTAAAATTGCCAAATGGGCTCAAAATAATGTAATGATCTCTGTGAGGTAGCCGTTATAGGGGATGTGTCAGCCAATCGCATTTTAATTTTTGGTTTCAACATCTAAAGTCTATAACACAAATACTTGATCGCATGTTTGGTTGCTTTTTGTCCAGCTCGCGGTTTAAAAGTGATGTAGATCAAGTATTTTTTCGTTATCTTGCTATTTTATTTGAAACGTCTGCTATATAGGATGTATGACACGTTATAATTTGTTGGATTGTAATTTAAGTCAGGAAAAGGAGAAGTGAATGGCTAGGCGGGATCAGGCAATAATTGCAGAAGAAGTTGATTTTGATGTAAATGAAGAACTTGTCTCAACCACGGACACCCGTGGAGTTATAACCTATGCTAACGATAGCTTTTGTCAGGTAGCAGGTTATACCAGGGAAGAAATGATCGGCAAAAATCACAATCTGGTTCGACACCCAGACATGCCAAAAGCGGCTTTTGAAGATTTATGGTCGCATTTAAAAAAAGGCGAAAACTGGCGAGGTGCAGTAAAAAACAGATGTAAAGATGGACGCTATTATTGGGTTGATGCCTACGTAACTCCTATTTATGAACAAGGTGAATTAGTAGGTTTTCAGTCGGTTCGTCGACATTTAAGTGCCCAACGAAAAAAGAAAGCGACCGAGATTTATCAGGCGATAAATCAAAATAAAAATATTGAACCTAAGCTGCAGAATATTCAACTACGGCATATTGGCTTTGGTCTATCGGCTTTGTTAGCTGGCGCGGCAAGTTTTAGCTTGAACTGGATTGCTTTGCTTACCCCTGTTTTACCTTTCATTTTTTATTACCCTGAATTATTTACAACCCCTGCGTTTTTCAAACGATTGAAACAAGAAAATGACAGTGTTTCGCGGTGGGTTTATTCTGGAACAGGGATTCATAGTATTGCTGATTTTCATCTAAAGTTATTTGAAGGTAAAACCCGAACAATATTGGGGCGTGTTATCGACAGTTCACAAATTATGGCCGTTGGTGCGAGTACGTTAAATGGTGCGGCACATAAAGCAAAACTTGGGGTTGAACAAGAAACCCATGAATTGCATCAGGTTGCTACCGCAGTGGAAGAAATGGTTGCAACGATAGACGAAGTGGCACAAAACACGGTGAGTACATCTACTAAAGTAAGTGAAGCTCACGCCGATTGTGAACGTGCTAATGCGGCAATGACTCATACAATGACACAGGTTTCCTCGTTGGCAAAAGAAGTTGAGAAAAGCGCCAACTCGGCAAATGAATTGGCGTCTGAAGCTGAAAAAATTGGTTCAATAATGCAGGAAATTCAGGGTATTGCGGATCAAACTAACTTACTTGCACTAAATGCGGCAATAGAAGCTGCTAGAGCCGGAGAGCATGGCAGAGGGTTCTCCGTTGTAGCGGATGAAGTTCGAGCGCTGTCAAGCCGAACCCATGGTGCGACTGAACAAATTCACAAATCGATTAACGAAATTCAAAATACGTTATTGTCTTGGTCCAAAATTATGGAGCAAGGTAAAGATTCGGCTGACGCCTGTGTCGCCGAAACTCAAGAAACTCAAGATATCGTGAACAGCGTTTATGCTGCGATCACTGATATAGCAGACTTGGCTATGCAAATATCCACAGCAGCCGAAGAGCAAAGTTCTGTTTCTCAAGAGATCAGCCGAAATATCGTCAATATTAGCGATGCATCACGTATCAATTTAGAGCAAGCTGAATTTGTCGAATACGAAGCAAATGAAATTCAAACCCGTTGTAAAAATCTAGCCTCACTGAGTTTAAGCTTTAAGTGATTTGTTAATAGCTAAAACCATTTTAATCCCGTCCTTATTGGGGTTGCGATGGTTTTAGTCTCCTTTCTTGCCTGAATACGTATGTAGATGATTGTTATAAAGAATCGTTACAGGGTAGTCTATGAATAATAAGAAGAGTGGCGTGTTGACCACAATCAATGGGACGTATTTATGAATCAACCTAAGTTGTCATTTTGGCAAATTTGGAATGTGAGTTTTGGTTTTTTAGGTGTACAGATAGGTTTTGCGTTACAAAACGGTAACGTAAGTCGGATCTTAACTGACCTAGGCGCGGACTTGTCATCTTTATCACTATTTTGGTTAGCAGCACCTATTATGGGCCTGCTAGTTCAACCCATTGTTGGCGCGCTATCAGACAAAACATGGAATGGCCTTGGCCGTCGATTACCCTTTATTTTAGGTGGTGCTATTGTCGCAGCCGGTGCCATGGCGTTATTGCCTAATGCATCTATGGTGGTCGCATTTTTACCGCCAATGATTTTTGGTCTATTAATTTTTGCAATTAAAGACGCCGCATTTAATGTCACTTTCCAACCGTTTCGCTCATTAGTGTCGGATATGGTGCCTGCTGAACAACGCAACTTAGGTTATTCAGTTCAAACGCTTCTTATTAATATTGGTGCTGTTGTTGGTTCTATTTTGCCTTTTGTTTTAACAAACGTAGTTGGTTTAGATAATGTCGCAGAAGCAGGGCAAGTTGCGCCTTCCGTTATTTGGGCATTTTATATTGGCGCCACGATTTTGTTAGGTTCGGTCTTGTGGACGGTATTTAGAACGAAAGAATACGCGCCAGAAGATTATTACAAATACAAAGGTATGGACATTGAAAAAGTCCAAGCTGAAAATGAACAAGATGCTAAAAAATCAATGGTTGAAAAAGTTGTTGGCCTTTGGCAGTTAATAAAAGCATCACCTGAAATTATGAAACAACTGGCTTTAGTCCAATTTTTCTCATGGTTTGCTCTTTTCATTATGTGGACATATCTTCCAGCGGCCTTAACTCAACATGTATGGGGTGTAGGTGTTGAATGGTTTGACCCAGCTTATTTAGCCACTCATGCCGTTCCGGACGCAATCTCGCAAGCCAAGGGGGCGGCGGGTGACTGGGTTGGTATTTTATACGCAGCACAAGCGATATTTTCAGTATTGTTTGCCATTGTATTAACTAAGTTGGCAAATAAATTTGGTCGAAAACTTGTGTACTCGTTATCGTTGTTAGCTGGTGGCTTAGGTTATTTGAGCATGTTTTTATTCCAAGATACGACATTAGTTACGGTTGATTTGTTAATTACTCAAGTGACCGTCGCTGAAGGTGCAATTGGCATTGTACTGTCGATGATTGGTGTTGGTATTGCTTGGTCTGCAATATTAGCGATGCCTTATGCGATATTGGCTGGGGCATTACCAGCGGATAAAACCGGTGTTTATATGGGCATATTTAACTTTACTATCGCGGCACCGCAAATTGTCTCTGGTATCGTGTCAGGTTGGGTGCTTGGCAGTATATTTGCGAACCAGGCAATTAATATCATAATGCTAGCCGGTGTTTGTATGATACTTGGCGCTTTCTCCGTGGGTTTAGTAAAAGACCAAACGGAAGCGACGCAAGCTTAACAGGGCTCGCAATTTCATAAGTGTAAACACCCGATAACATTCGGGTGTTTGTCTTTTTGGGGTAATAGATTGTTTCTACGTGATGCTTAGCTACAATCGTAAGGAATCAAATCTACAGGAATAAGCCCTTTGAAAATCTCTATTATCTCTGGCAGTTCGCGCGCCAAATCAGCTTCATTGAATGTATCCACGCACATCAATCAACTCATGTCTAACATCGACTCTACGGTTGACTCTACGATATTTTCACTTGCCGCCAATAAACTACCTATGTGGGATGAAACTACCGATTTAGCATCGCTTAGCGCGTTTCAAGACGAACTGGCACAGGCCGATGCCTTTGTTTTTGTCATCCCAGAATGGCACGGCATGGTACCTCCTGCAGTGAAAAATTTGTTTTTCCTATTCTCCGGTGTATTTCGTCATAAGCCGGCGTTTTTAGTCTGTGTTTCATCGGGAACTGGTGGGCGTTACCCTATTCCTGAAATGCGCAGTTCAACCTACAAAAATAGCTTTATAAACTACATTCCCGTCAGTGCGGTTATCGACCGAGTAAATACGGTCATAGACGAAAATGGCAATTATATAGCCGAAAAGGCATTTGTTCAAAACCGCCTAGATGAAGGGTTACGGATCCTTATTGAATACAGTAAAGCGTTTCAGGCGATCAGGGCAAGCGACATTGTGCAAGAAAAACGATTCCCAAATGGGGTATAAATTTCAATTTCCGCGTTAAGTTTAATTTAGAATGACTTTCTAATTTGGGTGGAGCGTTTTTATTTCTTAATTGTTTTGTTAAATTAATTAAATTGTGGTCGATTACACGACATTTTGACGTCACTTGACACGTTTGGTTTCTTTGTTTTTCTTATCTGTTTGTTTTTAAAGGAAATTAAAGTTGGTTTGCAACTTGCTCTTCTTTAGCGACAAAAGGCGCAGTAACAAAGTAATGAAAATATTGCTGTAATTACTCGCTAAACCAAAGTTAGGCTTTTACAATAAATTAAGTCGACTCAAATTGACCAAAAAAGAATAAAGGGGATAACATCATGAGTGTAAAATTGGAAGACCGCCCAATTGAGCAAGTACGAGAAGAATGTATTGACAAATTGATCATTAACTATAGCCATGGTGTGATCTCATCAGATGCATTTGAACGAAGACTTGACCAACTCATGACCTCTGAGGTTCATAGCGAGATGTTAGCGCTAGTGGTTGATTTAGAAATGGATATTGACCAAAAGTACGAAACATCGAAGGAAAAGCAGTTTACCCCAAATTATGCTGAAACAACTGACGATGAAGTGCTAACGTTAAATAGCATATTAGGTTCAGCCGAGCGAAGTGGCCAGTGGCGCGTGCCTAAGCGCATTAAAATTTTAAACGTCATAGGCTCAGTTACTTTAGATTTCACCGACGCTATTTTCCATCATCAGAATGTCACTGTAGAGATTTTTAGTGTACTGGCTAGCGATGAAATTTATGTGCCTGAAAATGTCAATGTAGTTTGCCAAACCTATGGTGTTATCAGCAGTATTGAAAATAAATCTCCTTCACTAGCAAATCGTCAAGCTCCAACTATAACCATAGTCGGTAAGTCGATTATCGGTTCGTTAGAAATTAAAGTGAAACGTACAATTAAAGAAAAGTTTTTGGCATTTGCCGAGCAAATGAAAGAAACGTTTAGTACTAATCGCGCCAATTAATCACGCGATAAGATTATAAAAAGCGGATTTGATTTAACCCCAGATCCGCTTTTTGGATCATGTAATCACTGATCTTAATACTTTGTGGGTTCCATCCGAGCAAAAACCGATATATGTCAGCCCATGCCAAAGGATAGAGCTGCTGGTATTCTTCAGAGAGTTGTTCAAAGTCCAGCGAATGTTGATAGTAATTTAATGCCGATTTTAGCGACGTCAAATATTCCATTAATATTAAGTCGTCATATTCAAAAAGTTGTTGATTGTTTAAACAGCTAGCCGCTAAACATGTTAAGTCCTTTACACCATGCCCGAGTCCGACATATTGAAAGTCGACAGCGGCAACATCTAGGTTATTTTGATGAAAACACAAGTTTTGAAATTTTGCGTCACCGTGTAACAACGTTTTAAATTGACTCTTATTCAGCACTTCATCTATCTCTTGTGCGTGCTCTTTCAAAGGGCTCGGCGCCATTTTATTGTATTCATCTTGCCGTGTTTGATAATGCCAATAAGTACCAATGGGCCAGAGTGACTCAGCTGTTGAAAACATAAATTTGCCATGAAAATAAGCAAGCCAACGTATCGCGATTTTGAAGGTATGCCACTGTGCGACTTCCAGTCTTTGGTTGTAACCTAACGCATCTAAATCTTCTAAGACCAATAGTATTGATGATTCATTGCGTTGTTGGGCAATTAGCTGAGGAACGTAACAATGTTTGTCAGTGTGGGCTGCATAAGCTTGATAGAAGCTTGTTTCAACTTGGTATGACCGCAATTTACGCTGGTGCCCGATGTTTGAATTCCAGCCTCGTGGATGACTTTTGGCCGGTGACAAATCAATATTTTTCACAATAAATGAGGCGCCTGAATCGAGACTTTTATAGCGTGCGACTTCGCCATAACCACTCCAAAGTGACTGCAGTTGTTCAGCATGGACGATGCTTGAGTCGTCTAATAGCAGCTTCAATTGAGCTAAATGTGGTGCTATCTTTAGTTTTGAATTTGGCACAGGTTTATCCTCAAAAATAAAGTTGTAATGTAAACTATTCAACTGGTTAGTTGAAGCATACACGAGCGGTCAATAAACAGTAGTAGAGTCGCAAAATTGCGTTTACTATCAAGTTAATTGGTTTAAATTAATATCCTACGTGGATTAGCTTTGAGAGATTTATTGTGAAATATGATCTAGTTATTTGGGGCGCGACAAGCTTTGTTGGTCAATTAGTTGCAGAGCGGATGGTTAATAAGTATGGCGAACACTTAAAAGGGCGCATCGCTTTTGCCGGTCGTGACATTAAAAAGCTACGAGCATTAAAAACCAAACTTAAATATAACGCAGACTTACTTGTGGGTGATGCGGGTGACGAGTCCTTTATTTTTGATTTGGTCAAACAAACAAAATTGGTGATATCCACTGTCGGACCTTATGCCCTATATGGTGAAAATATGGTACGAGCGTGCGCAGAGTTAGGCCGCGATTATTGCGATTTAACCGGTGAACCACAGTGGATTAGACACATGTTAGAAAAATATGAAGCGGTCGCTAAAGCTAACAAAGCGCGTATTATTCATTGTTGTGGTTTTGACTCTGTCCCTTCTGATATGGGGGTCTATTATCTTCAAAGTAAATGTTTAAAGTTGTTTAAAGAACCGTGTACAGAAATTCGCTATCAATTCCGTAAATCGAAGGGCGGCATTAGCGGTGGCACTTACGCTAGTCTGCTAAATGCTATAGAGTCGATCAAAGCAAATAAAGCCGATGCTCGCAAATTCAAAACACCTTATGCCTTAATATTGGATCAACCTGAAGGTTTACCGTTTCAAAAAAGTGTATCTGGCATTGCATTAAACCGTCCGGGGAAAGGGTTTTTAGCGCCGTTTGTGATGGCGAGTATTAATACCAAGGTAGTCCATCGAACTCATTATTTGATGCAATTTAAATGGGGCAAATCATTTTTGTATGATGAGTCGATGTTTATGGGCACTGGAATTAAGGGGCTAATAAAATCCACAATGACCACATTTGGCCTTGCAGGATTTATGTTGATGGCCTCATTTGGCCCAACTCGCCAAATATTAAAGTCGTTTATGTTACCTAAACCAGGCGAAGGGCCAAACGACGATGTCATTAAAGCGGGATTTTTTAATGTTAGATTGATTGGTAAAATGAAGTCCGGTAAGCGGGTCGAACTCACGGTATTTGGTAAAGGCGATCCTGGTTATGGCAGCACCTGTAAAATGATCACAGAAATTAGTATGGAATTACTAGAGACAAGTCGTGTCGATTCGGGGACTGGATTTTTAACTCCTGCTTCAGCACTAAAGTCTGAAGGATTAAAAAGGTTAGAAGAAAAAGCCGGAATTCAGTTTCGATTTATTACCTTAGAGTAGTATTGGAAATGACATTTTTTGACCTAGTTATCGTGGGTGTTAAATTGCAAATAAGTTGAATTTGATCATCAAATTAGCTGTCATTGTTGCAACAAATTAACGAGTTTAAGTTAAGTTGTTGCATTTTTCTTAAGAGACTTTAGAATCCCATTGAAGTTATTATCCGCTTAGAAATCTTTCTTTGAATACGTATGTATTGATTATTAAACACTTGAAAAATTAAAGAAAATAAATTTTACAGACGTAGAAACTAAGGTTAGTATGAGTCAAATACCGTAACCAAAGTGAAAACATTTGTGAAAGGTAAAGCCACATCATTTGACATCGCATATCGAGCTGGGGTTTCTCAATCCACAGTTTCAAGAGCACTTCGACATAGTCCGTTAGTGAGCGAAGCAACACGACAAAAAATCCAAGAAATAGCCAAAGAACTAAATTATACGGTTGATAAAAACGCCAGCAGTTTGCGTTCTCAAAGCAGTACAACCTTAGCACTTTTGTTATTTGAAGATCCTACGAGCGACGACTCGTTAATTAACCCATTTTTCCTATCTATGTTAGGCAGTATCACACGTGAGTGTGGAGTATTAGGTTATGATCTATTAGTGTCTTTTCAGGAGCTAAATGCTGATTGGCATTCGGTTTTCAAAGACAGTAATAAAGCTGATGGCCTTATATTACTTGGCTATGGTGATTATCTAGATTACGAGTCGAAATTAACAGAGTTGGTCGAACATGGAACTCCCTTTGTACGTTGGGGGGCCGAAACAGAAAGTATTGAAACGACCTCAATCGGCTGTGATAACCACCATGGCGGAAGACAGATCACGAATCATTTACTGCGTCTTGGCCGTAAACATTTTGGGTTTGTTGGAACGATTAATGAAAGTGCGCCTGAGTTTATGGCCAGATATCGCGGACATGTGGCGGCGTTAGAAAAAGTTGGTATTAAAGCCGATCCTGCGATGCAAGCTGACGCGGTGAATATGGCGGAAGACGGATATGAAGCGACGCTAAAACTACTTGATAAAAACAAAAAGCTTGATGCCTTGGTCGTAGCGAGTGATTTGTTGGCAACTGGCGCAATTAATGCCATCCACGAACGTGGATTAAAAGTACCAGAAGACATAGCAATTGTTGGTTTTGATGACATTCCAATGGCACGTTATACGTCGCCAGCCCTTACTACATGTCGTCAAAATACAACGGAAGCCGGTAAATTGTTGGTTGATAAACTTGTGGAAATGATCCACGGCAAACCAGTTTCAAATACCTTTATGAAAACGCAACTTGTGGTTCGTGAATCCTGTGGGTCAAATTCAGGTTAACAGAAATTATAACTTAAATGAGTTAATGACAATTTTAGTGTTAAAGGATAATAAATGAGCCACTTTTACGATTTTAAAGCGACGTCGTTGCAAGGCAAAGAGATTGAGCTAAGCGAATATAAAGGTAAAGTTGTTTTGATAGTGAATACCGCCAGCAAATGTGGTTTTACTTATCAATACGAAGGCTTGCAAACGTTGTTTGATAAATACCAAGATAAAGGTTTAGTGATCTTAGGATTTCCTTGTAACCAGTTTGGACAACAGGAAAAAGGCGACAGCACTGAGATCAGTGAATTTTGTCAGCTCAATTACGGCGTGTCGTTCCAAATGTTTGATAAAATTAACGTTAATGGCCCAGATTGTCATCCGCTTTATACGCATCTAAAATCGGCTAAACGCGGTATTTTAGGCACTAAAAAGATTAAGTGGAACTTCACTAAGTTTTTGGTTAATAAAGAAGGTGAGGTTGTTTCTCGTTTTGCAACTGCGACTAAGCCTGAAGCTATCGAGTCTGCAATTCAAAAATTGCTTTAAAGTTAAGTACTCTCTTAATGAGAGTACTTGTTAAATTGAATTACAGGCAGAACTATAATTCCTGTGCTATTTCTTGCAGTACCTTTTTGAATGACGCGGCAGGCTGGCCACCAGAAACTGAATATTTATTGTTAATAATAAATGTCGGAACCGAGTGAATGCCACGGTCTAAACTTAATTTCTGTTCAGCTCTAACCCTCTGTGAATACTGATCCGAGTCTAAAATGTTCTCCGCTGTAGCGACATCAAGATCCACCGATTTAACTATTTCTAACAACTTTTCTTTGATATTCAATGGCGTGTTGTTGGTGAAATGTGCACTAAATAACGCCAGCTGTAATTCATGTTGTTTACCCTGATCTTTAGCCCACGTAAGCAGACGATGTAAATCAAAGCTGTTGATCATGCGTAATTGGTCGGAGAAATTAAAATCAAATTCAACGTCTTTTCCACGCTGTGTGAGCATGTCTCTATTTTGATCACTTTGTTGCTTAGTTATGCCATATTTTTCCATGATATGCTGGGTTAAGTCTTGACCCTCAATTGGCATTTGTGGATTGAGTTCAAAGGGAAGCCAACTGATCTCGGCTTCTAAACTTGGCGCAAGCTGCTGAAGAGCGTTTTCTAATCCTTTATAACCAACGATACACCAAGGGCACATAACATCTGACACGATATCGATTTGTAACTTTTTCATGTTAAATCCAATAAAAATAATATTTGGGTTAAAGCCACTACAAAAATGACACTTTTGCTAAAAAAGTGCCATTTATTTTAATGTTTGTCTGTAACAACTTATGTAAAAACGTATGCCACGTTTGTTAGTTACACTTATAGCTTAACTAACAATTTGCCTTTGTTTTCGCCAGTGAAAAATAAGTTTAACCCGTCTATAGCAGACTCTAATCCTTCTAATACATGGGATCTATGTTTGATTTTCCCAGCCATAACATAAGGCGTTAACTTTTCGAGTAGGGTTGGGATTTCATGAAAATGATCAGGCATGGTAAAGCCTTGAATGGTTAGACGACGTTTAATTACATTCATCCAGCTTGGTCCAGGTGTTGGTACTTGTTTACTGTAGTCGGCAATTAGGCCACATACAACAACGCGGCCATGGGCGTTCATACGATCGACAATCATACTTTGAATAGGACCGCCTGTGTTTTCAAACAAGATATCGATACCATCAGGTGCATGTGAGGCAAGTTGATCATCTAAATTGTCGCTTTTGTAATTAATCGCCGCGTCAAAACCAAGTTCATTAACTATCCAGTCCGCTTTCTCATCACTGCCTACTACTCCAATCACGCGTAAACCTTCAGCTTTTGCCAGTTGGCCAACAATCGTTCCTACCGAACCGGCCGCGCCTGTAACCACAATTGTTTCACCTTTTTGCGGTTTACCAACATTAAATAACCCCTGGGTCGCCGTCAAACCAGGTAAAGCAAAAATCGATAATATGGCTTCGTCAGGCAGTGGCGCCGCAACTTTATTAAGTCCTTGGCCATTACTCAGAAAATACTCTTGCCAGCCCATCATGCCCATAACCCGTTCACCCACCTTAAAGTCTGGGTGATTACTTTCGACAATTTCACCAATACCTGAACTGCGCATTACATCACCTAATGCAACCGGTGGGATGTAGCTATTGGTGTCTGGACTCATCCAGCCAAACATAGCGGGATCAAGAGACATATGATTTTGTTTAACTAAAAATTGACCTTCGCCAATTGTCGGCATTTGCTTTTTAACAGAAGCAAAAAGATCAGCGGTAATCGGGCCACCAGATGGGCGTTTTACTAAGTTGATAGCAGTATATGTTGTCATGTGTCTGTTTCCTGTCTTCAAATTTGTTTTAGTCATGTTTCATTGAGGTCATTATTCAATGATTTTGATGTAAGATATATGGTGTAATACGACAATATTTATTGTCTTTATAACAATAATAAAATGAGCAATATAAGACAGCAGTAGAAATAACTCACAAAAATCAGTTGGAACATGTATGGATAAGTTAAGAGCAATAAAATACTTTGTGAAAGTGGTAGAGAAGGGCAGCTTTAGTAAAGCGGCTGATTTGTTTTCGGTCCCGCCTTCGTCCTTATCTCGTCGAATTGCCGATTTGGAGCAAAGCCTAGGTGCAACACTTTTAAAACGGACAACACGAGCCGTAAGCTTAACTGAGATAGGACAAATATATTACAACCAGGTCTGTGAGGTTCTAGAACTACTAGCCCACAGCGACGAAACCGTTCGAAGTTATCAGGCTAATCCGATGGGCGTGCTTAATATCAGTTCAATGGTCGGGTTTGGTGAGCGAATATTATTGCCACTGCTAGACGAGTTTAGTGAGTTGTATCCCGATATAACGTTAAATGTCAGCCTAAGTGATGACGTGTCCACGTTATCGAGGGAAGATGTCGATTTAGCCATTAGAGGCGGATACGCCCCCGATGAGCATGTGGTGGCGGTAAAACTGATGGCCAATGATTTTATTATCGTGGCTTCCCCCGACTACTTACGGCAGTTTGGTACACCAACGAACGCATTGGATTTGAAACAACATAAAGGCCTATTTTTCAAAAGCCCCACAGGTCCAATACCTTGGATTTGTGAAATAGAAAAACAGTGGCAGGACGTCTCAGCAGAACAAGTCCTTATTAGTAACAGTGGCAACTGGTTAGTGGAAAAAGCCATGCAAGGCTGTGGAATTTTGATGTTACCTCGCTGGGTATTAAAGGATTATATTGAATCCGGTCAGTTAACCGAATTGATAATTACCCCAACCGTAAAAGTGACTCAGCAAACTAACTTTGGCGTTTTTTTGCTGTATCAAAAACAACGACATCAAGTGCCTAAGATAAAAGCCGCAGTGGACTTTTTAGTCTCCAGAATTAAAGGTGTTTATTAACAGCCGTATTAAATTTAAGCCTAATGATTAAGGCGTGTTCTCGAAAAGTAGTATTCCCATATTACCCTGACAATTGCCTCATATGATTTACTGGATTTGCAAACACGGCATGAGCTAAACGATTTTCAGCAGGGTTGGCTAATGCCTTTTGATTCTAATAATAAAATGAGGATTTAAAAATGGCTAAAGTACTAATGATCACTGGTGACTTTGTTGAAGATTATGAAAACATGGTTCCTTTTCAAGCGCTATTAGCAATGGGGCATGATGTTGAAGCGGTGTGCCCTGGCAAAAAAGCAGGTGACACGATTGCAACGTCAATTCATGATTTTGAAGGTGATCAAACCTACACTGAAAAACGAGGTCACAATTTTGAGTTAAATGCGACATTTGCTGATGTTAATGTTGACGATTTCGATGCATTATATTTACCTGGGGGGCGTGCTCCTGAGTACCTACGCTTAAATCCAAAAGTTATTGAAATAATTCGTCATTTTGCAACGAGTGACAAACCCATTGCAGCAGTATGTCATGGTCCACAATTACTCAGCGCAGCAGGTGTTATTGAAGGCAAAAAGGTATCAGCTTACCCGGCGTGTCAACCAGAGATGACCATGGCAGGTGCAGAGTACATTGAATTATCAATGGACGGCGCAATTACCGACGGTAAGTTAGTCACAGGTCCAGCTTGGCCAGCTCATCCGGCCATGTTAAAACAGTTTGTGGCATTGTTATAATTTTGTAAGTGTTTAAGGGGACTTATGTGTCGACTTTTTATTAACGCCGATAGCCAGTTATGGACTTATCGGACCAAATCACTTCGCATCGATGGGGTTGTTACTTCAATTCGATTAGAGGAGTTTTTTTGGGATATATTAGAAGAGTTATCATTTCGCGATCAAATGTCAGTAAATCAAATGATAACAAAGTTGTACCTTGAGTCCCTTGATGCCGACCACGACATTAGCAACTTTACCTCTTTTTTAAGAGTATGTTGTACCCGCTATTTGTCGCTTATCGCAGACGGGGATTTGTCTAGAAAGGCTCAGCAGCCTTTAGCTGATATTAATTCTCAGGAAATTATGGAGCAAGAACGGCTTCGAAGTAATCAACGAAAGGTGATGTTTGGCTCACGTGAGCCTAAAACTTCCGTCAATTAAGTTCTTGTTACTTAGCTATAACTCTTTAGGTATAGTGATTTAGCTGCCGTTATTTCTATCATGTCTTTATTATTAACGGTAGCCCATTCTGTTAACATCAAAAAGTAGGTTTATTCAAAAATGCCACAGCAGTCTCTCATTGCCTGTTTCAAAAAAATTGTCGGGCCACGCAATGTACTTACCAGCGAACGTGCCACAGCACCATATAGAAAAGGTTTTCGTGAAGGGCAAGGTCCTGCTTTAGCTGTTGTGAAACCCACCACGCTTTGGCAGCAGTGGCAATTGCTGGAAGCCTGCGTTAACGCCAATGTCATTGTGGTGATGCAAGCGGCAAATACCGGATTGACTGGCGGGTCTACACCCACTCAAGGTTGTGATAGAAACACGGTTATTATTAACACCACACAAATAAACGATATCCACGTATTAGACAAAGAACAGCAGATCGTCGCTTTACCGGGGGCCAGTTTATTTTCGCTAGAAAAAGCCCTTGCGCCATATGGAAGAGTGCCACATTCGGTGATTGGGTCATCGTGTATTGGTGCATCAATTGTCGGTGGTATATGTAACAACTCTGGTGGCGCATTAGTCGAACGTGGCCCAGCTTATACCGAACTAGCGTTATACGCCCAAATAGACGAAGCAGGTTCATTGCGACTCGTTAACGAACTCGATATCGAGCTAGGCGAAACCGTTGAAGAAATACTGACTAATTTGCAAAACAAAACATATTCGCAGGATGACATTAAGACCACTGAAAAGTTAGCGTCCGATCGCGATTATGCCGACTGGGTTCGTAAAACAACCGATGATACTCCCGCTCGTTTTAATGCTGACCCTCGACGATTACATCAAGCAAGTGGTTGTGCCGGTAAACTTGCAGTGTTTGCCGTACGAGTTGATACGTTTTTGAAAAACGAGCAAGAGCACACGTTTTATGTGGGCACTAATTCGACTCAGGCACTGCAAAAAGTCAGAACCAGCCTATTAGAAAAAGCGACAAATCTTCCTGTTTACGCTGAATACCTCCATCGGGATATCTTTGAATTGGCCGATAATTATGGCCGAGATACTGTATTGCTAATTAAACATTTGGGAACCAATTGGCTACCTAAATTTTTTAATGTCAAACGACAGTTAGATGCACTTTGCCGTAGAATACCGTTTTTAAAGCAAGGTTTTATCGACAAAGTTGTCTATCGCATTGCCAAACTGTTCCCAAGCCAAACGCCAAAAACGCTTCATCAATGGAATGACAAATTTGAACATCAGCTGATATTAACGGTCAAAGGGGATGAAAAAGACGTAACTGAATTATTGTTAAATGAGATAAAAACAGAATACGATTTAGATTATTTTCTCTGCACTGAGGCCGATGCGAAGTCCGCTTATTTACTGCGTTTTGCCGCAGCGGGTGCAGCGGTTCAGTATGCAGCGATTAACCATAAAAAAGTTGAAGATATCGTCGCACTCGATATCGCGTTAAAGCGTAATGATACAGATTGGTTTGAGACTTTACCTGAGCACCTTAATAGCAAGTTAGTTAGTAAGTTATATTACGGCCACTTTTTGTGTCATGTATTTCACCAAGATTATTTGGTACGAAGCGGTGAAGACCCGAAGAAGATCAAACAAGCGTTACTCGCACTGCTCGAAATTCGAGGGGCTGAGTATCCTGCTGAACACAATGTCGGCCATCATTATCATGCAAAGCCTGCATTGGCTGACAATTACAGAATGCTCGATCCTACAAATACGTTAAACGCAGGGATTGGCCGCATGTCGAAAAATAGAAACTATCGCGAGTCATAGTCAAATTTGCAGGCCGTGTCAGCCTGTTCGTTTGCAAAGAGCAGTGACAATTGGTGTATAGTTATTACTAAGTATTAGCTAGCGTTATTTTTATTTTTGGAGAACTCGATGTTAGAGCTTGCTGTCGTCTATTTAGCGGCTGCTGTTATAGCGGTGCCTGTAGCGAAACGCTTAGGTTTAGGCTCGGTGTTAGGCTATTTATTAGCTGGAATATTGATAGGTCCGTTTTTATTGGGTCTTGTTGGTGACCAAACCGATGTCATGCACTTTGCTGAATTTGGCGTTGTTATGATGTTGTTTTTAGTTGGTTTGGAGTTACAACCGTCGAGGTTGTGGAAACTGAGACATTCCATTATTGGGTTAGGGGGCCTGCAAGTTACGCTGACAAGTTTAGCTATTTTTGCGACCTGCTATTGGGTATTTTCGTTACAATGGCAAACCGCTCTGGCCATCGGCTTGATGTTAGCTTTGTCTTCTACCGCTATCGTTATACAAAGCTTGAATGAAAAAGGCTGGACCAATCAAGAAGCCGGTCAAAACGCGTTTTCTGTATTGTTATTTCAAGATATTGCGGTCATCCCAATCCTAGCGCTATTTCCATTGTTAGCCTTTAGCGATTCTATTGGCACTGTGTCTGATCACGGCAACTTAATTGCGCACTACCCAGTTTATCTGCAAGTGATGATCTCAGTTGCTGTCATCGCGAGTATTGTTTTTGCGGGGAAGTATGTATCGACGCCCTTATTTCGATATATAGCAGAAACACGACTACGAGAACTGTTTACCGTAATGGCGTTGTTTTTGGTCATTGCCATTGCGTATATAATGCAAAAAATTGGACTATCTCCCGCATTAGGCACATTTTTAGCGGGTGTCGTTTTAGCCGAAAGTGAATTTAGGCACGAACTGGAAGTGGATATCGAACCATTTAAGGGGCTGTTGCTAGGGTTGTTTTTTATCACCGTTGGCGCGTCAATTGACTTTCCATTGTTGTTTGAACAGTTCTCCACTGTAGCAATGCTGGTTCTTTCCCTCATAATTCTCAAAGCTACGGTGTTATTTTTCCTCTCCGTAATTTTTAAAATGCAAGGCAAACAAAAGCTGTTGTTTACCTTGGCCTTAGCTCAAGGTGGTGAATTTGCTTTTGTTCTGTTGTCATTAACCACGTCGTTACAAATATTGGATCCAGAACAAACTAAGTTAGCGACCTTAGTTGTCGCAATATCTATGTTAATGGCCCCATTGTTACTGATGATTTACGATAAGAAGCTGAACAACTCAAAAGCCTCCAAAGCTGAATATGATAAGCCTGAGCACATAGAGGCCACTAAAAGTGTCATTATTGCCGGATATGGTCGTTTTGGCCAAATCATTGGTCGTTTATTAACAGCACAGGGTTACCACTTATCTATCCTTGATCACAGCCCAAGCCAGATAGAGATGGTTCGCCGTTTTGTTAATAAAGTACATTACGGAGACGCAGCCCGAAAAGACCTGCTTGAGGCGTCTGGAGCGCTTGAAGCAAAGTTATTAGTGATAGCAATAGATGACGCAGATAAAATTTTAGAAATTGCCGCTATGGCTAAAAAACATTATCCAAACCTGGCGATTGTCGCACGCGCTATTGACCGTGGACATGCTTATGAGTTAATGAAATTAGGGGTCACTTCGTTTCGACGTGAAACCTTCGACTCCGCATTAAGCCTAGGCGTCGAGGCGTTAACCTTGCTAGGTCACAGTCAGGAAATGTCCGCACGTGCAGGACGAATTTTTGTTGAACATGATAACGAATCAATGAAAATGTTAGTGGACGTGTGGGGGGATGATTATAGTTACGGTGTTGCCGTTAAACAGCGACTGGAAGTGCTAAAACAAGTACTGACAAATGACTTAAAAGAACAAAATAAAATTAATACCTGTCAACAACCAGATTCTAATGAAGATTGCGACGATAAGATAACGAGCAAAACAGTGAGTGACACAGGAAAAAATAGCAAGAGAAGCTAACCCATGCTGTTGTTTTAATTTAGATATTAAATTAGCAATCTAGATATTTACTGGCGTAACTGGAAATTCAACAATAGTAATATGCTATTTTCAGTTAGCTGGTATACCTTAAAGTTTGCCGCTTGGTATGTGATTGATCGTTCATATGAATTAATTTAATCTAAATAGCTAACGTTATGGATTATTATCAACGAGCAGTGTTGATTTTGGATCTAATACAAAAAAGCGGAACTCATAAGTTCCGCTTTTTTATAGTAAAGTTGTAATGATAACTCTAAGACATAACCGTTATTTATAAAAGGCCTCAACAGTTCCTTTCATCTTGATTAGTAGTGGTTGTCCGCGGCGGTCTAGTGCTTTCGCAGAAGCCACTTTTACCCAGCCTTCGCTGATGCAATATTCTTCTACATCGTTACGCTCTTTGCCATTTAGACGAATACCAATGTCGTGCTCGAAAATTTCTGCCACATGAAATGGGCTGCGAGGATTACCTGAAAGGTGATCCGGTAATTCCGGTAGTGATTTAGTATCGTTCATGTATTTGACCTGATTAAATAAAAGCTTCGCCATTTTAGACAATAACACCCCAGCGCTCAAGCATTGCTATTGAGTTTTGCCAGAATCGTAGGTTAATCATCTATAATTGGTTTAATTTGCCAAGTTGTTCAACATAATACCCAGTTTATTGATGGTATTTAGATTCCTACCGGTTGCGGTTTGGCCCAAACAAGACTCTATGTTTGCAATGAGTTTAGAGCGACCAATACCGTTAGGCGCATGTAAATAAAATACATTACCTTTGACTGTATATTTTTCAGAATCCGCAAGGTATTTTGTTAACTTATCCGTGACTAAGTTGATGTCATTTTTACAGAAATAAAAATGAACAAATTTACCTTCAAATTCTGCGTAGGGGTTACCGTCAACAGCGGATGTAAATTCCGCCTCATTTAAGCTAAAAACCTCTGGCGAAAAACCATAATGCTCTGCAATTGTCGCCTGCACTGCATCAGCAGGGGGGATTTTACTTTTTAATACAATATTGCCACTTTGAATATAGGACGATACATTTTCAAATTTGCTCAACATTAGAAGTGCGACAAAATCTTTCATTGGCAATAAGTTTTTTCCACCTACATTAACGCCTTTGAGTAATACGACAAATTGTTGCATCAAACTTCCTTAATTAGTTAGTATTGCATGGCGTAATTAATATAACTTGTTTTGTCTATCAATGACTATACTCCAAGTTAATCCCGCTTTAGATGCATTCAACCGAATTTAATTCTCCAATCGAAATAAGGAACACAGTTTGAGTGATAAAACGACACCAGTAAATAATCGACAAGAGAATGATCATGAACGATTAGAACTTATTATTAATGCTACTGGTGTGGGAATTTGGGATTGGCAAATTCAAACTGACGAATTGACGTTCAATGAGCGGTGGGCAGAAATTATTGGTTATCGTTTTGATGAGTTGGACCCAATTAAATTTGATACATGGGCCAGCAATTTACATCCTGATGATTTAATTAGAGCAAACGAATTAATCACTCAACATTTTAACGGTGACTTAGAGTTTTATGAAGTCGAAGCCCGAATGAAACATAAATCGGGTCATTATGTTTGGGTTCAAGCCTCAGGGAAACTCGTTGAATGGGATATAGATGGTAATCCCAAAAGAATGATAGGTTTCCACCTGGATATTACTGATCGTAAAAAAGCCGAAGAGCGAATGATTTTAGCAAGTCAGTTGCTGAATGAATCCCAACGTATAGGCAAGCTAGGTGGTTGGGAGTTAGATATAAAAACCGGTGATTTATTCTGGACAGAAGAAACCTATCGGATACATGAAACTACCCCAGACGAATTTAACCCAACAGTTGATGCCGGCGTCGACTATTTTTTACCAGAGTCAAAAATAGTAATCGCGAAAGCACTTGATGAAGCAATAAAAAAAGGGGTTGGCTATGACCTCGAATTAGAGACGTATACCACAAAGGGTAGAAAAATAGATGTAAGAACAACATGTACGGTGTCAATGGAAGACGGCGTCCCTGTGCGCCTTGTCGGTATTTTCCAAGACATAACTGAGCAAAAAAATAATCAGAGAAAATTGGAAAAAAGTAATCGTGATTTGTCAGTTGCCAATTCAGCATTAAAACTTTCCGCCCACTATGACCAACTTACCGGCTTGCCTAATCGAAATTTACTGTCTGATAGGCTTGAGCACGCTATGGCAAAATGTATAAGAAATAAAAAATACATTGCCATTGCGTTTATTGACTTAGATGGATTTAAAGTTGTTAACGACACACAGGGTCATGATGCTGGAGACGAATTACTAAAAAAAGTGGCAACTCAGTTAAAGCATACATTGCGTGAAGGGGATACGTTATCGCGTTTTGGCGGTGATGAGTTTGTGGCCGTTATCGATGACCTTACATCGCCTTCTGAGAGTAACTTGGTCATATCGAGAATGCTAGAATCATTATCGTCCTCGATTCCTGTTGGTGATAAATTATTGAAAACTTCTGCGAGCATTGGAGTTACGTTTTACCCATTAGATAATGCGAGTCCTGATCAACTGCTACGTCACGCTGACCAAGCAATGTACATTGCCAAACAAGAAGGTAAAAACCGCAGTTATATTTTTGACGTAGAAAGAGATGTCGCAGTTAAACATTTAAATGAAGAATTAAATAGAATCGCACAGGCATTAAAAAACCAAGAGTTTGTACTTTTCTATCAGCCAAAAATTGATCTTAGGACCTCCGACGTTGTTGGGGTTGAAGCATTAATCAGGTGGCAACACCCAGAAAAAGGATTACTATCCCCAGCGTCATTTTTACCTGCCGTCGAACATGATATTTTGGATATTGAAATTGGTAAATGGGTTATTAATACCGCCTTAAAACAATTACAAACTTGGCAGGCCGCTGGTCACAATATTCCAATTAGTGTCAATATCAGTCCAATGCATTTGCAGCACTCTGTATTTGTTAATGACTTGAAGAAAAAACTTAGCAACTATCCTCAATTTAAAGCAGAAAGTTTAGAGTTTGAAATTTTAGAAAGCAGTGCTTTAAAAGATATTGAGTTAGTTTCAAAGGTGATGAAAGAATGTGAGAAGTTAGGCGTACGTTTTTCAATTGACGACTTTGGGACAGGCTATTCATCATTGACCTATTTGAAACGCTTACCTGCGAAATATTTAAAGATTGACCAATCCTTTGTACGAGACATGTTATTTGATAAAGACGATACTGCAATTATTCAAGGTATCATTGAATTAGCTAAAATATTTGACCTTAAAGTAATTGCTGAAGGGGTAGAAACCCCTTTACATGGTGAACTTTTATTATCATTAGGCAGTTATTTAGCGCAGGGTTATGGCATCGCCAAACCGATGCCTGAAAATGAATTTTTAGCTTGGCTAGTAAAGTGGGAACACGCCCCTTATTTAGTCGATGGAAGTAAATAAAAGTAAACTGATTAAGATTAAACTATCTATTCCAACGTGTTTTTAGCAACTTGTGTCGCATAATCTCGTAAAGCTTTTAATTGCGGGCTTTCTGTTTGCCAGTAATGCCAATAAAGCGGAGTGTCGATGAAATAGCCTGGGGCCAAATCGACTAACTCTCCAGTTTCTATTGACGTTCCAAGTTGTAAGGTTGGCAGTAAACCGTAGCCTAAACCCGCTAACATGGCCTGTTTGAAACCTTCAGAAGAAGGTAAATTATGCGTATATTTTGGTGTCGAGCCATTAAGCTGTTGCAGAAATTGATGTTGTAATTTGTCATTCTCGTCAAACACTAAACAGGGTAAGTTCGCCAATTGACTGGAAGATGTCACATTGTGACGTTGAACAAATGCAGGACTTGCAATAACTTGATAACGTAACGCGCCTAAATAACTGACTAAACCACCGTTTACCGCCTCTGGTGTTGAACAAATGCACACCATCACCTCGCCAGCCTTCATACGTTTCAGTCCGATAGATTGATCTTCTAAGATAATTTCAAAACGAAAATGCCCATGACTATTAGCATCGCTTTTGGGGAGCGCCAATGCATCCGGTAGCCAGGTTGCTAACGAGTCAGCATTAACTGCTAACTTAACGGTTAGTGGTAAATCCGGTGGGGCGCTTTCATCAAATGTACGAATACTTAACGCGACTTCTAATTGCAATACTTGTTGTAAGTGGTTTAACAGTCGCTTGCCAAGGGCTGTTGGTTTAGGCGGTTGGGTACGGATTAAAACTGGCTCACCAAGTGTTGATTCTAATTGGTGAATGCGTCGACTAACAGCTGACTGCGTAATAAACAGAATTTTAGATGCTTTTTCAAAACCACCCTCGGTTACAACAGCGGAAAGTGCGTGAAGTAGTTGATAATCAATCATGAGTTTTATGCATGTACCAGTTTTATTATTCATTGGATTTGTATCTAAGCAGGGATTACGCTTCGTGTCATCAAAAAATGAGTGACTTAATTTAAAATTTATAAAGATTTAAATACGCATAATCATAGAGGTTTAATACGATGTCTTTTTTATCTGGCATGATGCTGGGACTCAGTTTAATCATCGCCATAGGCGCACAAAATATTTGGGTATTGAGTCAGTGTATGGCTGGCGCTAATCGATTGGTGATTGCTTTTGTCTGTATCGCTTGTGATGCAAGCTTGATTATTATAGGTGTTTATTCTGCGAATGAAATTAAGCTCGTATTACCCGGGATTTTACCTTGGTTAATGTGGGGTGGGATCTTAATGTTGCTCTATCTTGCTTATGGTTCGGCACAAAGAGCAATTAAAGGCACTTCAGGTCTTAAGTTAACGAACACAATAAAAGTGAGCTGGTGGCATACGGCGATTACCGCGTTGGCTATTAGCCTTTTAAACCCCCACGTATATTTAGATACCGTGCTTTTACTTGGAAGTATTGGTGCGTTACAACCTAATCCAGCGCAATTTGCAGCTGGGGCCTGCGTAGGCTCAGTTATTTGGTTTAGCAGTTTGGTGCTATTTTCACCTAAGCTTAAAGTATTGCTGAGCTCACCAATGAGATGGCGAGTTTTTGATTCTGGTATTGCGGTTATTTTATGTTTTGTGGCGTTGCAACTCTACATGGTAAAACTATGAATCGGGTCAGGTCATTTTCATACAACACATAAATAGAAGACATAACTAATTTCTTAATCCTGCAATATTTACCTGCATGGAAAACAAACCTTTAGCCGTCGTGATAAGAATTGTTTTGTTATTTTTACCACCAAAAGCGAGGTTAGTGACATTTTGGCCCAAAACAATTTTGTCGATGAATTTACCAGTGGGTGAGTAGATATTAATTACGCCTTTATTGTGGCTACTGACATAAAGGTTTCCTGCACAATCCACTTTAATGCCGTCTGGTGAGGCGACCTTAATAAAATCTCTGCGATTAGAAACATCGCCACTGCTACTAATATCGTACTTACTGACTCGATTACTAAAATCACCGATATAGAGCGTTTTTTGGTCTGGCGAAAGCGCAACACCATTAGGTTTATCTAAACTGCCATCGATTAGGCTAACTTTACCATTGACATCAATCTTATAAACACCAGTGTATGGCTGCTGTTGTGTTCTATCGCCAAGTTGCCAGTTGGGATCAGTAAAATAGATATTACCCCTGCTATCCATCGTCATATCATTTGGTGAGTTGAAATTTAATTGATTAAATTGCCCGGCAATGATGTTGTTTAACTTGTGCTTTATGTTGAGTTTAGAAACCGATTGAGAGTTATGATTCAGGTTATATAAATTGGCGCCTTTGGCATATAAGCCATTGGTGCCACTGTGGGTTAAATAAGTGGAAACCGAATTAGGTAAAACCAGTTTGTAGATTGTTGAGTCTGGGCCCTGTGCCTGGGAACTTGAGAAATTCATTTCAGAAAAATAAAACGCCTGTGACGTAGTTGACCATGTTGGCCCTTCTAGAAACAAAAAATCATCACTGATTAGTTCAACCTTTGAACCATGGGGGATTGGAGATTGACCATCACCATCACAATTTTTAGCTACCATGGTCGGATGGGCCATAGCGGCTTGGCAAAACGTTAGAAATAATGCAACAGTGGCTAAGTTTTTTTGCAGTGCTTTTCTCACAATCGTAATCTCTCTTTGTTTTCCAATTACTATTTTTTGTACTATTGCTGTAAGTAGTCTTACTGACTATAACATTCACACTTTTCATCGTATGATTATTTTTTATTGAAAAATCATTATGATTATACGGAGCTTACCAATGTATAAATGCCTGACTTTTGCGATGTTATTGCTGGTTGAACCAATTACGGTTAGTGCTCATCAGGAAGTCGAATTAAAGACGTCATTTGCCGATGCATTTAAAATGGGCGTTGCGGTAAATCAGGATATTGTTACCGGGAAAGACGCGGCGGCCTATTCCATTATTACTAAGCAATTTAATACTGTTACGCTTGAAAATGCGATGAAAGCGGAAGCGATTTACCCGTCACGCGATAACGTTGATTTTAGTGGTGCAGATGCATTTATCGAATTTGCGCAGAAATACCAGATGTTCACCGTTGGGCATACGTTAGTCTGGCATAACCAAACACCAAGTTGGTTTTTTCATAACCGTAATAACGAACCAAACACGCCAAAGCAACAGCTAGAACAAATGCGCAAACACATAGAATTAGTTGCAGGGCGATATAGAGACAAAGTTGATGCATGGGACGTTGTAAATGAAGTTATCGCTGACGATGGTACCTATCGCCCAACAACCTGGGTTAATAGCGTGGGCGACGGCGATACTATGGTTAAAGCAGCGTTTAAATATGCCCAACAATATTCACCCAATACTGAACTCTATTACAATGACTTTAATGCCTGGCGACCCACTAAACGAGATGGCATTGTGCGGATGGTTAAAATGTTGCAAAAAGAGGGCATTCGAATTGATGGTGTTGGCATACAAGCGCATTGGGGCTTAAATTTTCCTCGAATGGAATATATTGAAGACGCTATCGACGCCTATTCAGCATTAGGCATTAAAGTGATGATCACCGAACTAGATATTGACGTTTTACCTTTGACAAAAGAGGGCCAAATTATTGGTGTCGATATGATGAAACCACAGTTTCAATTGGAAGAATTTGAAACTTTTTTGGATCCATACAAAGCGGGGTTACCTGAGGATATCGAAGCGCAACTTACCGCCCGTTATAAAGCACTGTTTGAGCTGTTCTATAAAAAACGTGACAAGATAGACCGAGTTACCTTTTGGGGATTGCATGATGGCATGTCTTGGAAAAATGGTTATCCCATTCCAAACCGAACAAACTATCCACTGCTTTGGGATCGTAATCTAAATCCTAAACCGGCCGTTAAGGCAATTGCGGAAGTTGTAAAATAAGGGGCTGAATCTTATCGAAAGATCGGTCTTTGACCTCAAGGCGGCTCTTGTAGTCGCTCTGTTTTGAAGTACAGCTAGGTAAAAGGGCTCTATCTAGCCAATACTTATGCCTCACATTACCGTCGACGATAATATAAACTTTAAATAAGGGGGAGGGTGCAACCAAAAAGCGGCTCGCAGGGCAGAACCTGCGAAGCTAGGGCGAAAACGTCTGCAATCTCCAAATGCCAATGTGTAACCGCAGACCGGCTAATATTACGCCATTAAATTCATTTTAAATTTGTTTTGATTATATATACCCAGTCGTCATTTTGTGTGTCAGGTGGGGCGGGCAGTGCGCTTTCAGCTGAGGAGTCCCGACATATTTGAGAACCCGCAATGTATTGATTGCTGCGGGGATTAAACCAATCTAATTGGTAACAACCTTGTGGTAGCGCCGCAGATGCTTGATTAGCTTGTTTAAAATAGAGTAAATAATAGGATTTATTATCAGTTAATCCCCAGCCTGACCGGCTCAATGTAGTCGATGGCGTTAAATCTTCGAACGGTACAAATTCTCTAAAAAATGCCGCAGCATTGGTCATTTGGAGATAGAAGTCTTTAAAAGGTGCAACATCTTGAACAAATATATCGCCGCCACCGCCCAAATAAAACTCGATTCCAGCGCCGCCCGCCATAAAAGTAGCCCACACGTTGTCTTTTCGCCATTGGTCAATGTCGTTAGCGGGATGGTTAATATAGGCTTCGTCCATTGAAATAACCCAAGGGTGATCGCTATTTTGTGTCAATTGGCGATACTTTAAAACGTCGTTGTAAGTTGTATTGGTTTTAAGCTCGCCCTGTAAACTTGGGCCGGTATATGATTTATAACCTAGGATGTTATCGTCTTGTTTATCGTATATATGATAATCCAACGAAGGGCCATTATGAATTACGATATGTTCACGGTAGTAAGTCAGTGATTGTAGATAATCGGCAAATTGTTTGCGTTGTTTTGTCGTGTTTGCTTTTTGTTGTTTGTCATCGCCACTTGGGTCTTGCCAGCCGTTTTCCTCACCAATATTCCATGTTGTCGCTAAGTGGTAGCCAAAGCGTGCAAATAATTCTCGGTAATAGATTTTTCTGGAGATGGCAAAGTCGTTTTCTAATCGACTTTCAAACCATTCAAAAAGTGATTCGTTTTCGGTTTCGGTCAAGACAAAGTGGGTCATTATTCCTTTGCTTTGCATATGTGAAAACAGAATGTCCCACTGTGCTAATTTAGATACGTCATAACGGGTTGGCTCACTTTTATCGACCCAAGGCCAAACTTGTTTGCCGTCACCTAAATGGTTCATGGTTAAAAAATAAAAGGCATTTATGTCAAATGAAGAAAGAAAGTTTATTAATCCAATAATACCTTTCGAAGATTCCGTTTTTGTCCCCTTTGCCGTTGAGTTAGTCGTGTTCCAAATAGGGTCGCCTGATTGCCAATGTTTTACATGCTCCTGATAGTTACGGTCTGTGGGGGTGTTATCAAAACCAGTAAAGCCAAGCAATACTTCAGGGCTATTTGCACCAGCCTTTAAAAAGAATTCGAGATTACCGCTAAATTGCAAAAATGGTTTGTTAACATATTCAAGCTTTCCTTTGGTTCTAAAGTCTTTGTTATCAAGCTTTATTGTTGAATTAACAACCGTAAACTGCCCCTGTTTTTTGTCAAAGTAGCCTGCAGAATCAGAATGCGCCGTTTGTTTTGTAGTAAAAGGTAGGCTTGCGATATTTTCGCCTGTAACAAAGGACATTGAATAGCGCCAGACTCCGACTTCATTGGGAGAGAATAAAACCTGCCATTTATTGCCAGCTTGTGCATGGGTATTTTGAGCGTTTGCGTCGGCGGCATAAAATCCAGGGACAAGGTAACGTTTATTGCTTGGGCTGATAAAAATTGCGTCGGCCCTGAAGTCGCTAAACGGATTTGGTGTGGCAAGTTCATTGGTTTGTGGACCGTCAAACGTTAGGCTAAGTTTGTGCCAAATATTTACCGTTTGGTTTCCTGAATGGCCTTGTGCAAAGCTACTACCAAAACCTAAGGCGAGAAATGCAGTAAGTAAAAACGTTATTTTTATTGTCTTAATTGTCATTGGCGTCCCACTAAATAAAAATACTAATTATTAACAGGCTACTTTAATCAAATTTAGGTCGGACTATATGTTACGTTTTTGTGTTTAGCGCAAAAATTATTGTTGGCTTATTTGATACGTTAAAAGAGGGAGTTTGTCTCAACTAGTTAATTAAGAGTATTGTTATAAGTGAAGGTATATTTAAAATATCTGATAATAATCCTTTTATATTTAGACATAAAAAAACCAACTTCCGTTGGTTTTTTTTATTGAATGGTTAGCCTAGGTTTAAAGTCTGAACTGATCCACTGACAATCTTAGTTCTTCAGCTAATCGCGCAACTTCTTGCGAAGATTGGTCAGTTTGTACCGCACCTGCGGCGGTTTGCTCGGCAATTGCAACAATTGATTCTAGTCGTTCACTAATTTCGCTGCTGACTTGATATTGCTCATTCGCTGCAATCACAATTTGTTCACTCATATCATTTGCTTGATGAACAGAATCTGTGATGCCATCAAGTGCGATAGTTGCTTGTTCAGTTTGAGTGACACACAATTCAGCTTGAGTTTTACTGTTATTCATTACCGTTACTGCAGATTTAGAACCGCTTTGTAATTGTTCGATCATGTTTTGAATTTCTTCGGTCGACTCTTGAGTTTTACTCGCAAGAGAACGAACTTCGTCGGCAACAACCGCAAAGCCACGGCCTTGTTCACCGGCACGAGCCGCTTCAATCGCAGCGTTAAGTGCTAATAAGTTTGTTTGTTCCGCTATGCCACGGATAACATCTAAGATGCCGCCAATAGCTGCACTGTGATGATTAACCTGATTAATAACACTAGAAGCTTGTTCAATTTCACCAGCCAAACTCATAATGGTCTGTTTGTTGGTATCTGAAATTTGTTTTACGCGTTCCGCTTCTTCGTCAGCATGTTTAATGTCAGCTAACGCCTCTTTCGCACGTTCCATTACCGATGATGATGTACTGCTCATTTCTGTTGTTGCCGTTGCAGCTTGTTCTACTTGAGAACGCTGGTCATTTATTGCGATAGTAGATTCTTTAACGACCATAGAGGTCTGTTCAGAGGCAGTTGCAAGCTGATTTGAACGGTTAACTATGCCATTAATAAGCTCACGTAGGCTTTCAATAAGTTTATTACAGTTAGTGGCTAATTCACCAAATTCATCGCGATTTGAGTCGTCTAGTCGTTCAGTTAAGTCACCGGTTGCAACAACGTTAAGTACGCGGTTAACTTCAGCAAGTGGGCGAGTTACGCGGATAACCGTTTGCCATGCAATAAAGACAGATGCGATAACGGAGAAAACAATTACGCCATAGCTGATGTTAACCCCTTCGTTAACGTCGTTTGTAACGTTATTTGTAGTTTCGTTTAGCGTCGTTTTAACTGCTGACTGCAACGCTTCCAATTGATCTAATCCATCAAGGATTTTTTTGTTTGTCGTTTCCAGCAGTGTGTCGGTTAGTGTAATTTGATCTAGCCATCCAAGTTTTAATTTGTGCACGGCTTTAGGTGAATTCAGTAATTCATTAACAGCTTCTAATTGGTCTTCAATATCAGAAAAACCTTCAAAACTATTTTTTTCAACATCTGCTTTAATCAGTTCCAATAAAGTACCAGAACGTTCTTGAATATAGGCTAATTCTTTGATGATAGTTTCGACGTTTTGTTTTTTCGCTTCTTTACTAATATCCGACATCGTCGTGATTAGTGAGACCATCGTCGATTCTAATTGAGAAATATTTTTTGTCGCGTCATCGGTGGGTTTTAAATTATTAATATCTATGAAATCTAGTAAGTATGTTGCTGCGTCGTCTGCCGCGTATTCTGTCTCTTCTAGTGCCGAAGCTACATTGTCACGATATTCTAAAATTTTGTGTTTAGATTCAAATAACTTAAATGCAGTATCTTTAAAACCAGAATAGGACTCTGTGACATTAGGCAATTTGTTGGCGAGTTCAGACGTATTAGAAACTATACCTTTAAGAAGGTTTAAATCAGTTTCAAAATCAGCCGCTTGTGCTTTGAAAGTATTAACCGACTGCTCTGTTTCTGCATAGTTTGATGCGTAATAGTCAAGTAATGTGGTTTTACTTAACAACAAGAAGTGCTGTTGTAACTTGGCACTAGCCTCCATTGCCGGTACTGATACTTTGTTCACGTCCTGTGTCGAATCTGAAATTCCATTTAACGTTGTCACAGAAACTGCGCCTAACCCTAAAATTAAGACAGAGGTAATGGCAAACCCTCCAATTACTCTCATTGCGACTGTTAAATTCATGGGCACTCCTACTAAATACAACGAAACTCTCTGTTAATATATGAGTATCGGCAGACAAGTTATTATTATTAATATAATTTAAAATACTATCACGTTGTTTTTGTTATTACAGTAATAATGCATAAGTAAAATCTAAGTCGTTACCTTATCTTTGTAATAAAAATTATGCATCAACCCTAATAAATGACTGGGTTTGCCAATCTAATAGCGTAAAGTGGTTACCCCATACAAAACCCGTATCCAGTGCGATAATATTTTTATTTCCCGTTTCACCCATTAACGATGCCCAATGGCCAAAAATCCATTTGTTTTTGTCAAAACGTTTTGGGGCCAGTTGAAACCAAGGAATAAATGATTTGGACATTGACTGGTCGAGTAAACTAGGCGAGCCTTTCTGGCTGAAATCAAGTTCGCCTAAAGGAGAGCAGAATCGCATTCGAGTCAGCGCGCTAATGGTATACCTAAGTTTGTCTTGATCAGGCATTTCTTCGGTCCACACACTTGGTTTATTACCGTATAACAGCGGTAAAAAAGACAGGTAATTGCTACTGTTTAGCTCATCGCTAACGTTTTTAGCCCATAATTTGGCCGTTTTGGGTTTCCACAATGGCGGTAAGCCTGCGTGTGTCATATAACCACTTTTATCCGGCAACGCTTGAATTAAAGGCTGTTGGCGCAGCCAATCTAAGTATTTGGGCAGCTTTGAACTGTCGAGGAGGTTTGTTAGATTGTCCTTCGGATTGGCTTTTTTTAAACCATTGGCAACGGCTAAAAAGTGTAGGTCATGATTACCTAATACCGTTTTCACGCTGTCACTGTTTTTGTAAAGATATTTTAGTACGGCGAGGGAGTCCTCGCCGCGGGCAATTAGATCACCTGTTAGCCACAATACATCTTTTGCTGGATTGAACTCAACAACTGCTAAAGCCTTTCTTAATCCGGCATAACAACCTTGAATGTCACCAATAAAATAGTCGGCCACGGTTTTCCTTAATGCACGATATTTGGGATCGCAAGCCTAAAAACAGGAATTGCGACATTGGTTAATTCGTCGCCTGCTTTTGCCATTTGATAATAACCTTCCATTGTCCCCACTTCTGTCTCTAAAACACAACCGCTTGTGTAAGTATAATCTTCATTGGGCTGGATAATAGGTTGCTCACCAACAACACCAGAGCCCTGAACTTCTACTTTTTTACCGTTTGCGTCTGTGATCAACCAGTAACGATTAAATAATTGCACGGCAACATCTTCGTTGTTTTTAATGGTAATTGTGTAAGCAAATACGTATCTAAAACTTTTAGAGTCAGTTTGTTCTTCAATATTTCGAGTGGCTACGGTTATCTCGATATTCATCAATTTGTTACCCCTGCTTTTTGTTGTCTAACCACTGGGCAATCTTGATGTAGTCGTCTAACGACAGATTTTCAGCTCTTTTTGTTGGATCGATACCAAGTGAAACAATCTCTTCAACCGTTGCGATATTTTGCAAACTGTTACGTAACGTTTTACGACGTTGGTTAAATGCCTCAAGACAAACGTGATTTAATGTCGCTGGATTAACCTGGTTACGATCTGCATGCGACTTAGGAATTAACCGAATAACCGCAGAATCAACTTTAGGTGGTGGCACAAACGCAGAAGGTGGCACGTCAGTCACAGGGACACAACGACAGTAATATTGTGTCATAACACTCAATCGACCAAAGGTTTTACTGTTTGGCGCCGCACACATTCTATTTACAACTTCTTTTTGAAGCATAAAGTGCATGTTTTCAATGTTGTCTAAAAACTGAAACAAGTGAAACAACAACGGCGTCGAAATATTGTATGGCAAATTGCCAAATACTTTTAATGGCTTGTCATCACGTTTGATTTCAGAGAAATCAAATTGCATTGCATCAGCTTGATAAATATTTAACTTTTTACCGATAAATGGATGAGTCGACAATCGCTCAGCAAGATCCTTATCCAGTTCAACAACATTAAGTAAGTCTGTTAATTCCGCCACTGGCTCTGTTATTGCGCCAAGACCGGGACCTATTTCAACAATGTTTTCGCCAACTTTAGGGGAAATCGCGCGTACAATTCGTTCGATAACGTCTTCATCTGTTAAGAAGTTTTGACCAAATCGTTTTCTGGCTTTATGCCCCTGATGAATACCTTTAGCAGGGTTAAAGTGTTTTTTACCTGACGTGCGTTTAGTCATAAATTATTTTCGTGCCTTTTGTTCGTTGGCCATTTTTATTGCATAACGAATAGCAACTTCAATGCTACCAACGCTTGCTTCTCCGGTTCCCGCTAAATCTAAGGCAGTACCGTGATCAACCGATGTTCTAATATAAGGTAAGCCTAGTGTGACATTGACTGCATTGCCAAAACCTTTGTACTTTAATACAGGTAATCCCTGATCATGGTACATGGCTAACACCGCGTCTGCTTGATCTAACAATTTAGGCTGAAAAAGTGTATCTGCCGGAAGGGGACCAACTAGGTTTAGCCCTTCACTCCGCAATACATCGAGCGTAGGTTCGATGATTTCAATTTCTTCACGGCCCAAATGGCCGCCTTCACCGGCGTGTGGGTTTAAGCCGCACACTAGAATACGAGGTTCGTCTAATCCAAACTTCGCTCGTAATTCGTTATGTAAAATGGTTGTCACTTTGTGCAACCGTTCTGGAGTAATCGCTTTGGAAACATAAGCTAGTGGGATATGAGTGGTTACTAATGCGACCCGTAAACCTTCAGTTGCAAGTAACATTACAACGTCGGATGTATTTGAATGATTAGCAAAAAATTCAGTGTGACCACTAAATGGAATACCAGCTTGGTTAATTATGCCTTTGTGCACAGGGCCTGTGACAACAGCGTCAAAAACCCCGTCCATATTGCCCTGACTCGCAATGGTCAAGGTATTTACAACATAATGGCCATTTTTGTCATTTAACTCACCTGGAAGCGACTCCACACTAAGAGGTTCGTGACAGACAAATAATTCACCGGGGACATGAAGTTCAGGTTTTGCCGCAGGGTCAAATTGTTTTATGACCAATGGTAAACCTAATGCTTCAGCACGTTCTTTTAATAAGTATTGATCAGCAATGGCAATCAATTGTGATTGCCATTCTTGTTGTGCGACCTGAACAACAAGTTCAGGTCCTATTCCAGCGGGCTCACCTGGTGTTACCGCAACTCGTTTTATCATTAGTTACTCTGCAATAATTTCTATAAATGCCTGATCTCGAATTTCACGTAACCAGTTTTCAACTTCTTCCGCAAACTTACGGTTATACAAAATTTGGTACGCTCTATCTTGTTTGCTCTTTTCAGTCGCATCAGCGGTTCTGTTTTCCATTAGCTGCACCACATGCCAACCAAACTGTGAGCGGAATGGCGCGCTGTACTCACCTACTTCTAACTTACCTAATTGAGCTTTAAAGTTGTCATCATAAATGTCTGGGTTTGCCCAGCCTAGTTCACCGCCTTTAAGCGCTGAGCCTGGGTCTTCAGAATGTTCTTTAGCAAGCTCGCCGAAATCTGCGCCGTTGTTTTTAACGTCTTCAACAAATTTATTTAGCATAGATTGTGCTTTTTCTTCACTCAGAATAATAGACGGTTTAATCAGAATATGACGTGCTTTAACTTCTTTAACTTCGACTGTTTGACGGCCACGGACATCGAGTATTTTAATGATGTGAAAACCTGCGCCAGAACGAAGTGGTCCAATTAAGTCACCTTTCTTTTTACCTTTAATGCTGGCTGAAAATAGAGTAGGCATTTCGTTGATGCTCATAAAGCCCCAATCACCACCTTCAAGTGCTTTAGCACCAGATGAAGAAGCGATAGCAACCTTAGTAAAGTCACTGCCTTCATTCAGCAAGTTGATAACCTTATCTGCAACTGATTTACGAGAGGTAATCTCTGTTTGGGTTGCTTTGCTGTCGACTGCAACTAAGATATGACCTATTTGGTATTCTTCTTTACTTGTTTGTTTGTCAATTAGTGAAATAAGAGTATTCACTTCCTGCAGTGAAATATTTACGCGTCGGTGGACACTGGCACGACGAACTTCACTAATTGAAATTTCTTCACGCAGCTGCTCTCGGTAACGCTCATAACTTTGACCTGAATCAGTTACAATTTTTCGTAGGTTTTCCACAGTAATTTTTTGTTCAGCAGCGATTGACGCTATAGCTGAATCTAAGTGCGCATCGCTGATCTGGATGCCCATTTTTTCTGCTAGTTGTAACTGAATACTTTTTAAAATCAAGCGGTCAATTGACTGTGTTCTTAATGCTCGATCAGAAGGCAATTCTTGATTGCTTTTCAGTGCCGTCGCTTTAACTTCGTTAATTACTGATTCAATTTCACCTTCTAAGATAACGTTGTCGTTAACTATGGCAGTCACATTATCGATTTTTTTAGGAGCTGCATTAAGCGCTACACTTGTCATCGCAAATAGAAGTGTCAGGCTTAAAATCGATTTTCTTATCATTCTAATTCTCGTTTTAATTTGTTATCAAATAGGGGCGACGATAAGCGAAAATGCTGTCAGCAAACAACTTAGTGATTGCTGATTTGGTTTCGCCGCCGAGTCCATTAATTCTAAAATTTAAGCCAATGCTGTTGTCGTAAGTTACGTCAACATCGTCTATAGCTTGTTCGCTGTTTAAGTCTAATCTTACCTGCCTTTGGGCTGCAATTTGCACGCTCCAACAACAAGAACGATATTCAAATCCTACTAAGCTGTCGAGGTTTACCTTGCGCTCAGAGTCATAGTGGTAACTTGCCGCAATCGACCACTGATTATTAAGTTTGTAACTGGTGAAAAGGCCAGTTTGGTTGATCTTTATGCCCGCGACATCATTGGCAAATCGATGGTTGATCTGAATATTTTGATCTTGTGTCAAATAATAATCGAGTGCCACAAATCCTGTATCAACTTGCTGTGCGTCCCGATTAATTAGGAAGCCGCCGTCAAGTTGCCAATGTTCTGAGATCCGACCAAAAAACTCGATAGCAAGCGACGGTTTAGAGGTGGTTAACTCGCCATTAGTTCCCTCTTCATTACTATTTTGGCCAAATTTCTGTACTTGGCCGATGCCAAATCGCAATAACTCTGTGTTCTTTTCGTCAAATATACTTGTACTAAAACCATACGTGGCTTGGTTCATAGCAGATATACGATCGATACTTGAATATCTATTATCGCGGAATAGTGCAAAATAATCTTCTTTTAAAAGCTGTGAATCATAGAGGCCAATGCCAGATTGATCTTCTTCTTCAACATATACATATTGGATTTTTGGCTCCAAAGTCTGTCTCACTGACTTACCAAAGTAGTTACTCTGTTTTTCGAAGTTTAAGCCTGTTAATAGGCGATACTTAAAAATGCCACGGTAAATATCTTCTGAGGTATCCGCAGTTGTATTTTGAATTTCGTAATTTGTTGATAAAAAACTTACACCGGTTTCAAACTGAAAGGCAGGGCTGTAATAACTATAATTTAATTTAGGTTCAAAATGCAGTCGGTCAATTCTATCGTCATCAAACGAACTATGAGTGAAGTGGGTATATTGGCTATGCAGGCTAACGGTCACGCCTTCCATAGCCAAGTTTTCACGCCAGTCAGTTTGCAGTTGGATTGGCACAACATACGACGAGGTATGGGGGCCAAGTTCAGATATTTTTTGAGATAAAAAGCTCGCATCAAATTTTTCGCTGAAATAGTTTACATTGACGAAGTTATTGAGATGCGTATCCGCCTGATGATGATAGTCACTGTTAAATTCGCTGATGTAATTGTCATCACTCAAATTGGTATATTGCATTTGCATATTCCAATTTTCGTCCCAACTGGAGTCGTGTTGGATATGTGCCAAGTAACGTTGCGATAGACTATCGTCACTTTGATCTTTATCTAAATATTCAAGTTGTAAAATATTATAACTGTTTTGAGTCATGTACCGTAAGTTGTTATTTAGCTGTGTGCCTCGCTCTGACATGTATTTAGGTGTGAACGTATAATCTAGGTTTGTGGCAATATTGAAGTAAATAGGCTGTGCATAGTACGCGCCATATCGACTTGAATTACCTAACTCCGGGAACAATAAACCGGTTTTACGTTGGTCTGTTATCGGGAATGTTACGTAGGGTACGTAGATAATAGGCACATCATTTATTCGAAATGTGGTATTCCAAGCCTCGCCCCAGCCTTTCTTTTGATCGATATAAATGCTGTTTGATGAAAACAACCAACTTGGGTCATCGCCCGGACATGTCGTAAATGTTGCATCGGCGAGTTTAAGTTTTTGATTATTCTCAATTGAAAACTCTGCAGCTTTACCGCGACCTGAGTTAAATCCAAACTGGTATTCGGCATCAAGTAACTTAAAGTCTTTGTTGGAATCGTCAATAAAAATAGATTCGCCTTCAACTGTGGCTGAGGTCGAATCCAATTTAATATTACCTTTAGCGGTAAATTGGTTTTTTAGCTCGTCGTAAATTGCACTGTCTGCTTGTACGGTTTGTTGTTGCTGAAAAATAACAACGTTACCTTGAAACTCCGTAAATTCGTTTCTGATTAATTCAGCTTTATCGCTTTCGACCATTATTTCAGAGCGGCTTTGATACGAGTTTGCAATTTTTTTTATGCGAGCTTCTTCCGCGCTCACCGGAATTTCGATGTCACAAAGTGGAACAGCTGCCAAAGCACTGTTCGAAAAACAATAAAGTAACAAGGTCGATAAAGACGTTTTGCTTAGGCGCAGTAATATTGTCTTGACGCGATTAGCAATCATGGTTGGACTCAACGTAACCTCATATGGAAAAATTTAGGGGAAAGCACACAGATAGAATTCTATCCGATTTTTTTACGCTATACTACGCGGCCTATTGAATTAGGATATAATTTCCCCATTAAAGTGGGTGATTAGATTAAGATTTGTACAAAAGTAGGTGAATGTGACTGGAAAAATAGCTGGGGTCATTTTTGGGATCCTTTTAACTCGCAATATTTTAGGTGCGCTTGTGGGCCTATATGTTGGTTATTTGTTCGATAATGCAATTAAAAAGATGGCGAACAAACAAAATGTTGCAAACTGGCTAGAGAGTGGCGATTCAAAACAATCGATCTTTTTTTATAGCACTTTTTCTGTGATGGGGCATGTGGCAAAGGCAACCGGTCGGGTAACACCAGAGCACATCCAGACAGCATCCGATTTTATGGCGAAAATGCGTTTGTCTGAATCGCAAAAAGAAGAAGCGCGTGACGCGTTTAGAGAAGGTAAACTGCCGGGGTTTCCACTTAATGCGAAACTTAAATTATTTAAACAGCATTTTGGTGATCGCAGCGATCTACAGCAGTTTTTTCTCGATATCTTAGTTCAAACCGCTTATAGCGATTCAGTCTTAGAGCAAAAAGAATATGATGTGTTGTTGAAGATAAATAAAGAATTGGGCTACACCAAAAGGTTCTTAGATCAGCTTATTTCAATGTGGGAAGCTGAAGTTCGATTTCAGGCGTATAAGCAAAAACAACAGGAAAAATATAAGCAATACGACCGTCGTTCGGAACAACGAGAAAAATCTCGACAGGCTGAGTCTCCCTCCTTGCAAGATGCTTACGCACTTATCGGGGCGAGTGAGCGTGATTCTACTCGAGAAATTAAGCGGGCATATAAAAGATTGATGTCACAAAACCACCCAGACAAGCTTGTTGCTAAAGGACTTCCTCCTGAGCTTATGGAATTGGCGAAGCAAAAAACGCAAGATATTCAAGCGGCCTATGATCTGATCAAAAAAGCCAGACAGTTTTAATTTTTAATTGCATTTGAGTTTACATCCCTACGGATGATAAAAAGCCGTATATTTCTTTAAGAATACGGCTTTGTTGGCCGTAGTAATTAGTACCAACGTGCAGTTTTCTTTGTCGATAATCGACCTTAAAATACTTCCGGGCTAATTTCTTCCGCATGTCAACATTGGCGAGAACCCAACTGTTATCAGCATATTGATATAAATCTAAGATGGCATAATCACTATTAGCGACACTTTCTGCTAATTTTTTGTTTTCATTTTGTTGTGGCATAAAAGCACTGAGCATAATTAATGCGTCCGGCAAAAACTGGCGATTTTGGGCGATGATTTCCGTTATCCAAGCGCAGCTTTTTCCCTGACAAATAACAAGATAGTAGCCGGGTGAACTCGCGGCAAGTTGCCATGCAGCATCTAATCGACGTTGGATTTCTGTACTGATTTTTTTGCTCCCTTCGGGAGTGAAAATGGGGTCAATATAAAACGATTTTAGCTGTAAGTTAGGATTCGTTTTTTCGGCAACCTCAGTTTTTGGATCTGCCTCACTTTCTGTTTGTTGTTCCGAACTTGAAGGTTCATCAACTGTACCAACTTCCACGGTGTCTGTGGCGTTTTCATCAGTGGCAGGTGTTGTTTCTTCTTCGATGATTTGTGAAAGGTCATCTGGCATTGTCAGTAATAAACTGTTCCAGCCATAGTCTGTAAGCTTGTCGTATAGCCCACTGATCGCAGCTTGTTTATGAATAGGTTGCTCGATATCAGGTACAATGATCGCCGTGCCTTTGGTTAGGCCCGCGGTTTGTTCTTTAAATAATGCAATAAACTCTTGGTCGCCAGCGGTTAAAAATTTAATTTGTTCGTCAGCAATAAAGTGACGAATGTCTTCTGCATGCTGGCGCGCTTTAGAGATCGGCGGGACATATTCAGCTGCGTTTGCAAGTTGCATAAACAACAGGCAACATGCCAGCGCAGTCGTGACTAATGTCACAATCGTTCGTATTGGTGACATTTTGTTGTTTTTAATAAATGTTTTCCTGTCTTTTGCCATTACTTTACGCATAAAATAGTTAACTTGTTGGCTCTATTATTTAATATCGGCTTTAGTTTCAATTCCTATAGCGCTTTGAGCATAATATTAATAAGGGTGATCGATATCGAACTTTTATCGTACATAGATAATTTAAGTGAAGTTGCATGAAGTATATTAATTCAGAAAATTATAAACACGAACATGGGGACAAAATTGGCGTTCTTCTTGTTAATCTAGGTACGCCAGAAGCGCCAACTAAGGCGGCTGTAAAGCCTTATTTAAAGCAATTTTTGTCTGATCCCCGTGTAGTCGAAATTCCACGGGTAATTTGGTACATGATCCTAAACGGGATTATTTTACCTTTTCGTTCAAAGCGTTCCGCTCATGCATATCAACAAATTTGGACCGAACAAGGCTCGCCATTATTAGCGAACACAGCGAGTCTTTGCGGCGGTGTTGTTAAACGTATGGCACAAAAACACCCAAACCTAGTGGTCGATTTTGCTATGCGTTATGGCAAACCCGATATGGAAAGTAAATTGCAATCATTATTGGATAAAGGGGCGACTAAACTCATTGTTTTACCTTTATATCCTCAGTATTCAGCGACAACGACTGGCTCAACGTTTGACGAAATAGCGCGTTTGTTTTCAAAGCGTCGCTGGTTTCCAGAATTACGGTTTGTGAACCAATATCACGATGATCCTAATTATATTGAGGCATTGGCCAATAAAGTGAAAGCGCATTGGCAGCAACATGGCAAGGCAGAAAAGCTCGTATTGTCTTTTCATGGGATCCCAAAACGGTTCTGGTTAAATGGTGATCCCTATGTTTGCCAATGTTTTAAAACAGCGAGATTGTTAGCTGAAAAATTGGAACTTACAAAAGATGAAATGCTAACGTGTTTTCAGTCTCGATTTGGAAAAGCGGAATGGGTGCAACCTTATCTAGAAGGTACGTTAAAAGCGTTGCCAGGCAAAGGCGTAAAGTCAGTGCAAGTATTTAGCCCTGGTTTTTCCGTGGATTGTCTGGAAACACTTGAAGAAATTGCAGTAGAAAACAAAGAGTATTTTGAAGACGCTGGCGGTGAACGTTTTCAATATATTCCCTGTTTAAATGACGATGAGTCTCATGTTGACATGATAATGAATGTTATTGAACGTCATGCAAGCGGTTGGGATCTAGCCGATGGTCAATCGCCAGAAGCGCATGCAGAGGCTAATGCAAACCTGCGTCAAAGCGTTATTGATAAAGAAGAAGAACTTTCTCAAATTTCGTCAGTCACGAGCGTTTAGTAAGTAGGCGCTCTTAATACATAATAATAAGTCTAATCGAGTGAAAATTACATTATGACAAATGACCTTTCAATTCTGTCGTCAAATAACGATAAAGGTTCAGCAATTGCCTTATTACCCTTAGCTTTCTTTGTCGCTATCTTTTTGGGGACAGGCATTGCATTGCATTTACAAGGCGTGGCATATGCGTTTTATCAATTGCCTGCACCTGTCGCCATTATTCCGGCTATTATCCTCGCCTTAATGCTTGACCGAACACGTCAAAGACAGGCAAATAATGGTTTGTTAGTCGCGCCATTGGAAACCAGTTTGAATTCATTTATTGAGGGCATGGGGAATAATAAAGTTATTACTATGTGCTTGATTTACTTGCTTGCCGGGGCGTTTTCATCGGTGGCAAAGATCACGGGTGGTGTCGATGCCGTTGTCGCTTTAGGCCTTGATTTAATTCCGGGTCAACTGGTCGTTGCTGGGTTATTTATAATATCGGCCATCATAGCAACGGCAATGGGGACAAGTATGGGGACAATTGGTGCGGTAGCGCCAATTGCCGTAGGTGTAGTTAGTGCCACAGATATTGACCCTGCATTTTTAGCCGGCGCTGTTGTGGGTGGCGCAATATTTGGAGATAACTTAAGTTTTATTTCTGATACAACTATCGCGGCAACAAAAACGCAGGGCGCTGAGCTGAAGGATAAATTTAAAGAAAACCTAAGATTTGCATTACCCGCCGCAATTATTTGTTTGGTTATTTATAGTTTTGCGTTGGACTCACAGGTGACAGAGTTACCGAGTCAGGTGGATTCAAATTGGATCTTAGCCTTACCTTATTTCCTAATTATTGTATTGGCAATTTTAGGTGTTAACGTATTTGCGGTATTGTTATTAGGTACTGTTTTATCGGCTTTGAGCGGCGCAGTTTTTGCTGATTACGAGCTAGCTAATTTGGGTAAAGATATTTATGCCGGTTTTAGTGCGATGCAGGAGATATTCTTACTCGGGTTGTTAATAGGTGGTTTAAGCCAATTGATGAAAGTGCAGGGTGGTTTAGGGTTCTTAGTCAGAAAAATAGAGAGCTTTACGCAACGGTTTGCCAGTGAAACGAACAAATACGCCAATAAATTTGCAATCGGTGGATTGGCTTTCATTACCAATTTAGCCGTGGCAAACAATACCGTGTCAATTATCGTTACCGGTGATACAGCGAAACAGCTAGCTGAAGACGCTAAGATCTCTCCTAAACAAAGTGCAAGCTTACTTGATATCTTCAGTTGCATAGCTCAGGGCATCGTTCCTTATGGCGCTCAGGCACTTTTGGCTGCCGCGTCATTTGGTATCTCACCGGTCGAAGTTGTCACAAACGTTTGGTACTGTTTTATTCTGGCACTGGTAACTATTGTTCTGTTGTTTTGGAAAAACGGCGAGAGCTAGTCATTAGGCTTACGACTTTGTTGTCAGTTGCATTTAGAGGCTCTTATCCAGAGCCTTTTTTATTCCCGGTAATTACTCAATGCCAATTGATACACCTAAAGGTTATCTCAATTACCGACTATTAAATTATTGAGTGCTAGCTGAGAAAGATGTCTGACGTGAGAATATCTTTATGGTGGCATGTTTTTTTGAAAAAAAAACCGCAACAATTAAATGTTACGGTTTTGATTTACAGTAAATAATGGCGCTTATTTATTAAGTACAGCCGCCAGTGATTCTGCTAAGTAATTTGCATTGGTGTCGTTAACACCGGCAACATTCACTCGGCTTGAACCGACGATATAAATGCTGTAATCAGTTTTTAATGTGTTGATGGCCGCTTTATCTATTCCTAAGAATGAGAACATACCATTTTGGTTTGCAATGAAATCAAAGTTTCCAGGGACACCTTTCTCAGCAAATTTCGTTGCGATAAAGCTACGAAGTCCGTTAATGCGTTCACGTTTCTCGTTTAACTCTTGATGCCACAATGCGGTTAAATCTTGGCTGCCCAAAATAGTGGCAACAATATCAGCACCGTGTGCAGGAGGCATAGAGTAGATTGCGCGAATAACATTTAATGTATTGCTAAATGTAATTTCTGTTTTAATCGCGTCACGCCCCACAATGCTGATTGCACCGATACGTTCACGGTACAAACCAAAGTTCTTAGAACATGAAGAACAAACAATCATTTGCTCAACTTGATCTGCTAATAAGCGAATACCAGCAGCGTCTTCTTCTAAACCAGAACCAAATCCTTGATATGCAGAGTCGATTAAGAAAGTGAATTTTTGCTGTTTTGCGATATCAGCAACAGTTTGCCACTGCTCGATATTAAGATCCATACCACTTGGATTGTGGCAACATGCATGGAATAAAACCACATCACCTTCTGGAACTTTGCTCAGTGTTTCAACCGTTTCGTTAAATTTAAGACCCATAGTGTCAAAATCAAAATATGGGAATTCTTCAACTTTTAAACCAGCTGCTTTGAATATGCTTAAGTGGTTTGCCCATGTTGGGTTGGTTACCCAAATGGTCGCATCTGGATTTGCACGTTTGATTAATTCAGCTGCAACTCTTAGCGAACCTGTTCCGCCAGGGGTTTGTGCGGTCTTTACGCGTGATGACTCAATGATTTGATGCTCACCAAAAATCAACTGAGTAATAAGTGAATTAAAATCCGCGTTACCCGCTAAACCTAAATACGATTTAGATGTTTCGTTTTCAAGACGAAACGCTTCTGCTTTTTTTACTGACTTTAAAACTGGCGTATTGCCAACTTCGTCTTTATAAACACCGACGCTTAAATCAACTTTTTTAGGGTTTGGATCAGCTTTAAATTCGGCCATTAAACCAAGAATAGGATCGGTAGGAACGGGTTGTAATTGATCAAACATGATGTCTCACTTAACTGTTATTCGGTTGATTAATTTAATTTTGAGTTTGAAAAAAGGTGGCCTAGCACCTCGCAAACAACTTCAAATACGGCTTGTTTGTCCGCGTCAAAGCTATCTGTACTAAAACATTCTGCGTCGATGATACCAATAATGTGGTCTGTACAGCCAGACCCATCGTTGACCTTTTTTAAACTATTTGGTGATAAAATAGGCCAACATAGTTCACTTTTCACTTTTGGGTCGCAGGTATAGTATTCACCGCCGTCAGCGACGTACTTTTGGACATCATTAATTGTCCGTTTTTCACCATAAAGCCCAACAAAACTATTGTTGCTGATAGTTGCAAATTCAGGTGTTAATGGGAATTCAGCACGGCTTGGTTCACCAAAATAAGCCAATTTTGTTAATACTTTCTGGTCGTTATTATCAGAGCGTGTTAAGTAAACTCCAAACCAGTCAACGGCCGTTTTGTATTTGACCCAGTCAACAACTGCTTGAACTTGTTTAAGTAATACTAACTGCTGAGTGTTTAATACATTCGTTAAATCAAAAGGTTCGGCTGCGAGTTCGCCAAATAACGAACAGCTTCCCCCTTCACCTAGCATAGGCACTGCATACTGGGTGATCAGATTAACAGGGTGATTTTCAAGCCAAGTAAGTAACTCATTTTTTAATTCAAGCATTAGCAATATTCTTTATTTTGGGTGTTTAGCCGTCTAAACGTAAGGAATGCTAACTTGAGAAAACCGATATGTAAACCATTTTTGGTATGTTGATGTTAATTTATTGATCTAATTGGGGAGTTAAGTTTATAAGCAACGTGTACTTGGTTACCTTTTTCATTGTAATTAACAAACTCAGCAAGCTCATGTAACAACATATTGCCTCTGCCGTGCTCTAATTCACATTCAAAATCGAAGTCATTGTCTTCCGCAATAAATCCGTCGCCACTGTCGGTAACAATAATATGAACTGAGCATTCAGCGGGCTCGTAATTAATGGCAATTTTGATTTGGCCTTCATTGAGTCGTTCTAATCTCTCAATTCTTAAACTGTAATATTCCATAAAGCCATCGTCAGTGTCTTTGATTTTGGAGTCAAGGCCCAACAAACCATGATCCACAGCATTATTATACGCTTCTGACAGTAACAAAAAGAGTGTTGAGCGATGTAACCCCGCGCCTTTTATTTGCGCAATTAAATCGACAACTTCGGCAACAGGGTCTGTCGATTTTATTTGTTCAACATTTAAATCCAAATTAATGACAAGTGGTAATGTGGAGAAATGGTTATCCCACTCATCTTCATTTGAGTTAATTGCTGCACAACGAAGCGATAAAATTGAAATGTCGTCGTCTTGTTCTGCTTCGCCACGAAATTCATTGAGGGAGTCGACGATCTGTGCAATTGAATTGTTGTTAACGTCGTTTATTAAGTGTTCGAGCCTATCATAACCGAACATTTCTTGGTTTTGATTAAACGATTCAACTACGCCGTCTGTCGCCATATAAAGTTTGTCAGAGACGGAAACCGAATAATTTTCGACGGCTAAGTCAAATTCGACATTGTCAAGAATACCAAGGGCCATATGCTGAGATGCGATAGTTTGCTTTATGCCACTTAGGTCATCAACTAAATACATATCTGGCGTGCCACCTGCCCATATCGATAAGCTTTTACCTTGACTGCTTAACTCAATAAGGGCCGCTGCACAAAACATATCGTCGGGCAGTAGTGTGAGTAAAATATCATTGATTTCACACGCTATGTCACCAACCGATAAGCCTTTTTGTGTCATTGAATAAAAGGTTCGTGAGACTGGTAACGTTCCCACTGCAGAAGAGAGTCCGTGACCTGTGAAGTCACCCATCATCACATATAAGTTACCTGTTGGGCCGAGCGCAACCAACATAATATCGCCGTTAAACATAGAAGCTGGCGACAAGTGGTATTCAAGTAAGTGAGGAACTTTGTAATTGCCCTCAAGGGCTCGGTTAAATATATGTTCGACAATTTGGTGTTCGCGCTCAGTTTTTAGTCGATAGAAATCAAGCTGCTTTTTCTGTTCGAATGTTTTAATACTTAGAGCACGGATCCGAGAATGAGCCTGAATTTTTGCCTGTAGTATAACCCGGTCAAATGGTTTGTTAAGGAAGTCATCACCGCCTACTTCAAGGCAATGTTTTAAACTGTCTTGGTCGTCCAATGCGGTAATAAAAATAATTGGCAAGTAAACTTCTTTCGACAGTTCTTTTAACTTTGGCGCCGTTGAATACCCATCTAAAATCGGCATAACAACGTCGAGCAACACTAAATCAGGAGATTCTTGTTTAAAAACACTGATAGCTTCGATGCCATTTTCGGCTAAAACAACAGTGAAGCCTTCATGCTCTAGCATGTGCTTAAGTAAACTGCGATTTAGTTCTTGGTCGTCAACTACCAGTACTTTCAATGTTGTTCAGCCGGTTGATATACGTTTTTAATCAATATCAAACTTTTTATCAAAGCGAGATATCTGCAATATTTTCTTAATTTGTGGTCGACAATTTGAGATTTTGATATTTGGAATACTGCTGCCTAGAGATTTTTGCATATTGAGCAACATGCCAAGAGCAGAACTATCCATATATTCAGTTTCACGTAAATCAACAACAACGCAATTTAGTTTTCTATCTATGTCAGAATAAGCGCTTCGAAACGACTGAACTAAATTAAAATCAAATTTTCCTTTGATCTGGATTGTAAAGGTTTGACCATCTGGCGAAGTAGAGGTGGTTAAACTCATTATTAAAGCTCCTAGTTTTATGTTTTACATTTCTATAATTGCTTGAGATTAGAGGAAAACTTCAAGGAAATGCATGTCCAAGTTAATTTCTTAACCTTAGATTCAAGATTAATCTGTGATCCTACAAAAATCCAGTGAATGTACTGAATTAGTTTTAATTGTTTTTAATAATAGTTGAAAATGGTAAATTTCCGTCAAGTTAATTGAAATGATAGAGGTCATATGGCTGACTGGCAAAATCAGTTAAGTAAACTAGTCTACTCTACAGACAGTGGAAAAATTGAAGATAAAAAACCGACAAATGTACAAGTCGGAGAAGTATATAAAGACGGATTTGTTCGAATTTCTCGTGAAACAAAAGGTCGTAAAGGCAAAGGTGTCATGATCATCACAGGAATACAACTTCCAGCAGATGAATTCAAAAAGCTTGCTCAAACACTGAAGAAAAAATTGGGTACCGGTGGTGCCGTTAAAGATGATCAAATTGAAATCCAAGGTGACGACCGAAACAAGTTGCAGTCGATCCTAGAGGACATGGGTTATAAATGTAAGATTTCGGGCGGTTAACACCTGACGTCGTCGTATTATGAGATCAATTAAATGAATGAATTATCACCGCAAGACTTATCAATACTATTAATCGAACCGTCACCAACACAGCAAAAATTCATCGCCAGACAAATGCAGCAAGAAGACATTGTTAATATTGAATTTGCCAGTGATATAAAAAGTGCCAAAGCGTATTTAGCAAATCATCATCCAGATTTAATAACAAGCGCAATGTACTTTGACGATGGGACGGCATTGGAATTAGTTCGAGAGCTAAAAAGTGACGAGCACACAGAAGACATACCGTTTATGTTGGTTTCTAGTGAGTGTCGAAAGGAGCAACTCGAGGCGTATCGTCAAAGTGGCGTCATCGCTATTTTACCTAAACCCTTTACCCCAGAACATTTGGGAACGGCTATAAACGCGACATTAGATATCCTAAGTGCAGAAGAACTTGAGTTGTCTTTCTTTGATGTTAAGTCACTGAGAGTATTAGTGGTTGATGACAGTCGTTTTGCTCGTAAGTTTGTCTCCCGTGTCTTAAATAGTTTGGGTATTGAAAAAATAACAGAAGTTGCCGATGGCAAAGAGGCGATTGATACGATTAAAGAACATATGTTTGATCTTGTCGTGACAGATTACAATATGCCAGAAGTGAACGGTAAAGAGTTGACGGAATATATACGTAATGAAAGTGAGCAAAGCCACATTCCTGTTTTGATGGTCAGTTCGGAATCAAATGAAGCGCATCTCGCTAATATTGAAAAATCAGGTGTAAATGCGATGTGTGATAAGCCGTTTGAACCTGAAAATGTCAAAAAGATTTTGTACAGTTTATTGGAAGGAGAAGAATAAAGTTCAAGAGGAATGCATTGAATTGGGCTTTCACTGACAAGTATCGTTAACAAGATGGATAATTTCCCCTCTAAGCATGGCGATTTTAGTTCAATATGGTAGTATCCCCGCTTTATTTTTTTAATTGATAGAGAAGCATTATGTCTCAATATTCTACTGTAGAACTACAGGCTAGTTATGGTATCGGTCGTCAAATTGGCGATCAAGTTGCAAGCAACCCTTTTGAAGGTCTTGACGCTAACGCAGTTGCGCAAGGTGTTATGGACGCATTAAACGGCGCTGAGTTTGCTGTTGAAGTTGAAGATTTACGTGAAGCATTTGGCGTAATCAACGAACGTATGCAAGCTGCTCAAGCAGAGCAAGCAAAAGAAGCATCTGCAGAAGGTCAAACTTTCTTAGATGAAAATGCAAAACGTGATGAAGTAACGGTAACTGAATCTGGTCTTCAATACGAAGTTTTAGTTGCAGGCGAAGGCGAAAAACCAACTGCGGCAAGCACAGTTAAAACTCACTACCATGGCACTCTAGTTAACGGTACTGTGTTTGACAGTTCTTATGACCGTGGTCAACCGGCTGAATTTCCAGTTGGTGGCGTAATTAAAGGTTGGACTGAAGCATTACAACTAATGTCTGTTGGTTCAAAATGGCGTTTAGCAGTACCTTATGAGCTAGCTTATGGCGAGCAAGGTGCAGGCGGCGCGATTGGTCCTTTCCAAACACTAATTTTTGATGTTGAATTACTAGAAATCATTGCGTAATTTAGCTTTAAATTGATTGTGAAATGGCAGCCATTGGCTGCCATTTTTTTTGCTTATTTGTCCGCTTTTTACTTTTCAAAGTATGATATTAAGTACGTTGCAAGAACCGACTTAACCAATTGTCCGGTTGTTGTTTTGGCATCGGATCAAAGTCGGCAATGTTTATGATAGAGGACGTGCTTTCCACAATTGGAATATAGTCCGCTGTTAGCGGATCAAATCGATAATCTTGTTGCCATTGTTGGGCATTTTTGACAATTTCATTTACCGCTTGAACAATAAAACGAGCTTCTGCATCGGTTGATGTTGGGTGCAACGACACTCTTATCCAACCAGGTTTCGCAGATAAGTCGCCCTGATCGATTTGACCGGTTATATTACCTGATGTTGATTTGTCGACATTTAATAAAATATGACCGTAGGTGCCAGCACAACTGCAACCCCCACGACTTTGAATGCCAAATCTGTCGTTGAGTAATCTCACCATTAAGTTGTAATGCATATCTTTAACATAAAAAGAAACAATGCAGAGTCTGTCTTTGATGTCGCCTTCAAGTAAACCCACTCCGTCTATATTTGCTAAGCCATTCAACAAAATGTTGGTCAATTGTTGTTCTCGCTGATGGATTTTGTCAGTGCCCATTTGGTCTTTGAGTTTGATTGCTAGAGCAACTTTAATTGTTTGTAAAAATCCTGGAGTGCCGCCGTCTTCTCTCACTTCAACGTCGTCGTAAAACCCTTGTTGGCCCCATGGATTGGTCCAGGTCACTGTCCCGCCGCCCGGTTGGTCGGGGATTTTATTGCCGTACAAGGCTTTATCAAAAACTAAAATGCCACTACTGCCTGGGCCACCTAAAAATTTGTGAGGCGAAAAGAAAATAGCATCTAGCTTTTGTTCAGGGTCAGATGGATGCATATCGATGTCGACATACGGCGCAGAGCAGGCAAAATCGACAAAACAAAGACCGCCGTGTTGATGCATAATTTTGGCCATCAAATGGTAATCGGTTTTAATGCCAGTCACGTTACTACAGGCAGTAAATGAGCCTATCTTAAGTGTGCGTTGTTTGTAGATCTCAAGCTGCTGCTTTAAGTCTTGGATACAAGGTTTGCCATCGGCGCCTTTCGCTAAGATAACCACGTCAACTTCACAGGCATTCCACGTTGTTTGATTAGAATGATGTTCCATATGCGTGATAAATACCACAGGGCGTAAATTGGATTCAGCGGCAAGAGTTTTAAATCGTTCTGGTACTCGCAGACCTAGCATACGTTGTAATTTATTTACGACCGTGGTCATGCCTGAACCAGCACTGATAAGCGCGTCATTCGCGCTGGCATTTACGTGGCGCTTTATTATTTGCTGCGCGTCGTGGTAGGCGCGGGTCATTGTGGAACCCGTTAAGTTTGTTTCTGTATGAGTATTAGCGACATAGGGACCAAGTTGCTCAACAAGGAAAGTTTCTATTGGTTGATATAGGCGACCGCTAGCCGTCCAGTCGGCATAGACCACATCCCGCTTTGTATTATTAAAATCTACGTTAAGGTCGTGGCCAATTATGTGTTGTCTGAATTGGTTGAAATATTGTTCGAGCATAAGAGTATCCGCTTGTTAAAACTGACACCATTATATCGAGCATGTAGGAAATGATTTTTCTATTATTTCTATTTATTGGCTAAATGTTAGTAATTAATCCCACAAAAGTGACAACTTGTGGAATGAAAAACTACATATATGCTACTTGTTAAAACTAACAGTAATTGAGTGGGATCTCTGTGGTGTATTTCATTTGCTCCATCGCAAAACTGGAACTGACATCGCTAAATCCAGCTTGGCTGATAAGTCGCTTATAAAATTCATCATAGGCTTTCATGTCTGGCACTAACACTTTTAATAGGTAGTCCGTATCACCACTCATGCGATAAAACTCAGTGATCTCGGGGGCGGTTTCGGCAAAGTTGTGAACATTTTTAATCCAATCGGCATTATGTTGATTGGTTTTTAAGTTCACAAATACGGTGAGTCCAACATTTAGTTTCTCTGAATCAAGCAGGGCAACTCGTTTACGGATAATACCATTTTGCTCGAGTTGCTGAATACGACGCCAACAAGGGGTCTGGCTTAACCCTATTTTGTCAGATATTTCTGCGAGAGATAAGGCTCCATTAGTTTGTAAAAGTGACAGAATGTGACGGTCAAAGTTGTCCATTTATTTACCCAATGCAAAAAAGATGTGAAGGCCATTATGACCTCCATCGTATTGTAATTTTCCAACGTCCTGATATTTTTGCAAATAACGTTTCGGCATGGAATAGAAATCGTTTTTTATGTGTAACAAATTATATAGTTTGCCATTTTATTGCTTTATTGATCTTATTTGACCAATCGCCTAGGTTTTCATTATCTTTTTTAGTAATGATCACGACATTTGCCGATTGAGCAACTATGGTCTCACCATTAAAATCAAGGCTGCTAAAATGTTTTCTAATGGCTAGTTTCGCGTCACTTGGAACAACAAACACTGTCACATCTCCCTGAGTACCCGCTAAAACTAAATGCAAACTTCTTGTGCCATCAAAATCACAGAAATTGGCAAATTTTATTGGTGCAATCGGCGCATCAATATGCCCACCAAAACTGGCTAACTTGGCGTTTAATTGGCCTAATGTATAGTCAGCAGAAGACGGAATATGCGTCATTTCTTCAGTCATATGGGCTAAAGCATGGTCACTTATCGAGTCAAATCTAGGACTAACACCACCTAATTGCAAAGAGATACCGATTGCAAAAGCGAACCCAGCGGCTATCGCTAAATGAACTCGGTGTTTCTTTTTCTCGGCTCTTTGAATAGCTAAAGATTGGCCAAGGAAAATTCGTTCAGCTAAATTATCTGGCACTGGCACTTCTAGAACATTTTTAATTTGTTCATCTAATTGCTGTATTTCAGATTTAAAACGAGCTTTAGCAGGGTCCGAAGCACAGGCATTTGAAATTTCTTGTGCATTGTCGTTAGGATCGGCATAAAGTCTACGCCTGAAATTTAACTCATCCATTTTCAGCCCCTCTAAATTGTTGCTTGTTTTCTAAAGCGTCCTTAAGTTGATTTCTCGCCCTAAATAATCTTGTCATTACCGTATTTCGGTTTAGCTCTAAAATATCCGCTATTTCATCACCACTAAAACCCCCGATAACCTGCAATATCAGTGGTTCACGATACTCTTCACCCAGTTTATTAATATGTCGTTGTAAAAGGTGGTTTTCCATTTCTTGCTCAGTAGAAGTTGATATATGATCTTCAACTTGATGATCTTCGATATCAACGAGGTCAAATTGTTTACGCTCAAAACGTCGCGCGTTTTCCCGTCGTAGAATGGTAATTAGCCAAGCCTTGGCGGCATTTTGGTCTTTTAGTGACTCAAGTGACTTCCATGCACGAAGAAAAGTCTCCTGGACCAGGTCTTCTGCTATAGAAGGGTCGTGGCAAAGCCAATATCCATAACGATATAGGTCAGTGCTATAAGCCTTAACTAAAGATTCATATGTTCGTTGTTTTGTTTTCATGTCTAATAAGACCTGAGAACCTCGGAAAAAATTTCCCATAAATTTCGTCATATTGTTTGATTCTGCTTAATGATAGACTAGCTTTTCTAGGGCTTATTCACAACGCATTGAATTTAAAACTTAAAACTATGGAAAAAAAAGTGCATTCAACCATTTCATTAAGTGTAATTTTTAAAGAAAAATCGACTGGATTAGTAAATAAGCTGCTAATAAAAATAGGTGATTACCTGTTAGGACTTAATAAGTTACAAAAATTTTATAGCAACAGTAACTTACCTGGTTTAGCAGCCGAACCATTTTGTGACGAATTAGTACGGATGCAAAATCGCCCCCTAACAAATACTCAGTTATTGACGGAGGTCGTGCCAAATACTGGTTCCCTAATTGTTGTTTGTAACCACCCCCATGGTTGCATTGAGGGCGTTGCACTTGCCGGTGCATTAAGAAAACGCCGCTCAGACGTCAAAGTGTTGGCCAACAAAGGGTTGGCGATGTTTCAAGAGCTGCACGAGTTATTTATTTTTATCGACCCGCTAAATCCATCGGATCCAAGTAATTTAAAAGGCATTCGAGAATGTAAAAAACACCTCAATAATGGCGGCGTTTTACTGATTTTTCCAGCCGGTAAAGTCAGTTATTATCGCCCTGAAAAACAACGTATTTGCGATGGGGAGTGGAACCGGTTGCCCGGGGCGTTAGCTCGCGCCACAGATAGTCCTGTATTGCCAATCCATATTAGCGGACACAATAGTGACTTTTTTATCACTATGGGGCGTATTTATTATCGGTTCAAATTGTTGATGTTGTTTCGAGAAATGATGCATCTAAAAAACAAGCCTCTTGAACTCAGTGTCGGTCGCATACTGCCAACAAAGTTGTTGGCTAAGTGTGGAGATGAAGCTCAAATCACGGCATTTCTTCGTGCACAATGTTATTGCTTAGATCCTCAATTTAACGCCACGTGGTCAGCTGATTCAGCCCAACAATTTGCCGATTTAAATGCACCTGTGCCCGGACAAGTATTAGCGAGTGAAATAAATTCATTACCTAACTCACAGCATCTCGCTGATTATAAAAAGTTTCGCGTTTCATACGCATCGCTACACCAAGCGCCAAATGTCGTGAAGGACATTACTCGTTTGCGAGAGAAAGTATTTCGACTTTATGATGAAGGCTCCGGTGAAAGTGCCGATGGCGATGAATTTGATAAAACATACCTGCATTTATTTATTTTCGATACAGAAGAACAAGAAATAATAGGTGCTTATCGTATGGGACAAAGCGATAAACTTATCCCAGAGTTTGGGCTTAAGGGCATGTATTTATCTCGTATGTTTAAATTTTCCCCAGAGTTTATTAACCAACAGCAACCTTGCTTAGAGATGGGAAGGTCATTTATTGTTCCAGAACATCAGCGAAGTTTTTATGGCCTATTTTTATTATGGCGTGGTATTGGAGAGTTTGTTGTTCGTCATCCTCAATATAGGATCTTGTATGGCACGGTTTCGTTAAGTAAATTATATCGACCATTAAGTGTGGAATGCATTAGTAAGTTAGCGTTGAACCCTTGCTCAAATGTATCAGCGAAGGTACCCTTTGCGCCGGTAAATAACCCTGAGCTCGATGACTATATTGCAGAAACTCCGGATACCGGTAATTTATTGTCAATATTAGTTCAAGGTATAGAACAAGACGGTAAAGATGTTCCGATATTAATGAAACAATACAATAAGTTAGCAGCACGGTTTTATTGTATTGGCATCGACAAAAATTTTAATGACACTCCAGGCTTATTGTTAAGTGTGGATATGAGCAAAGCGCCCCATAAGGCATTAAAGCAATATCTGGCCGAAGGGTTAGAGCAATATTTGAATTATAAAAAAGGTAGTTAACATGCGAGCAAATCGATTTGCACAGATCTTTAGTTTTTCTGTGATGTCGACATTAAAAATAGTGACTTGGCCCTTTTATCGCTTTGAAAACAAGTGGATTAGTGAGCAAAGCTATGAAGCATTTGATGACGTAAAATTGGTGGTCTTGCTAAATCATACAAGCCTCTATGAGACATTATTTGTGAGATTAGCCCCGTTTCGTTTTTTGTGGCGAATTGCTAGACATATGTTAGTGCCGGTTGCCGACATCACCACAAACCGACCTATCGTTGGTGCGTTTTTCCACGCACTTGTGCCTGGAGTTGTGCCGATTAGTCGTCGTAGAGATGAGTCTTGGAACAATTTTTTAGAGTCGATTAATGAGGAAGCTATTGTCGCTATTTTACCTGAAGGTCGGATGCGACGCCAAGACGGGAAGGATAAGCATGGGAAACCTATGTCTGTTCGTTCAGGCATAGCTGATATCATTGAAAAAATTGACCGTGGCAATATTCTATTTGTTTACAGCGGTGGCTTGCACCATATTCAAGTTCCTGGACAGCGTTTTCCTAAGTTGTTTAAAAAAATAAAAACCCACATGGAAGTTGTCTCGATAGAAGAATATAAAAAAGCGTTATATCAGCCTGCAGCCAATAGCCGTAAAATTGCTTTTGTACGAGATATTCAATCGCGCCTTGAAAAACTAACCCCTTATTGTGAGCAGCAACCGTATAATAAGCAAAAGCCAGAATCGTAAAATTACGTTAGTCACTAAAGAAACCTGTGTGCTGGTGTTTTAAATGTAACGTTTATTTAAACGAAAATATAATTGAACTTGCCTAGCGAGATGTTGTCATACGATGGAAACTGAAGCTCTAATAAAAATAATAATTATCAATAGCATATAGATAAAACTGACTCGGGAAACAGAAATATGAGCGACCTTAAAGGTAGCATTGACAGGATAAAGGCAGCATCTAAAACCTTGGAAAATAGCATCAAAAAGCCTGAAACAAGCGAACACTATATGCAGTCTTTGCATGATGTATTAACTGAAATAAATTCTGGTGTTGAGCAACTAAAAAATGGCGTTATGTCCGATGTGAATTCGCCAATTAAGCTAAAATCAAACAGTTAATTTTTGGCTTAATAATTAGTGGTTTCTCTGATTTGCAATCGGCATTGTTAATATAAAACGCGCACCCTTTTTAGTATTTTCCGCCACAATAATCTCGCCACCGTGCCAGGAGATTATTTTATCAGCAATAGACAAACCTAAGCCAAATCCGCCACCTAGTTTATTCCGACTGTTTTCTAAACGCGTAAATGGACTAAATATTTGTTGCCGTTGATCTGGCGAGATCCCAGGACCATCGTCATCTATTATTATGGTCAATAGCTCGTCTAACGTCACTGTGATATCTAAAGCTGTTCGGGCATAACGCAAGCCGTTGACAATAATATTTTGTATTGCACGTTCTAGTAAATGACCGTCACATAAACAGGATACTGGTCCCGATATTTGAACACCAATAGGCACGTCACTGGTGCGCTGGAGTTTTTCAACGAGGTTTTCTATCAGTTGGTTGATATTAACTTCTTCAATTGTTAATGGTGAAGATACGGTATCTAAGCGACCATACGTAAGCATTTCGTCGATAAGGCGTTCAATTTCTTCTATATCACTTAACATTTCACCCGTTAATTCAACTTGGTCATCAGGTGATTGGTTGGCGCCTTTCATTATCGCTATTGAAAACTTGAGACGAGCGAGGGGGGTTCGAATATCGTGGCTAATGGCGTGGGTCATTTGTTTTTGCAAAGAGATTAGTTCCACTATGGTATGAGACATACGACTCAGGGTTTTACCAAGAGGATAAACCACAGAGCGCGAACTCAATGGGTTACTGAGTGCGGTTGTATCAGAGCTAAATTGTTCGGTAAGCCGGGTTAATTTATTGATGTCGGTCCATAGCGGTCGTGTCCAAATGAGTATGAGTCCGGCCAGTAAGGTGTAAGAAATAAAAGTGAGCAGAAAAGACGTTGAAAGAGGGTTTTGATTGTCTAGTGCGTAGTCACCGGTAATGTCTATTTTGTAAATTGTTGGTAGGGTTGCCACGACATAAACAACTAATAAGCCTTGTTGGTCAAACAAATGAACCGCTTGCCCTGCCTTTAATTGTGCCATTTGACTTGGTGCAAACGCGAAGTCGTCAATGGAATGTTGACTATAAGCTGCAAATTCACTTTGATTTAATCGAGCCAGTTGTTCTGATAGTGAGTATTCACTCACCAACTTAATATTTCCTGCTGCTAATTGCGCTAGCGCATTAAGTTCTTTGTTTTTAAGGGACTGTTGAGTGCTTTGTAGTTCCTGCCAAACATATTCACTGGCCCAGTTTATAATGAGTAAACCTAAGGTAATAACTATGTATAGGCTAAAGAACAATCTCCGCATGACGACCCTTAATCATTCCAAGCATCGGGGCATAACATGTAACCTTTGCCCCAAACGGTAATAATACGGAAAGGGGTTTTGCAATTGTCGTGCAGTTTTTTCCTAAGTCGAGAGACCCTGACGTCAACTGTACGGTCTAAACCATCGTATTCGCGACCGATCATACGCTTATGTATGTCGTCGCGTTTCATGGGCTCACCCGCGTTTTCAGCTAATAACCATAAAAGTTCAAATTCATGACTGGTGAGTTCCACCAGTTCGTTATTTAAATATGATTTTCGAGTACTTTTGTTGATGGCCAGTTTACCAAATTCTAATATTTTATTTGGCTGGCTAACTTCGCTTTTATTACGCCTTAATGCGACGTTGATACGGGCAAGAAGAACATGGGGATCGATAGGTTTGATAATGTAATCATCGGCGCCTATTTCAAGGCCCATAACATGATCAATTGGACTGTCTTTGGCGGTTAGAAATAATATTGGGTTGTGATAATTGGCTCTTACTTCGCGACAGATAGAGAAACCATCTAGTCCAGGTAACATTATATCGAGAATGACGAGATCTGGTTGTTGCGCGAGAATGGTTTTGACCGCCTGCTCGCCGTCATGCAATACGGTCACAGTAAAGCTATTTTGCTGTAAGAAATTGGTGACTAGCTTTGCCAAGCGCAGATCATCTTCGACTAATATAATGTGTCGCATTAAAAAATACTCCATTGCGGTTTAAGCCGACGTCGGTATTTGTTGATAAAGTTGATTGTCACTCGTTTGGACACAAGTATTTTTTTGTCTTCATTTCGAATCAAGGAAAAGTCAGTGGATTGTTGCAAATTAATTACCAAACGTTCGTTTACTGAATCCTGCTGTTGCCAGCACTTTAACTTAGTATCCGATTGCATTAAGCACAAATCATCAGGTGAACTTGTTTGCCATTTCACTGATATTACCATTTCGCATTCTTGACCAATATACTCTGCAATACACGCAACTGGCTTGAGTTCAAAATTGAGTAGAGCAAGTTCGTCGTTGCTTTTTGCCATCGTTGAGAACTGACATGTAACCAACAAAAGCATAATACCAAATTTAAGAAATGAACTTATATTGAGACTAAAATGCATACAGCAGTCCCATAAAATAGGTATTCGACTCGGCGCTGGTTACTCTAGGGGAATGAGCTATTGTGTCATCCAAAAATTCTTTTTTCCAATACAGGATCATGTTTAATTTATTGGTAATGGGTTTTCTCAAACTCATTCGTACGGTTTTGTTAATCGCAGAATCGGTCCGGTATTGATAGCTTTGTAAATGAATGTGGCGTTCGTCAATACCATAAAAGTACTGCGTAGTTTGACGACTTAACATACTTAAACCAAATTGAAAATTAAATTGCCAATTTGCCAAAAAAGTATTATCCCCGCGCAATTGATAGCGATACGAGAAATTAATATCCGCACGCTTACCGTTATGGACGTTTGAAACGTCGGTAAAAATCTTACTGATAATAGAATAGCGATTTGAAATAAACCAATTGTGTTGCAAGCCAAGATCAATGCTCCACTGAGGTTTCGTCAGCTCTAGGTTAGTTTCTATTTTTTGTTGTTCATCATCTCTGCTGTCGAGTGGTTGAGATGGTAATGCGACACCGGCATCGACGTCGTTGACGATATCAGAATAATCTTGGCTTGCTTCGGCATCAGAAAAGTCATTACTAACTGAAGAGTCGAATAAAAATACGTTAAGTGGATGATAGTCGTAATATTGAGCTGAGAAAGGGTTGATCTCTGTGACGACACTTAATGCGTACTTGGGTTTCTCAATAAAGGAATAACCTAGAGTCCCGTTATCAAAGAACCACTTTTGACCATAGTAAGAAACTGTTGGAACTAAGTATATGTTTAGGTCTGACTGGCCTAATATAATATTCTGTTGTTTACCAAAACCGAGGGCGAGTCCAAAGTTCCATTGGCTAACAGATGCAAGTTGAGGTTGTTTACTTGACTCAAGCGTGGCTGCACGAGGGCTTCCAACAAATAGAGTTAGAAAAATAGCGCAACAGAGGATAAAAAATCGTCGGAAAAGTGTCATTACATAAATAGACTATTAATGAATTAGGATATAACGTCAATTTAGCATGCTTTGTTGTCAGTTTTAACTTCGATTACAATTGATTACATTGAGTAGCAGATTGAAACAGCTATTTATTATCAAGCCGTTATTCTTAAACTCACAACAAACTTTAAGGAGTAGTAACAATGACTTTACATTCGTTACGGATTGCACTTATTTTCGCCATTGGAGCGTCTGTTACTGCATGCGGCAGCGATGGCCTTTTTGGTTCGTCTTCAAAAAACAACGTGGACGTGGAAGAATTAGAAATCATCGCGAGTTCAGGAAATCGGTTAGTTAAAGCGTCGAGTTTATTAACTGAACAAGTCGTTAAAAACGGCATGTTATTGCAAGGGAATGTGAATCGATGCAATGAATGTGATTTTACTGCTGAAGCAAGTACTGACGTATCGGCACCAACAACCGGTGACTATTCACAAACCACCACACAGGAGTCAGGTATCGACGAGTCTGACCGAGTCAAATACGACGGCGACCGAGTGTATTTAGCCAGCAATAACTATTACTGGTATGAAACTTTAGACAATGGTACTGACAACGACGAAAGTCGTCCGCATGTTCGTATTTTGCAGAAAAACCAAGATGATAGTTTAACGTCTGTGTCAAAATTAATGTTGACCGATAAAGCATCTAACGTAAATGACCTTTATGTAAACGACAATAAGCTAATGGCCATTTATAACGTTTTTGGCGAGCAGTTGTATAGCCATGGTTTTGTTTCCGACTTGGCAATGACGACAGATATTTGGTATCCCTATAAACAGCAGTTTGGTTTAACGGTGGCCGATGTGACCAACGCCGCGGATATTCAAGTAGACGTGAGTTATACCATAGATGGTTACCCAATTTCGTCGCGACGCATCGGTAATAAAATTTATTTATTAAGTAGTTACAGCAACCAAACTGACTTTGTTTTAGACACTGAGTCTAAGTTTACTGCTCAGGCTCAATATAACGATTTTATCGAAAACAATGAAATCCAGTTTTTACCAAAACTTTATACAGATGGCGCCGAGCAAGATCTAGTTTCGGCTGAAGATTGTTACCTACCAAGTGACAGCACAGAATCGTCTGGTTATTCGTCAGTTGTTACATTAACGACAATCGATTTAACTCAGCCAGACAAACTAGAGTCAATTTGTGTTGTAACACCTATCAATGGATTTTATGCCTCACATGATGGTTTGTATCTTTATTACAGTGGTTATGAGTTTATCGAAAATGAAAATAAGTGGGTATCGAATACAGCGGTTCACAAATTTGATTTTGAAGGCTCGACGGTTAACTACAGTGCCTCAGCTGAAGTTGATGGGGATTTAGGTTGGAGTAACCCACATTTGCGATTAAGCGAATATAACGGCGATTTACGAATTGTGACTTCAAGCAACAATTGGAACGGAACCGATGTCGAACACAAGCTGTTTGTATTGCGTCCTGATGAGGCTAATGCACAATTCAATGTGATATCCACTTTACCAAATGCCCAACAGCCAGCCAAAATTGGTAAGCCAGGGGAAAGTATTTATGCTGTGCGATATTATGGTGATAAGGCATATATCGTGACGTTTGAGCGTCGAGATCCACTTTATGTCGTCGACTTGTCAAACCCAGAATCACCAAAACTGGCAGGGGAGTTAGACATCCCTGGATATTCAGCCTATCTACATCCGATTAATGAAAACTTTATCGTTGGTATTGGCATGCAGGTTGACCCTAATGTAAATACCCAAAGTGCTGATCCTAATTTTGTTAGTGGCGCTAAAATAGAATTATACGATGTCTCAAACCCAAATGAGCCAGTAGTTGTCGACACCTTAGTTTATGAAGATGGGTACTCAGTCGTTGAATGGGACTACCACGCGCTATCGGTATTAAAAGACTCTGATTCACATTATCGTTTTTCGTTTCCTGTAAACTCATGGCAAACGATAGAACAGCAAGATGGCTCGCAAATTTGGAATAATAATAACAGTTTAAAAATGGTCGACATCGATTTACTGCAAGGTGGGTCAATGACTCAACAAGGCTCAATTAACGTAGATTCAGGTTATTACGGTTCATTTGGTGATCGGTCGATATTGCACGGAGACATCGTTTATTATATTCGTAACAATTCTATTTGGCAGAGTTATTGGTCGATGCCTGACGTGTTAAATGGTCCTTATTAGGATCTGCTGTTGGAACGACAAATTAATTTAAGCTTACAAAAAAGCCAGCTACTAAGCTGGCTTTTCTATGTGTAATCCCTTTTGATTTAGTTGCCTAAATCAACCTGAGCGGGTTGAATGTCTTCACTCGGATAACATCCCAATACTTTAAAGTAGCGCGTAATCGGTTTTAATTCATTAATTGCATTAATCAAGTTCTGATCACGTAAGTTCGCTTCAACATCTACGTAAAACATCTCTTCCCACGGATTGCCGTTAATTGGACGGGACTCTAAACGGCACATGTTCACGCCGTGTTCTTTAAGAATAATAAGGGCATCAACTAACGCACCAGGTTTTTGCTCGGTTGACATGATCCAAGTGGTTTTTGATGGAATTTGAGTCGATACCGATACTGAATTATTGGCTAATACGATAAACCGACTGAAATTTTCTTTTTGATTCGCTAAGGCTTCTGCAATAACTTGCAAGCCATATAGGCGCGAACCTTCGCCACTGCCTAGCGCTGCAATTTCACCGGTTGTATCGTGTTGCACTGCTTCAAATGCCGCTGATGAAGCGTCACAGATTTCAATTTCGACATCTTGAAATTGTGCCAAAAAGTTACTGCACTGGGCATAAACTTGAGGGTGGGCATAAAGTTTTTTAATTTTATCTGGCGTTGTTTCAACGGCAGTGACCATACAATGATTTACCGGATGAGTTAGCTCACCAACTATTGATAAGCTGGTATGTTGCAGCAAGTCGTAAACTTCATTGATGCTTCCTGAGGAAGTGTTTTCAATTGGCAATACACCGTGGTCAGCTTGGCCTTGTTCGACCTTGTCGATGATCTCTTTAAAACTCGTGCAGCCAATTTGTTTTAATTCTGATGCATGACGAGAGAAATATTTTTGTGTCGCTAAATCGCTATAAGATCCCTGTGATCCTAAATAGGTCACGCGATTTACCGGTAACTCTCCAGTCGCTCGATTTGTATGTTTTTGCAATAACGCCTGTTGATGTAAAACGGAGTCTTCAATAACCGTTTGAAACACTTGTTTTACAAAATAAGCATCCAAATTGAGTGATTTACCCCCCTTAATTAACTCGACCAACATTTGCTCTTCGCGTTTAATGTCACGGACAGGTTTATTTTGAATGATTTTAGCCTCAGCGACTAAATTCGAAACGCGGCGACGTTTCGCCAATAAGATCATTAATTCGTTGTCAATTTCGTTAATGTCTTTTCTAAGTTGAGATAGCTCGGTCAAGGTCGTGTCCTCGTGCAAAAAAAAAGCCTTCCGCTGGTGGAAGGCTTTTAAGATCAGTTTGCTTTATCTACTGGTCACCGCTGCCTTCTACACTGAGTGTGGAAACAGAAAGAAACAAAAGTAAGCAAATCGAAAATTCATATTCATGCTGCCAATCTATTTTTGTTTGGCTCATAAGTCAATCAAGAATTAAAGTTTTTACTTTAAATTTTCGCAATCTTAAATTGCTGTATTTGGGATCATCTCCAATTTGTATTTTGTTGCTCCTGGAAGTAGTGGGGTTGCCTGGCCTTCAATCCATTCTTTATGGCCTTGTTGGAAGTATGGTGATAGTGGGTGACCTGCTTGACCAGAAGGCATCTGCATGATGCCCTCAGCCTCGTTACCAGGCGATACAACCATACGTTGTGACGAACCAAAGGACTTGCCTTGAACTCTTGGCATATAAGAATCGCCTGCAGCTTTAAGCCTTGGCATATCCAGTAAAAAGCTTAATGCTGGAACCGCTTTAGCTAATGGGTGCTGAATATGGGTATTGTTATAGTTTCCCCATGTGGCTTGGCTCAAATCGCCAAATTGGGTCAGTAGTTGACTGTGAGTCCGGATAATCATTTGCTCTAAAAACATGTTCCAACTCGGATAACCACTTGGAATCAAGTGGGCCGGTTGTTGCGTTATCATTTGCCACATAGGGACTTCCAACTGATGGCGAATGAGGCTCAATTTGGCACGTTTGTTTAAGCTTGCATTATCTAAGTTTTCCTCTAGCGAACTAAATAATTGGTCACGAACTGTTAGCCTAAATTGGCGCACAAACAAATAACCGACAGAGTCTATGTCTGCACTTGCGCCCCAGTTGTTTAAATAATCAGGCAATTGCGTTAGCTGGTGGTTTTCAACGAAATTCGGTGTTAAAAGTTCGGTTGTCAATAATTGATGCCAACGGCTCAGAAAATCCGCTTTAGTGTCGTTTTGAATGGCAAATAGATCGGCTTCAGAAAATGACTCTTTTTCGAATAAACGGTGTTTAATTTGTTGGCTTCTAGCACCGAGTGCATACCCACCATCACCTATGATGTCAAAAAACTCACCACCGACGACACGACTATTTGCCGTCCAAATTCGGTGATCTTTGGGGTTTTTAACAACTGGGTATTTGTTCGATGCGATATAACCTTGCCAGCCTAGGTCACCATTACTCCAATCTTGGGGGGTTAACCAACTGCGTTCTAATTTAGGATTATGGTCAAACTTCTCTGGCATCACACCGGCAATGGTCCATGCAATATTACCAAGCTTGTCACCTATCACTATGTTCTGGGCCGGAATGCCGGCGCCATTTGCGACTGCAATAGCATCGTCAATGGTGGTTGTTTTCTCAAAGTCGAGTAAATCAAAGTTTATCCCTTGAGGATCATGTGCGACCCAACGAAGGGCGATTAACGAACCATCATGATCGCGACCTATTACCGGACCCCAAATGGTTCTGCGGATTTCAATGCGTTCTGGTTTATTGCCACTGACTAAGATTGTTTCAGTTTCGATATCAAAATTGCGATAACCTTCTTTTGTTTTATATTGAGTTCCTGAGTCGTCGAGTTGTAATTTTACAACGTCATTCCAGTCACCGTAGCTATTGGTAAATCCCCAGGCGATGTGACGATTTGAACCAATTACAATAGAAGGCGTGCCGGGCAAAGTAACGCCGTCGATAGCAACCGAATAATCACGTTGAGTAGATTGAGTAGCAGTCGTATTTGCTGGGTTGTAGCGAAGGCTTGCACGATACCAAATATTTGGCACGGCTAAACCTAAGTGCATATCGTCGGCGACAATAGCCGCACCATTATAAGATAATTGACCACCCACAACCCAGTTGTTACTGCCTTTTAGGGCTTCATGGTCATTATCAAATAACTCAAAACTGGTGGCGTTATCTGTTAACAAATTAAGAATAGGCGCAAGTTCTATAGTGTTACTTGGTACCGGTGATGATGTGAATGTTGTGCCATCAATACTGGCATCCCAACGTGAACCTTTTGGCGTCAGAAATTGATAAACATCAGGCAGTAAATTACGTTGAAGATGGCCTAGCAACCTTTCTCGTTCACCGTTTGCGTATTGGAGGTCCAAATACATACTATAGATAACGAGCAGGCTGTCGGCAGGACGCCATTTCTGAGGGGTTTTATTAAGCATCCAATATTCAAGTGGTCGCGATGTTAAATCGTCAATTCCTTGATTCACCCCGGCGGTATATTGCGTCAATATAGCGAGGTGTTCTGGCTTTAATAATTTAACATATTGCTCTGCTCGATTTCTAAATTGATGGTTACGAACATTGGTATCGTGTGATAATGCAAGCGGGCCAAATAGCTCAGAAAGTTCACCCGCGGAATTACGGCGTAATAAATCCATCTGAAATAATCGTTCTTGGCCGTGTAAATATCCGAGTGCATAACTAAGATCTTTTCGATTTTGTGCCATAATAGTTGGAATACCAGCGCGGTCACGTTCTATTGTGACTGTATCTGAAACCGGTGAGTGAACAGTGCCGTCCAACGTTGCAAGACTATTACTCAAAGTAAAGTAAACAGTTATTGCAGTAATAATAAGTAACGTTATGATTAACTTTGAAATATAAATCAAAAATTTTGTCACTGTTTTGGCCTATGTATTTTTATTTATGGCTCATCATGACAGATAAATTTGGGAAATTTAATACTATTTCGTTTAGCTAGTCTGATATATTGGCTAATTTAGCGCATAATCAATCGAATTCAATTTTTGGAAGGGTATTAGTGGGTTTATTTAAGTTTCGCAGTCTGACCTTCAAGATAAGCTTAATCGTGCTGATAGTCGCAGCTATGCTTGGCAGTTATTTTTTAGTGAATTTGAATAAACAAATTCACCAAACAGCATTGAACGATGGCAAACAAGCCCTAAATGAGGCGGCAATTCGTCAACAAATCGATCTTCAATACGCCTTTTCCTTTCTAAGAAAAAATATCGACAGTTTAGCAAGTGTGTTTCAACGTCAGTTGGAAAAAGCTTCCTATGATCAGAGTTGGGAGAATATCGAAGCCGCTTTAACCTCCAATGTTGAACTCACTTATTATGTAGGCGAGGATCACACTGTATTTTCCAGCAATAAAACCTGGCAACAGGAAATTCTTACGGATCTTGATTTAGATAACAATATTTTTTACAGAATTGCCCGTGATCCCATAATAAGAAGAGGACAGTGGTCACAAGTTTATAGAGACGACATTTTGGATATGTGGGTCGTCTATTACACGGTACCGATCTATAAAAAGGGGGAGTTTGTTGGGGTATTTGGCGGGGCAATAGATATCGACCCAATAATTGAAAAATTAGAACTAATGTATGACAACTCTATAGGGCAATTTTTCATTTACGACAGCCGCCTGAAAATGATATATCACCCAGATTATGGTTCTCGTTTGATTAGGCAGGAAAACAATAACTTAAGTGCAGGATACATTCGCGACTCACTCAAGTCGTATATTGAATCAAAACGGCCTTTTGGTAGTTTAACTGAATTCATTGATTGGAATAAAAAAGTTTATGCCATTAGCAATAGAATTGACTCTATTAACTGGACAATTGTCACTTATCAAAATGAGACAGGCATTTTAAAAGGTGAGGATGAACGCTTTTATAAATACTTAATTTGGATTACTTTTAATATTTCACTTTTGTGCAGTGTGGTTTATTTTTCCTGCAAATTGTTTATAGCCAGAAAACTGACCCAGACGGCACAGGCTGTAGCAAATGTAGACCTGAATAATCCGCAACTTAACTTCAAAGGTCATATTGAAAGTGAAATAGAGGATTTGCATTCACAATTAACGTTATTGGTAAAAAAATTCGAATACAAATTAAACGACAAAAATAAGAACCTTGCGTTACTTAAAGAGGAAGTTGAGTCGAATAAAGCCTTGGCTCAAGCCGTAAGTTATTCAGACAACGCAGTGATCATTCTTGAGTTGGATTTTGCTATTAGTTATGTCGACTCCAAAGCAATCGCGATGCTTAAATGTGACCGTGAAACCTTATTAGGTAGTCGTTTTTTCAGTTTTATCCATGAACATATGGCATTTATTTCAGAACAAATAGTAAATGAAATTCGTCGTAAGAAAAGCTGGCATGGTGAGCTTGTTTTGAAGGAACAGTCAAACGGACAACAGGTCTGGGTGAACAGTACGATTACGCCGATGCGGGACGAAAATAGTAATGTCACTAAATACGTATTGTCGATGCAAGACATATCGTTTATCAAAGACTCGCAAAACAAAATAGAAAAACTCGCGTATACCGATGAATTGACTGGATTAGCGAATCGCACGTTTTTTATTGCTCAATTAGAGAAACTTGTGGAAATCAGTAAACGTGGTCGTTATGAGTTTGCCTTGTTCTACTTTGACGTTGATGACTTCAAACGCGTAAATGATATTTATGGTCATGAAAATGGTGACTTGCTGTTAGTAGAAATTGCGAATCGATTAAATAAAAATTTACGAAATGAAGATGTATTGGCGCGAATGGGCGGCGATGAATTTGCACTTATTATGGGCGGTGCCCGAAACGAACAAGATGCACTAAATATTGCCCACGATATTTTAACCGCAGCCAACCGTCCGTTTGAACTGCGCGGCGAAGAGGTTGTATCGGGCACAAGTATTGGTATTACACTCTCAACTAAAGACACTAAAGAGGCCGAAACTTTATTGCAACATGCTGACTTGGCAATGTATGAAGCTAAGGCTACGGGTAAAAATACCTATCATTTCTATACCAAAGAGCTAAACGAAGCCGCAAAAGAGCGTCAGGAAATAGAATCGGCTCTGAAACTCGCAATTCTTAATGATGAACTAGAGTTGTATTATCAGCCTAAAGTACATAGCTTAACGAAAGATTTAGTGGGTTTTGAAGCTCTATTAAGATGGAGCAACGATAAATTGGGGTTTGTCTCACCAGCTAAATTTATTCCTATTGCCGAGCAAAGTTCTCTTATTCTGCAAATTGGCAGCTGGGTTATGCGTCAAGCGTGTACGTTTGCAGCAAGTGATGATATTCACGTCCCTGTTTCGATTAATTTAAGTGCCTGTCAGTTTGAGTCTGGTGATTGTATTAGCGAACTCAAAACTATTTTACAAGAAACTGGTGTATCGCCGTCACGTATTGAATTGGAGATCACAGAGTCACACCTCATGTCGGATGTTGAAGATGCAATTAGGCAACTTAATGCGATTAAAGAATTGGGTGTTGCCATTTCAATCGATGATTTTGGTACAGGTTATTCTTCGCTGAGCTACTTAAAACGTTTCCCTGTTGATACGCTAAAAATAGACAGGTCTTTCATCAAAGACATACCAGAGGATGTAAATGATCTCGAAATTACCGGAGCGATAATCGCTATGGCTCACAAGCTAGGGTTAGAAGTCATCGCTGAAGGGGCAGAGACGCAAGCGCAAGTCGACTTTTTGGAAAAAAATGGATGTTATTTAGTTCAAGGGTATTTCTTTAGTAAGCCAATCCCAGCGACTCAAGCACGGGTTTGGAAATACACAACACCAAGCCAAGTTGAATCTAGTTAGTGTCTTAATTTCAATTTAGAGCTCTACGGTGGCGGTAAAATTAGTCACATATTTTCCTAAGATAAGCCGTTCGGCTTTGTCTCCTGAGTCGCTTAATCTGCTGCCAATAAATAGTAATTTATAGAGGAAATTAGGTTCGCCTTTTTCCTTTATGAAATACCTGCCACGCTCCTGAATGAGTGTGGTTATATCTGATTAGTTGTAATCTCCTGTGATAGAGAAACCATTATTATTGTATTAAAGCGCCTGGTGTGGACACGTCGTTTGAAAGCTATTCGTTCTCGTTTAATAACCAATACATTGTGGAGATAGGTCTAATACAAGCAAATCCCCGTTAGTGTGAAAAAATGCAATAATTTGAATCAAATAATTGTTTAAAGAAGATAAATTCGACGTAAAAAAACGCTTAGTGGCGTTCGTCACTAAGCGTTTTATGATGCGCTAAATAAGCCGAGTTAGTTTAGAGGAGGCAGGTCTTCTTTATCGGTATTTTGTTGTGTTACCGTGCCGTCAAATTGCACTATCGCCTTCCACATCCCATCTCCTTGCCAAGTTGTTCGTTCAGTCGAATACTGACTCAGATTGAGTCGACGGATCTCTCTTTGCAGATTAGCGGGGACTTTGTCATGCAACTGGTCGAGCGTTCTAACATCGCTAAACTTATACTGAGCCCACGCCAATAAATTAATTCGGGCGAGTTTAGGATCGTTGTTTTTACAAGCCTGTTTCAGTTGGTATATATCAAAACGTTTCTCTGTTTTTTCCGCGGATACAACCGGTGCTGAGCGAGTACGATTTATCAACCAAAGCGCTACTGTTATTAACCATAATAACCAGCCCACAACGGTAAAGGATGTATTTTGATACCATTTAGGCTCTGTTAGTTCCGCGGCGGGGCCAGTTTCAGCTTTGCATTCAGCGGCGTTAATCGTTTCCATTTGGTTAGGTAAGAGGTTAGTAACACCAGATTGCTCGGACTGCCCAGAGGCCGCAACAACGGTAATTTGCTTTTCCGGTAATATCGCAAACTCCTGACGTTTCATTTTGGTATTAAACCAACTGATCTTAATCTCAGGTAGGGTATACGTACCGGCTTTATTTGCGACAATTGCTTCTGAACTCACGCGTTGTGCAACTAAGGCATTTTGACGTAAAACTTCGTGGGCTTCAGATTGGTCAGGATAAACTTTAAACGCATCTGGGTATATGCCATTAACGGTGGGTAGCTGTTCTTCATTGACATTTAAAGCGGTCAACGTGAACGTACGAGTTATGGCTTCACCTACTTCAATTGTTGAGTTGTTTGGTTGCCATTCTTCGTTTAATTGCACTAACTCACTGGCCAGCCAAGTTCCTGTATAGGACTCAGGAATAGGATTAACTGTGATTGAAATGTCTTCGCCAAAAGCAGTTACGGGCTTGGTTTGACTAAAGCCCGAGAAGAATCGACGACGGTTACCAGTGGCTATTTCACCATTAAATGCTGGCGATTTAATGACAAATTGGCCGCTGGCCTGCGGGGTGACCGTATATATTCGTTCAATAACGCGATACCGAACACCCATTATTATTTCACTAGTCTCGTTGTCTTTTCCCTGTTGCTTGATAAATGCGCCTTCAAGCACAGGTTCGGTCAAACTGCCGCTTTGCAGCTCGACGTTCGGAGAAAAATACAATCGACTCACAAGCTTTACAGTTTGTTGTAAATAAAGATCGGTGGATTCAATATTATTCTTAAGAAAAATAGGTTCGTTGTTCTGGCCTGTTTGTTTACTGGCTTTTATAACACTAATTGCAATAGGTTTGGTGCTTAGATTATTAGCAGATAGGGCGGGAATAACATATTCACCGGCCTGTTTGGCTGTTAATACCACAGTCCAAGTTGTCGTTTTGGAAATGCTGCCATTAACAATTTGTGTTTGACTGCTCGTTGCTGTGCGTCCAACGATAAAGTCGGTTTTATCGAGCGGATTCAGGTTTAAGTCAGAGCTGTCGAGGGAGTCATTTGCCACAATTTCTAACACAAAGGCTTCCCGTTCCATTACTGGATTACGGTCGACGCTGGCTGATAACTGTGTGGCCGCCTCGCTATACATTGTCCACATGAATAAAATTGAGGTTATCAATATGAGTTTTAGTGATTTACTTACCACGACTTTTTCGCTCCCTTAGGTGCACGGTTAGACTGCTGTCGTTTACGATTTTCCAAGATCATCTTATTACGTAATAAGGTAGCTGGATCGTCAGATACTTTTCGTAATAATTGTTCGATTTTTTGCTGCTGTTCTTGTTCTGCGATTTGCTCCGCGGTTAACGGTGTCATAGCCGCTTCTTGTTCAGATTCTTCGCCCTGTTGTTTTTCCTGCGCTTCTGCCGCTTGAGCTTCTTGTTGCTCTTGTTCAGATTCACTTTGTTCAGCTTGTTGCTGTTCACTTTGCGAATCCTCCTGTGGTTCGGCGGACGGCTCCGATTGTTGACTATTTTTTTGCTGACCTTGCTCACTCTCAGAATCGGACTCTGATTGGCTATCACCTTCAGATTGCTGTTGGTCGTCAGACTGTTGTTGCTGATCAGATTGCTGTTGCTCGCCATCTTGTTGTTGATCAGATTGTTGTTCCTGTTGTTCTTGCTGTTGCTTCATTTGCTCTAACAGGGCTTTGTTTTCTTTTGCCTGTTGATGATTTGGCTGTATTTTTAATGTGTTGTCATACGCCTCAATCGCTTCGTCAATTTTTTGTAATTGCGCTAATGTATTACCGCGGTTGTACCATCCGCTAGCCGATTCATCTTGAGAGAAATAACTCAAAGCGGTTTCATAATCTCCTGCTTTATAGGCCGCACTGCCTTTCCATTGCGGATCTTTAAAATCGGTGGTTGCCTGTAAGTAATTTTCTTCGTTATAGGCTTCTTGACCATGTTTATCTGCGGTTTTAAAAAGCGTGTCATACCAAGGGCGTGGTGGCGGGAGCGTAATAGTAGCGTCACTATCAATTTTATTAGATTGCCCAAGCCCTCCAGAAACGTCGCTTTCGGTGGGGTTTAAAGTGTCTGCTGTTACTTGATTTGGGTTAGCCAATAAACCAAAGACCAACAAAGCAGAAAACACGGAACCTCGACGGAACTTAGAAGCGAAAAACGGTAGGATTAGTAATACTAGATAGGGCCCAAATTCATGCCAGTCATCGCCGGTTAACTTTTTATCAGGATCGTCTGAGTCGCCGTTTTGGTCCTCTTTTGGGGTTACAGTTAATGACGCCAACGTTTTGATGTCGCGGTCATTTGCCGTTGTGGTAACAAACAATCCGTTGGTCATATCTGCGATTGTGATTAGCGGTGCCGTTGCCAATTTAGGGATGACAATGCTGCCTGTTCCATCTTTTAGTAAACTGCCATCAGCGAGTTTAATCGGAGCTCCTGTGCTGGTTCCTAAGGCGATAATGTTAATTCGATATGCCGTATTAGCCGCAAAGGTTCGTATTTGCTGAAGATCAAAGTCGTCGATTCCATCGGTAAACCAGAATATATCACCGGTAAGGTAACCTGCCTGGACCAGTAATTCAGCACTACGTTCTAAACCTAACAAGGGGTAACTGCCAGGTTCAGGCATAATTTCCGGGGTTAAGCTTGGAATTAATGCTGTTAAATTGCGAGCGTCAGGGGTTAATGGAGAAATTGTAAATGCGTCACCAGCGTAGGCTACGAGAGCCACTTCGCCATCACCTATCGCTTCAGCGAGATCAATTGCTTTAAATCGAGCACGGCTCAGTCTATTAGGTTTGATATCGGTGGATCGCATAGAAAGTGACATGTCGAGTAAGATGACACTCGCACGTTTAACCTGAAATACCGGCTTTTCAATTTTTTGCCACGTAGGCCCGGCCATCGCGATAGCGGCGATTAACCAAAAGCCGATTAATACTTTACCTCGTCGGGCACTGTTTTTTGGGGATTCCGAGCTGTTTAGTAACACCTGGGCCAAATGAGGCGGTAGTACGTTACGCCAATGGGATTGTTTATTCATTTGATTGCGTAACAACCATACTGCAACGAGCAACAGAATTGACCACAACCATTGCGGACGGATAAAGTGAAATTGATGTAATTGACTAAAACTCAATTGTAAAAAATCGTCCATTTATTGGTCCTCCCCGCGAATTTTGTTGATCCCCAATTTAGCTAAATAATGCTGTAATAAAGGGAACAATGTGGTTAAAAATGAAAGTAACAAAGCCAATCCCAACGGAAAATGGAACAAGGCTTGCTGCGGCCTAAGTTGGATCGGATCGTCTTCTACAGGTTCAAGTTCATCCAATAGCTCGTAGATTTTTTGTAACTCTTCGGTGTCACGAGCCCGGAAATATTTACCACCCGTTTGTTCGGCAATTTGAGTCAACAAGTTTTCGTCAAGGTCGGCAGAAGGATTTACTTTGCGGGTGCCAAAAATGCTACGCACCATCATTTCGTCGGCGCCAATACCTATGGTATAAACGCGCACTCCAGCTTCTTTTGCAATCTCAAGGGCTTCTAAAGGCTCTATATTGCCAGCGGTATTTTGACCGTCTGTTAATAAAATAAGAATACGGTTGGATTCGCCTTTTTCATTAAATCGTTTTGCTGCTAATCCAAGTGCGTCACCGATGGCGGTTTTTTCGCCGACCAAACCTAAAACGGCTTCATTTAATAGCTGTTTTACAGTCGCACGGTCGTAAGTCAAAGGGGTTTGAACATAGGCTGTGTCGGCAAATAATATCAAACCGAGTCGGTCACCAACTCGTCGCTCAATAAAGTCGTTTAACACATATTTTAGCATGGTGAGTCGGTTAACTTGTTGTCGACCAATAACCATGTCTTTTTCATCCATAGAACCAGATAAATCGACCGCCAACATCATTTCACGGCCTTCCTGTGGGATGGTAATAGGGTCACCCAACCACTGAGGTTTTGCCGCGGCGGAGACTAACAATATCCAAATTAGATATGTGAACCATGGAAATCCGCCACGAGAAATTGGCTTTACAGAATCGGCGACCAAACCAAATGTTGGTAAATAAAGAGGCATGTCGGGACTGGCGTTTTTGGCTTTAAATAAGCGAGCGATAAACGGCAACACTAATAGGGCAAAAACCCAAGGCCAGGCAAAACTAAACATGGTTTACCTCACGTGTTTGATTATTATCAGTCACTTTTGACAGAGGTAAACTGTACTCAATCCAGGCACGAGCCTGTTGTTGATAACGTTCAGAATGTGCTTCGTCACAGGTCGCTTTGTAGGCTAGGGTCAATAAATCTGAATCTATAGTATGTCCTTTGGTGCCCTGACTATTTAACCATTCAGCCCATTGAGAACCGGTTAAGTTGGCAACATCTTGTCTTGGCGCATAGGCCAATACTACGCGCTTTAATATATTGTTGATCACGGTAACCTGTTGCAATGGAGTTAACGTTTTATCCATTGCGGTTAATTCACGAAGTGCTTGTTTTTTAGCTTTAGATTGCTCAAATTTTGTTTTTATCAATTTAAAAAGTATAAACGAAGCGGTCAGTAGCAATATTAAAACCAGATACCAACCCCAGGCTAATGGCCACCATCCGATAGGATCCGGTGTTTGTATGTCGTTTAATTGAGATAATAAATCGGGTTGCATTGTTGTTCTCTATAACTGTTCGTGCAGTGGTGTGCCAGCACAAATGGGTAACCAACGAATTTTGAATTGAGTTAAATTCTGTTTTTGTTGGTTAAACCTACTTTTTGCAAGATCCTGATACTGTTCAAGTTGCGAGTCAGAGTCGATTTGCTTAACCAATTGGCCATCGGTAACGGATATGGAGCCAGCAGCAAGTTTAGGTAAGCTATGTTCAATAGGGTCATTAACCCAACAGGCAACAACTTCACAGTGTTTTTGCAACTGAAATAAATGTTGCAGGGCAGTATCGTTGACATGCTGAAAGTCACTGATTAGATAAACTAAGCTACCAGGGTGGGCTACCCGGCGTAAGTGAGCACATGCTTCGGTAAACTTGGTTTCAAGTTCTGTCTGATCAAAAGCGTGTTTGTGATCAAGTGGCAGTAAGTTATGGGTTTTCTGCAAACCGTCCAACCATTTTAAAACCGCTTGCTGTCGACTTTTTGGTTTACTTTCCAGTAGGCCGTTTTCAGACAGCACTAAGCCACCGATTTTGTCGCCATTTTGCATTGCTTTCCAAGCTACCAGTGCACTTAGATGGCAGGCCTGAACAGACTTAAATAATAGCTGACTGCCAAAGCGCATACTGGGTAATAGGTCGCAAAAAACAAAAATAGGTCGGTCTTTTTCTTCCCTAAATATTTTTGTATGGGTTTTACCTGTGCGGGCGGTGACTCGCCAGTCGATTGTACGGACATCGTCGCCGGGTTGATAATGCCTAGCTTCGTCAAACTCCATACCTCGGCCTTTAGTTTTAGCCATGTATTGCCCAGACATGTGGTGTTTCACCTTGCTGCAGGGTTTATTGTTTAACAAATGTGTGTATTTTTGATACATCACAAGTTCAGCAAAAGATAGCTGCCAACCGCTTAGTTCGTTTTGTTTTAGCCAGTCTAAATAGTGGCTATTTACATCTACGGATGCCATGTTGCTTTCCTAAGGTACCGCGACTAATTCGAGTATCCGGGCCAATATTTGATCAGCAGAAATGCCAGCCGCTTCGGCTTCATAACTTAATAGTATGCGGTGTCTTAAGCTATTAAAAAATACACCTTGAATGTCGTCTGGTGTGACAAAGTCGCGACCATCTAGCCATGCTGTAGCACGTGCGCATTTGTCTACCGATATTGTTGCTCTAGGTGACGCACCAAAACTGATCCATTTTGCTAATTGCTCGTCGTACTTTTCAGGTTGGCGCGTGGCAATGATTAAATCAACTAGATACTGCTCAAGTTCAGGAGCTAAGTGAATTGATAAAATTTCTTTCCGCGCAGCAAAGATATCCGCCTGACTTAACGGGGTTGGTTTAGGCACTTGTTTATCTAACGCCTCACCACGGGTTAAGCGTAAAATTTCAATTTCTGTTTCGGCGCCAGGGTAGTCAATATTCAGATGCATTAAAAAGCGGTCTAGCTGAGCTTCAGGAAGCGGGTATGTACCTTCTTGTTCCAGCGGGTTTTGGGTGGCCATTACCAAAAATAATTCTGGTAGTTCGTATGTGGTTTTACCGACCGTAACTTGGCGTTCCGCCATAGCTTCTAATAAAGCTGACTGAACTTTTGCCGGCGCTCGGTTAATTTCATCGGCTAACACCAGGTTGTAAAAAAGAGGTCCTTTTTCAAAAACAAACTCACCAGTTTCAGGGCGATAGATATCTGTACCTGTTAAATCGGCTGGGAGCAGGTCTGGGGTAAATTGGATACGGTGAAATTCACCTTCTAATCCGTTTGCCAATGCGTTTATTGCGCGGGTTTTTGCAAGACCTGGAGGGCCTTCTACCAATAAATGTCCATCTGCCAACAGGGCAATCAATATTGCCTTAGTAAAATCGGGTTGGCCAATGACTTGTGAATCCAAATATTTTTTTAATTGTTCGAATCGCGATACCGACATTTGTCCTACACTTCCTATTAAGATTTACTGGAGTTTGGGATTAACACTTTTTTAATATAAAAGTGTTATTACGCCCTATACGACTAATCTGTAGTTATATGGTTCCATATAAAAAAAACAAGTGATGTTTTTTCGACCGAACGGAAATTAAGCAATAAATAACGGTATTCGTTAAAAAATATGAGTTTTCTCTTTTACTTTTGAAAAGATATGGTTAGAATCTGCCTTAACTAGAGGTCTGACCAGATAAAATTGGATATAACATGACAGCAAAAAGATTAGAAACAAGAAACGGTGACCGCATAGCGGTTGTTGCAGGTTTACGTACGCCATTTGCAAAACAAGCAACGGCTTATCACGGAGTACCCGCATTGGATCTTGGCAAAATGGTTGTATCAGAAATGTTGCAGCGCTCAGAACTCGATCCTAAAGCAATAGAGCAATTAGTATTTGGACAAGTTGTGCAAATGCCAGCTGCACCCAATATTGCCCGAGAAATAGTGTTGGGCACAGGTATGGATGTTCATACAGATGCTTATTCAGTGTCTCGAGCATGTGCGACGAGCTTCCAGTCAACTGTTAATATCTGTGAGTCAATTATGGCTGGCCATGTTTCTATTGGTATTGCCGGTGGCGCCGACTCCTCGTCAGTATTGCCAATTGGTGTGAGTAAAAAGCTAGCCCGAGCATTAGTTGATTTAAATAAGGCGCGAACACTCGGTCAACGCTGGAACATCATTAAAAAAATTAGATTAAAAGATTTGGCTCCTGTGCCGCCAGCGGTAGCTGAATATTCAACGGGCTTGTCAATGGGACAAACAGCTGAACAAATGGCAAAAACTCATAACATCAGCCGTGCTGACCAAGACGCTATGGCTCATCGTTCCCATTCTTTAGCGACTAAAGCGTGGGAAAGTGGCGTTATGCAAGATGAAGTTATGACAGCACACCCAGAACCGTTTAAACAATTTATCGACATGGATAACACCATTCGAACCAATTCAACGGCAGATGGTTATAGCAAGTTGCGCCCAGTTTTCGACCGTAAACACGGTACTGTGACAGCAGCTAACTCTACTGCGTTAACTGATGGCGCTTCCGCTATTATGTTAATGTCAGAAAGCAAAGCAAAAGCCCTTGGTTATGTGCCACTTGGTTACATTCGTAGCTTTGGTTTTGCCGCTATTGATGTATGGGAAGACATGTTAATGGGTCCTTCATACGCAACACCAATTGCATTAGAGCGTGCGGGCATGAACTTGGGTGATTTAGACTTAATCGAAATGCATGAAGCATTTGCAGCGCAAGCATTAGCAAACATGAAAATGTTTGGAAGCAAAAAGTTTGCGGAAGAGAAGTTAGGTCGTAAATCGGCAATTGGCGAAATTGATATGGCGAAGTTTAATGTTAATGGCGGTTCATTGGCTTATGGTCATCCGTTTGCTGCGACAGGGACTCGTTTAATTACGCAAACTATTAATGAATTGCGCCGCAGAGGCGGTGGTGTTGGTCTAACGACAGCATGTGCAGCTGGTGGTCTAGGCGCTGCAATGATTGTAGAAGTTGACGGCTAACCGATTTAATTAGAACAAATTCGAGATTCACCAAATTCGAGAACGAATAGGAACTCACATGACAGAACAAAATTCAAAATCCGCGTTTAACTTAGAAGTGTTAGACAACGGAGTTGGCATCATTCGTATCGATGTGCCAAACGAGTCAATGAACGTTTTAAAAGCAGAATTTGCCGAGCAAGTTGAAGCAATATTTGCTGAAGTAAAATCAAACAGTGCGGTTAAATCGCTAGTACTAACGTCTGGCAAAGACAATTCGTTTGTTGCAGGGGCCGATGTAAAAGTCCTTGATTCTTGTTCAACACAAGACGAAGTCAAAGCGATTGCGCAAACAGGGCAACAACTATTTGATCAAATCGAAGGCATGAAAATGCCAATCATTGCGGCTATTCATGGTCCTGCATTAGGCGGTGGCTTGGAATTGGCAATGGCGTGTCACGGACGTGTTGTTTCTGATTCGTCTAAAACGGTTTTGGGGTTACCTGAAGTGCAACTTGGCTTGCTTCCAGGTTCGGGGGGAACACAGCGTTTACCTAAACTTGTTGGATTGCAAAAAGCCCTTGATATGATGTTAACTGGCAAGCAATTACGTGCTAAACAAGCCCTTAAAGCCGGTCTTGTTGATGATATGGTGCCTGTCAGTATCTTGCTCGAAACCGCAATTGAAATGGCACTTAAAGGTAAACCTAAACGTAAACCAGTAAAACGCGGTTTAATGTCGACTTTGTTAGAAAATAACCCGTTTGGCCGAAAGGTCGTATTTGACCAAGCAGCTAAGCAAGTTATGCGTCAAACCAATGGTAATTATCCTGCGCCGATTAAAATTATTGAATGTATTCGTACGGGTATAGAAGTCGGTTATCAACAAGGTTTAGATATTGAAGCGCAACGTTTTTCTGAACTTTGCATGACGGCTGAATCAAAAGCATTGCGCAGTTTGTTTTTTGCGACCACAGAAATGAAAAAAGAAACCGGTGTTGCTGGTGTCGACCCATTAGTGATTAAAAAAGCAGGTGTGCTAGGTGGTGGGTTAATGGGCGGCGGTATTGCGTTTGTTACCACGACGAAAGCTGGCGTACCGGCTCGAATAAAAGATATTGCCCACGAGGGGATACGCAACGCATTTAAGTACAGTTACGACATTTTAAATAAAAAGGTTAAACGTCGTTTTATGTCATCTTCGGAAATGCAAAAACAACTGTCGTTATTATCTGCAAGCACCGACTTTGTAGGTTTTAAAGACAGCGACATTGTTGTAGAGGCTGTGTTTGAAGATTTAACTCTAAAACAGAAAATGGTTGCAGATATCGAAGAGAACTGCAAAGAGTCAACTATATTTGCATCTAATACATCTTCTTTGCCAATTCGAGAAATTGCGGCCAAAGCCGCGCGTCCTGAAAACGTAATTGGTCTACATTACTTTTCGCCGGTAGATAAAATGCCACTGGTTGAAGTCATTGCAACAGATAAAACTTCTGACTTAACCATTTCTACTACCGTTGAATTTGCGCGTCGTCAGGGTAAAACACCAATTGTTGTAAAAGATGAGGCTGGATTTTTTGTAAACCGTATACTTGGTTTATACATGAACGAAGCAGCAAACATTGTGATGGAAGGTGAGCCGGTTGAGAAAATCGACAAGGCGTTAACTAAGTTTGGATTCCCTGTGGGCCCTATGACTTTGCTTGACGAAGTTGGTATTGATGTTGGCGTGAAAGTATCAAGCATTCTATTTGATGCCTTTGGTGAGCGCTTTACGCCGCCAGCGGCGATGGAAAAGCTTATGGCCGACGACCGTAAAGGCAAAAAGAACCAAAATGGGTTTTATCTTTACGGTAAAGCAGCCGCACCTAGTTTAGTGGATAAGTTAACGTTTAAACGTAAATCGAAACAAGTCGATGAATCGGTATACCGTGTCTTGGGAATTACGCCGTCGAGTAAAATGTCATCTGAAGACATTGCAGAGCGCTGTGTCATCCAACTGTTAAATGAAGCTGCACGTTGTTTAGATGAAGGCATTGTCCGTTCAGCACGGGATGGCGATATTGGCATGATCTTCGGAACCGGTTATCCGCCATTCCAAGGTGGTCCATTTAAGTATATGGATAGCTATGGCATTGACAACTTAGTCGCGACGTTGAAAAAACACCAAGAACAGTTTGGTGACCGTTTTGCGCCATGCGATAGCTTGGTTAAAATGGCCGAAGAAGGCAAAACCTTCTACTAAAATAAAAGCGTATTAGTGAGCTGTTGGTATTTTAGTTACCAGACTTAAACATTAAATTTGGTTAAAGCTTACGACATAAAAAAGGTCAGATACCAATGTATCTGACCTTTTTTGCATTTGCCATTTGACCTTTTGTAGTTCAGCTTTAGGTCATACTTCGCACGTTTATTGGCACTTTTTACACAAGCCTTTTAATTCAATTTGTTGGGTTGTTAATACAAAACCAGACCGTTCGACACTGCTTTTAAGTTGTTCCATTACAGAGTTTTCAATACCAACCTCCATAACGGATTGGCAGTTTTCACAAATTAAAAATTGTGGGCTGCGGTGGCTGTGGGAACAGGAGATATGAGAGCATGCGATATACTTATTGGCGGACGTAAGTTTATGGACTAACGTTAACTCCACTAGAAAATCCAGGATACGATAGACCGACATCGCCGGCATGGATTGGCCAAAATTTTCCTTGTAGATCTCAGCTAATTCGTAGGGAGAGACGGCTTCGTCTGAACTGATAATACATGCTAAAACATTTTCACGCTTACTCGTTAGCTTAACACCTTGTTCTGCACAGGTTGTTTTGGCTTTTTCTAATATTGGGTTTGGATTTACAGTCAAAATTCACCTACAGAATGGGTTGAGTTAGATACATTGTATTGATTTCTATTTTAGATACAAATTTCGTGTTTTACACGATTGTTAAAGTCAATTGTATCCTTGAATTGAAGTTGCGTGTACTAATTAGTTCAAACAGATTAATTGTTATTAAATTTAGTTAACCACCAAGCTTTTGTATCTGCCTCACTAGCGCCTGATTTACAGGGACATCAATTTTATATTGATTTGCAAGCTTGCACACATAGCCATTAATAAAATCAATTTCGGTTTTTCTATTATTTGTTAAATCTTGATACATCGAAGAGTAATTTTTAGCCGTTGACTTAATGACGCTGTTCACAAGATCGATCATAGCGTTTAAGTCAAAATCTACACCATCAAAGCGAGCAACGTTTATGACCTCTTCAACGATCGTATTAAGTTGTTGCTGAAACGTTTGAGCTGCAAGTTCACCATTGGTAACACGGTTGATGGCCGTCAGCGGGTTAATGGCGCAATTTATAATTAGTTTTTGCCACAATATCGTTGGCAACTCCTCGGCTTGTTCAGCAACTAAAAATAGTGATTTAAAGTCGTTGATATTGAGAGCGCTGTGAGGAGAATGAGTAACAATTGACTGCCACTGACTTTGGCCGATAGCGGCTAAAATAATGTTGTTTCCTTGATGATTGACGCCACTGCTTGTTGTGCAAAAGTATACATTGCGGTTTGGTTTAACTTGCAATAGTTCAAGTACGTCCGGAATTGTTCCCATGCCATTGTGACATAGGACGACATTGGCATCGTCAGCTAAGCTGCCTAAAACGTCGGCAATGGCGTTTACTATGTCATAGGCTTTGACTGCTACCACTAAATTGTTAATCGTTTCATCGTTTCGTAGGCGCCTTGGTAAGGGCAATCGTATTTGTTGTCCCTGCAAGTCGATAAAGGTTTTTTCACTAACAGATGAGCGACGAGTGAGTACAGTAACGGCGTGATTGGGTAAAACATTGACGGCACAAAAAGAACTGATCGCACCTTGACCAACAAAGTGCCAATCTCGATTATTTGGCATTAGCTGGTTTCCAAAATTTACTTACGAGTTTTTCAGCATATGGTTTAAAGACAAAATAATAGACTAGGCAACCTGACATGTCGGCAACAACATCAGCTAGGGATGCTTGTCTATTAGGCAGTGTACTTTGAATAAGCTCAACTAGAATGCCATACACTAAGGCGGCTCCAATTCCCCAGATTTTGGCGAGAGTAAAAGCAAAATCAAATAAAAATGACAAGCCCGAAAAAGCGATGAAATGACCCACTTTATCAATGTGAGGGATCTTGATGCCGGTATCCAAATGGGGATTAAAAAATAAGTACATTGAATAAATGAACGCGATAACAAAGGCGGTTTTAAAAAAGTAACTTTTAGACATGAAGCTCTTTAAATGAGGTAACACAATTTGACTGTATGTTACCCCACATTAAATTTAAATTTAACTGAGTATCTTTACTTAGCAGGTTTTATTTTAAGAAGTCGCTAAACTTTTGTTTAAACTTGTTTAGTTTTGGGTTTACGACCAAAGCACAGTAAGGTTGTTGCGGATTATTCTCGGCATATCCTTGGTGATACTCTTCTGCCGGATAAAAGATGGATATAGGTTCAACTTCAGTTACGATGTCACCATCCCAAATGTCGTGGTCATGAACGTCGCTAATTTTGTTGATGGCAGTTTGGCGCTGAACTTCGTCGTGATACAAGATTATCGACCTGTATTGTGTTCCAACATCATTGCCTTGACGGTTAAGTTGCGTTGGATCATGAAGTTGAAAAAAGAAATCGAGCAATAAATCGTATGAAATAATATCAGCGTCAAATGTCACTTGGATAACTTCAGCATGCCCAGTTTGACCACTGCAAATTTGCTGATAAGTTGGGTTGTCTACTTGACCGCCTGAGTAACCAGACACTGCTTGTTGCACACCGCGGATTGCATTGAGGGCGGATTCGATACACCAAAAACAACCGCCACCAAAAGTTGCCAATTGAATGTTTGACATATACATTGCTCCATAAATGATTTTTGTTAAAAAACTGCAAGTAGATTAATACAATATGAAGTTACAAACCAATTGTCCAATCTGTCGAATGATGCGCGCTGCTCTTTTGTGGTGTTTAATTTGTTTGGGCTTCTATTTTATTTTTAAACCTTTTTAAGACTGCAATGACCCAACCTATTTTTATTGAATCAACAGACAGCGATAATTCAGAAACCTTCATTAAATTTGGTTTTGGGTTAGCTGGAATTAACTTTGTTGTGCATTTTGGCTTTTTGTCTCAATTGTATATTGCCAATATGTTTTTGTATGGGTTTGCAATAGCAATGCTGTTATTAGGCTATCTAAAACGCAGTGAACCACGACATAGATTAAAACTCGCGGATGATGGCTTAACTTTTTATCACCGAGCCAACACGGTTTTTGTTCCGTGGGAAAACATCCAGCGGGTCGGTATTCCTGCCCAAGATCGCATCGATGGTGGCAAGGAATATGACTTTATAGGCATTAAGGTTAAGGATCCTGAGTTATTTTACGATACGTTTCCATTGCGCTTAGCGTCAAAATTACTGATTGAACAAAGGCCGCTGTGGCTGGCTTTAGCCGGTAAGGGATGCGCAACAGGGCAGTGTGTGCCTGAGGATTTTATTGATTCTGTAGAATGTAAATTAGGGGCTAACCGTATTTATCGTGGACTCATTGCTATGTTTGTTCATCGTTCTGAGAAACTAAACGAATTACTTGGATTTCATTTTTATATCAACAGTAATGGAATTTCTGGTACACCAGCTAACGCATTGAAATTAATACAAGACACTAAAAATGAAAATATGAATCGATAAATTACTGTGTGTCCTTGATCAATTTAGTTCAAAACGCTAGAGTTATATTATAAGTAACATTTTTTGTTTGTTTTTGAAGGCAAACTAGAGGCTGAAGGTAGTTATGTCCGATATCCCATATATTCGAAGTGGTCGGAATACCATTATTCATAAGATCAGAAAAGTCGATCTTATCATTCAGAATGATATAGAGCACCCTAACGTAAAAGTAACGCAAAATGGCGTTCAAGCTTATGATGGCCCTGTACCAAGAAATAGACGTGAAGCGAAAGACGCTTATGTTGAAGTCGTAAACGTATCGAGCCCTGATGTTTTTGGTGAACCAAAAACATTAATGTTTGTGCAATGTCTAAATGGCAAAGAGTACAAAGTTGATTACTCTAAAGCGGGTACACCGCTGTTTATTCGAGTGCATCAGCAAAGCTACATATAATGAAAAACATGTAAGAAAAGCCGCAGATGCGGCTTTTTTTATGCCTAAAATTGGCCAAATTGATCATTTGGTTTCAGTAGCTACAAATTTTATATTTTGGTAATAGAAGTAAATACTCTAAAAACGAGGGGTTTCCCTATCGAATTGAAATTACTTCAGCGATATAATTGATCACTTCATAAATATTGACTGGGTTTTAAAGATGTTTGTTTTGCTTATGATGGTTGCCGTTGTTTGTTTTTCTGTGTATTTGTCAATTGAAGCGATGAAAAATGGCATGTGCGAGAAGCGTTGGTTTGTCGCCGGCATGTGTTTTGGTCCAGTTGTTTGGCCTATGTTTAATGTTAAAAAGCAAATGTTGTTACGCAAGCAACAAGGCATTGACGGCGTAAGTTTACGACTTTAAATCTGATACCTTCATATTTACCGCATGATCAAGGCGTGAATACGCTAACGCGTAAATAGGAGGGGGGACTCATCTGTTTGATAAATGCAAATGGGTCCATTGAATACCCTCAATAAAACTTTGTAGATGAAGCGAGTTTATATCTTGTGAACCATTATTGGGCCTTTTTCAACACAGGTTGTTGATTTGCCGCAAAGTGAGCCAATTCTTTTGAAGATAGTGGTTTAGAGTACAAGTACCCCTGCAGGACATCACATCCCATCTCAGCCATTAGCTTTTCTTGAGTACTCGTTTCAACTCCCTCAGCAACGGTCGACAAGCTTAGATTTCGTGCAATAGTGATAATCGTATCGATCATTGCTCGGCCGACGCTAGTACCTGCATCATCAACAAAGGCTTTGTCAATTTTTAAGGTATTAAGTGGGAACTTGCGCAGGTAAGACAACGAAGAGTAGCCGGTACCAAAGTCGTCCATAGCCAACTGAATTCCTAAAGCTCTAAGTTCATGCATAACTTGAATGGCATGTTGCGGATCGTCCATTACCGTACCTTCGGTGATCTCCAACTCTAGATTGTTCGGGCTTAATCCAGTTTCTAACAATATTGATTCAATTCGATGAATTAGATTGGGTAGGTTAAATTGCCTAGCTGATAAGTTGACCGCGACACGCCCTGACATCAAGCCTGAATCGATCCAACGTTTCATGTCGGCACAAGCTTTTCTTAGGACGACTTCACCAATCTCGACAACTTGCCCTGTCTCTTCGGAGATCGGAATAAATGTGCCTGGACTAACCAAAGTACCACTTGGAGAGATAAAGCGCACCAGAGCTTCCATACCAACTAATTTGCCGGTGCTGAAACTCATCTTAGGTTGGTAATACACATGGAAGTAATCTTCTTTTAATCCCTGACGAATTAAATTTTCTACCTGCAAACGTTTAACAGCTTGTTTATTCATCTCTTTATTAAAGAATAAGTAGCGATTACCTTTTTCTTTGGCGTGATACATAGCGGTGTCAGCATTACGATGCAAGGTTTCAGGTTGTTGACCATCATCTGGATATAAGACAATACCGATACTGGCAGCGACAACAAATTCATGTTGTTCGATTCGGAATGGATTTGACAGCAGTCGAAGCAACTCTTTGGCAAGAAGTGTCACTTTATGAATGTCGTTGGTACCTTCCATTGTAATAGCAAATTCATCGCCGCCAAGACGATATAAAATACATTGACTGTTGGTGAGGGGCTTTAACCGTTCGGAGATCTTCACCAATAATATATCACCAAGTACATGACCTAAAGAGTCGTTAATTTTTTTGAAATCGTCGACATCAAATACCAATATTGCGGTTTCTAATTGTTTGTCTACGCATTTTTGCAAACGCGAGAAGAATACATTTCGATTAGGCAGACCTGTTAACGTATCAGTGCGCGCCATTTTTATGAGTTTGGCTTCCGCTTTTTTACGCATAGTCGTGTCGGATACAACCGCGACATAGTTTGTAATCGCGTTTTCATCATTTCGGATACAGTTGACCGTGACAAAAGCGATAAACATATTGCCATCTTTTCCCTGGCCGGTGACGTCTCCCTGCCAGTTCCCAGTTTTATCGACAGCCGACTTAATATCGGTAATAAGCGAAGGGCTGATGGAGTTAAAGTTAAGCTTTTTACCAATAAGGTCACTAGAACTGAAACTGGTGATTTGGGTATAACCAGGGTTAATATGGATAACATTAAAGTCAGAGTTGAGGATAACCACGCCATCGGTCAAGCTTTGAATGCTTCGGGCAAATATCTCTAGATTGCTTTCGGTTTTTTTTATTTGGTGAATATCTTTAAATGCACCAGTCATACGAATCGGGTAACCCGCGGCATTAGACGAAACAACTTTACCTTTGTCTAAGATCCAGCGCCACTTGTCATTGCTGCCTTTGATCCGATACACACATTCAAACTCATTAACTTCGCCATTGAGGTGGAGTTTTAGCTTTTCGACAACTTTTTCGACATCTTGTGGATGAATATGCGGTCTGTTTGGCGGAAAATCAGAAGGGTCGATATTTGGCAGGGGGTAAGTACCTGCGCCATTTGTTCTATGAAGGCTGCCCCTGTGGATATTCCAATCCCACATTTCATCGCCACTTGCCCATAAAGACAAACGCAATCGCTCTTCGCTTTCAGTAATTTGACCTTGATATTGTCTGAATCGGTATAAACCGTAGACCAAGTAACCCGTAAGGCATAATGCAAACAGGATAAAAATCGACAAGACTGCTCCATCAGAAAACAGTTTTTCGATTACATTTGAGATTGATTCGGTTTCTAACGCGTAAGTGTTAAAACTTACAAGGCTTGAAACAGCCACAATTTTATTGTTATTTTTTTTCAGTGGACTTAGCACAACGACGACTACAGCTAGTTAAACGCTGATTCAAATTACCTTATGGATGCGCTACTGTCAAAGTTTGGATGCGAGTTGGCAAGCTTTTATCGTTAAATATATGATTAATTGATCGAATTTTATTCGGTTGATATTTGGTAGCCAGTGGCGAACTGCTCCAATAGATTGGTTTTTGCCCATTGTTGCAATTCATCTAAAGTTGCCAGTTGCAGTTCTTCTACTATTCGAGACTTGTGATTAAACTCATAATCTTTGTTGCCAACACTAACCCATAATTGTTGACACTTTTGATTTAAATTGGCGGGTTGTTCTTGATATTGGTGAATTACGGCCTGTTTATGAGCGTTAAATTCGTCTAACTCTAAATGATCTAACTCTTTGATAAAGCCTTCGATACAAAGGCCGATATGCCGTTCAAGTTCGCTGTTTTCAACTTCATGTGATTGCACATAGACAACAAGTCCTGGGACATTGCATAAAGGCATATAACCACTACCTGCGAGATAACCTAATTGTTGCTCGGTGCGTAAATAGTTAAATGCATATGGCGCTAAAATTTGTGAACATAGAATAAACCATGCTTTTTCAACGACGTCGGTTTTATCGTCTACGGTTTTGTTGCCCTGTAGGTAGATAATTGCGGCGTTGTCACTGTGTTCAACCGGAACGCGTTGTTTTTCTACACCAATCCTATCAAGTTTTACATTTGCTCGAACATTTTCCTCGACCTTAGTGGCATGGCTAAAACGTTGTTCCACTAAGGCGTTAATATTTAAAGCTTGTTGAGTATTCCAGTTACCATAAATGAGCATCTCTGCATTAACCGCATTAAATAGTGTGCTATGGAACGCTAAGAATTCAGCAAAACTGACATCAGCTAAAATCTCTGCGAGTTCTAAACTATTGGCCACTTTAGGGATTAAAGTTGAATTTAAATGACTAAATAAAAGGCTAATGGGGCGATTCGACTCACTATTGTTCCAGTGTTTTATCAACTGACGTTTAATCTCTTTAAACCGACTCTCGACAAAATTTGGTTTCAACATGGTATCAATTAGCGTTAAAAGTAGCTCATGTTGTCGGTTACTCAAGCCTGACGTATAGATTGTGATGCCACCGTTATGTGCATAGATATTATAATAAAGCCCAGCCATTTCAGCTTGGTAATGTTGTTCAGATACCGAGTCTAAAAATAAGTCACAAAACATCCGCATCATTGTTTGATTACGTTTGCTAGCGATGCCATTTGGTAAGTCTAGGCCGAGGTAAATATTGCCCTTTGGTACGCGATAACTAACATCTTGTTTAAACCACGTTTTCCAACCCAATTTGTCTTCTATGTTAATAGGGGTAAGACTATTAAAGTCGAGCTGTTCTAACTTTATCTCTCCTCCCAAATAAGGGTTTTCTGGGGGCAGTTGGAAATTAAAATCACTCCAACTTGTGTCATTCAATAGTTTCCTAACGTCCAAATCAATATCGGTAACGGCATAGGGGGTATGGTACCAAGGTGCTTTATGTTGCGTATGGATTGACTGACTTACTAACGTCACACGAAAGTTGTCAGCATTTAAGTAGCCTAAAATTTCCTGCCATTGTTGGATGTTAAAGCCGTCCATCCGATAATCTCCAGACAGATAGTCTACTTCTGGATAATGTTGCATATTGAGGGCAATTTGATTGGCAAGTTTGGTCGCTTTAATTTCTTCTTGGTAGTTAAAACTGACTTGAGTCAAAACTTGTTGTTCGTCATATAAATAGGCTGCGGGCACTGTTTGTTTCAAAAAATTTAGGTAGGCAAAAGTAATCTCTAAAATATCGTCAATATTTTCTTCGCCTAACTCGGTTAATTCCAGAGACAAATTAAAGTCTTTAAAATTATTGCCACTTATGCCGTTCCCAGCAGTTAAGGCGTTTATATATTCTTTGTTGTCTAACGCTTCGTATAACGACCCTTTCCCTTCATAACCAATGATATGCGCCACAAAACTCAGCATCTTTGTGTTGTACATATAATTCATGTCAGGCATCGAGAACGTCACATTAAGTTTGTGGATCTCTTTAACTGGATGGATTCCAATAAATTGATTTAATTCTTGGTCGCGATAAAGTGGTGGTTCAATACCTGGCTTGGCGAACTTCGGATCGTTGGATTTAATTGCAGAAAACGTTGTCGCAATTAAATCACGCATCATTTCTATAGGTTCTGCAGTGACTATCGACACTGTCATATATTGAGCTTGATAATTTTGGTGCCAAAATGAAAATAATTCGTCGGCGACAGGTCGGTCAGGTAAATCTGAAAGAGTATGTTTATTGCCAACTGAAAATTTATGGAACGGATGGTCAGGATTACTCGTTTGTTTATGCACCTGTTGGATACGACGACTGTCATCTTGCAGTTTTAGTTTATATTCTTCATGGATAGCTTCTTGCTCACGCGATAGGGCGTCATGACTGAACAAAGGCTCGATAAACATATTAGCAAACTGGTCGAGAGCAGTGGCAAAAAATTCTGGATGAACATCAAAATAAAAACAGCTGTGCTCTGTGCCAGTCCAAGCGTTACACATCCCACCGTGTTGCCCAACAAAATGACTTAGTCCATTCACTTCTGGGTATTTTTTGCTGCCATTAAACAATAAGTGCTCAACAAAATGTGCAAAACCCGGGCGGTCAACGGGATCATCAAAATGTCCCGTATTCACGACCAGTGAACAGGCGTTTTTATGGCAGTCATCTTGTTCAACTAAAACAATTCGAAGGCCATTATCTAACGTCATAGCCAAATAATTTTTGTTGTCGTTGGGACTAATATTCAATGTTTATATCTCGTTTGGTTCTCGAAATACCGCAGCATTATGTATCTCTTTATCCTAGCTGTTTTTTTCAAGAAATCGAGATATATAAATAAGATACGTGCTGAAACAATTAATTTCATAAATTAATGGTCAATAATTGGTGAATTAATTATAGTAGTCACTAGTGTAGGCAAGACAACTAGTGACAATGGCAATTTATCTTTATATCGTTCGACACGGAGAAGCTGAGTCAATCGCAGCCGAAGATCAACTTCGTGTGCTCTCAGAACATGGCCGCTGGGAAGCAAAACGTACAGCACTGTGGTTGAAAACGCAGCTTGGACAGTTTCAACAAGTCTATGCCTCGCCGTATATTCGCGCCCAACAAACGAAAGATATTATTATTGAACGTGGTCCAGATGCGTTAGATATAGACGTAATTGTGGATTTGATCCCAGAGGGGGATCCAAAAGTCGCAATGGATTTTGTTTTGGCTAGTATTGATAAAAACACCGTTGATGACATAAATATTCTATGTGTTTCGCATATGCCTTTGGTGAGTTATTTAATCGGCGAAATAACAGGTTACACACCCATAATGGCGACGGCGGGCGTTGCAAAGATTAAAATTAACCTAGATAAATGGAATGGTGTGTTAGAAACGCTGATCGCCCCTGAACAAATGTTGTAATTGCAACTTACCAGTCTACTGATTTACCGCTTTAACAAAAACTGCAAATCCTCGCCTAAATCAATAATTATGACAATTGCGCCTTGGCCGCCCCATTCGAGTGGTGCTTGATGTAATGCGGCAACATCCGGGTGTTGCAGTAAATAATGTGGGATTTTTCGTTTTAGAACGCCGCCCCCAACACCATGAACGATACAAGCACTTAATAATTGTTCTGTTTTGCATGTTGTGATCAAGTCAGCTAAATCTCGTTTAGCGCTTTCTTTGGTGTGACCATGAAGGTCTAACACGATATCGGGTTGAATTTCACCGCGCCTAATGAGTTTTGCTAGGTAACTGGGTTGTCCCGGTTTAACAAAACTTAACGTCTGCTCGAAATCGATCAAAGGTTCGTATTCTTCAGAAAAGTGAAAGCGGGTCGCTGCTAGCTTATCGTCCTTATCGATATTCTTTCTATCTTCTTCCTTAAAGTTTGAAGCTAAAGCTCTATTTTGCTTGCTGAGCGCTTTCCCAAAGTGTATTTTGTCTTGCTTGAATGGTTTGACGCCCTGCATCTCATCAGCAAATGTACTTGGCAAAGATGGACTATCATCTTTTTTGTTGAGTAAATCTTTAAAATTCAAATTTTTTTCAGACATTTTGCGAGAAAGTTTAAGCAATATAGTGCGGGGTATTGTAAATTAAGCTGGTGAGTACGACCAGATTAATTAGGGTTTTTGATGCAAAAAGAGTTATCTGAGCTAACAATATTGCTCGAAGAAGCAGTAACTGAACTTCAAACGGTTAACGATCTAATTCGTTGGTCGGTAAGTCGATTCAATGAAAGCGACATTTATTTAGGTCACGGAACCGATAATCCGTGGGATGAAGCCGCCCAATTAATTACCTATGCGCTGAGTTTACCACCTACAATGAATGAACATTTATTGCAGGCGCGCACGACATTAAGTGAACGTAAAAATGCATTAGGTCTTATTGAGCAGCGTATATTAACCAAAAAACCGGCAGCTTATTTAACCCAAGTATCCTATTTTTGTGGTCTGCCATTTTTTGTCAATGAAGATGTATTAGTGCCGCGTTCACCAATTGGTGAATTGATCACAAATAATTTCGAAGGGCTCATTTCAAACACGCCTTTGAGAATAATGGATTTGTGTACGGGGTCAGGATGTATTGCAATTGCGACAGCATTTGCTTTTCCAGATGCAACAATAGATGCGTTGGACATTAGTCCTGAGGCACTTGCTGTTGCAGATGAGAACATCCATAGGTTACAGGTTGAAGATCGAGTATTCCCTATTATGTCTGACGTTTTTGCGTCAGTAGAGGGACTTAAATATGATCTTATTGTATCTAATCCACCTTATGTGGACTTAGAAGATCTAGGTGACATGCCGGAAGAATTTCACCACGAACCGGAAATTGGTTTAGGCAGTGGTAATGACGGTTTGGACATCACACGTATTATTTTAAAACAAGCTGCTGCACATTTAGAAGATAATGGATTGCTTATTGTTGAAGTTGGTAACTCCATGATCCATTTGCAAGCCGAATTCCCAGAAGTCCCATTTAATTGGTTGGAATTTGAAAATGGCGGTATTGGTGTATTTGCCATAACCAAGCAGCAATTAATTGATCATAAAGATTTATTTTAGCCGTTTTTTGATAGCGGTTTAATTAAAAGAATAATTTAGAAAAGAAAGAGGGCGTAATGGCTGGAAATACCATCGGTGAAGTGTTTAAAGTAACAACATTTGGCGAAAGTCATGGTAATGGCTTGGGCTGTATTATAGATGGTTGCCCTCCAGGGTTGGCGATATCTGCAGAAGATATTCAGCGCGACTTAGATCGACGTAAACCTGGTACCTCACGTTTCACAACACAACGCCGAGAAGCGGACGAAGTGAAAATTTTAAGTGGTGTTTTTGAAGGGGTTACAACTGGCACTTCAATTGGTTTGCTAATCGAAAATACAGACCAACGTTCAAATGACTATTCGAATATTAAAGACAAGTTTAGACCTGGTCATGCGGACTATACCTATCACCATAAATACGGTGTCCGAGATTACCGAGGCGGTGGTCGTTCGTCAGCCCGAGAAACAGCGATGCGTGTTGCCGCTGGTGGTTTTGCCAAAGCATGGTTAAAACAACATGCTGGAATCGAAATATTCGGTTATATGGCACAACTTGGTCCAATTGCGATTGAGTCAGTAGATCCAACTATTATAGAAACAAACCCGTTTTTCTGCCCTGATGAAAAAGCCGTAGAAAAATGGGATGAGTATATGCGAGACCTTAAAAAGCAAGGTAACTCGGTGGGTGCAAAAATTACCGTTGTCGCTAAACAGGTGCCGGTAGGACTTGGTGAACCCGTATTCGACCGCCTAGATGCCGATATCGCTAAATCCTTAATGAGCATTAATGCTGTTAAGGGAGTAGAAATTGGTGATGGCTTTGGTGTCGTTGAGCAGAAAGGTTCAGAACACCGCGACGAGATGACCCCAGAGGGGTTTAAATCTAATCACGCAGGCGGTATTTTGGGCGGTATTTCAAGTGGTCAGGATATTATTGCGCACATCGCATTAAAACCAACGTCAAGTATTAGCGTTGAAGGCGAAACGATAGACGTGAATGGCCAAACCCAGCCAGTAGTTACTAAAGGTCGTCACGATCCCTGTGTTGGCATTCGCGCCGTACCAATTGCTGAGGCTATGTTAGCCATTACTTTAATGGATCACTTTTTAAGAAACAGAGCTCAAAATGCGGACGTAGTTGTGACAACGCCGGTTATCCCTGCGTCTGTAAAGTAATTACATGGATAATATAAAACTGAGTTCATTGGTGCCAGCGGCAGCAGTGAACTTTTTTTATTATGGCTTTCTTGGCGGCGTGATCTCGTATCTCGCTGTCTTTTTGAGTTCACGTGGATTTACGTCGACCGAAGTTGGAACCTTAATAGCGTCATATACGTTTATCAGAATATTTTCGGGTCAACTATGGGCCTACTTGGCCGATCTCCAACAGAACCCCAAACGATACTTTCAACTCGCGGTCATAATTTCATTTGTCGCTTTGTTACCTGCGGTTTTTATCGATATTAAGTGGGTGACCAACATTTCAATGATTTGTGCCTTTGTCTTTTTTATGGCGGCGGTGTCCCAGATTGAAGTGTTATCGCTGGTGGCAACAAAAAGCAATCCAACTATTTATAACAGAGTCCGATTATTTGGCAGTATTGGTTTTATTGTTGCGGCAATAGCGGTGGGCACAATTGTCGATATTTATGGACCAGGTGTGATCTTGTATGTGGGTTTAGGGCTTATTTTTCTGACGTATCTAACAAGCTTATACCTCGATAATGGAGATCCGTTAGCCCATGACGAACTTGGCGATAGCGAAGGGTTTTTTAAACGTTGTTGTACGGTTGGTTTTGGCTCGTTCTTGATTGCGTCAATATTACTGCAAATGAGTTTTGCGCCATATGTTGGTTTTTTCACTCAGTATTTGTCACAACATGAATATCCAGGCACTGCGACTGGCATTCTATTTGCGCTAGGAACGTTTGCTGAAATTTTTATGTTTCTCATTGCCGGTCATCTATTAGCAAGATATAGCCTTAAGTTGCTTATGGTTGTTTGTTTGATGTTAACGGCGCTTCGTTGGCTATTAATGGCTTATTATATCGATTTTGTCATTGTCGTTATTCTTACCCAGATTATTCACGCAGTGAGCTTTGGGTTAATGCACAGTTCAAGTATCCATTTTGTTCGACGTTATTTTCCTAAGCGGATGCAAAATCAAGGGCAATTTATGTACCTTGGGATCACCTTTGGTATTGGTGGCGCACTTGGTGCTTGGGTTACGGGCATGACTTGGAACGAAGGACTTGGAGGCAGTGACACCTTTGTCTGGGCTAGCATGGTTGTCTTGGTTGCAGGATTAGTGATTTTAATGACACCCCGCAAAAAATTTCAATTTGAACCTGACAAAGTCCAAGTATAATAGCCATTTTGAGCTGTAGTTAAATTTCGTGAGTGAAGACGAGCCTGTGAAAGAATATGCTGACCTAATCGCCATTTTTGAGCAAACTTTTTTTGCTAAATACAATACTAAACTGGTCTTAGGCGGCAGTGAACCCATTTACTTGCCTGCTAATACGAGTGACCTTGGGCTTGACGCACAGCCCTATGCACAAGTGGTTTTTGCCCATGGCTATTTTACCAGCGCATTGCACGAAATTGCCCATTGGTGTTTAGCCGGAATGCCGAGGCTGAATAAAATTGATTATGGTTATTGGTATTGTCCCGATGGCCGCACTGCAGAGCAGCAAGCCAAATTCCAACAAGCGGAAGTCAAACCCCAGGCCATTGAAATGGCGTTTAGTCTAGCCTGTGGCATTAAATTTAATGTCAGTTGTGACAACTTATCAGGCGATGAATTTGGTCGTCAACCTGATCACATTGCTTTTGAACAAGATGTTGCTCGCCAATTTAAAGCTTATCTAGCTGATGGCTTTCCACCTCGGGCAGAGTTATTTATCGCGGCACTGAGTCAATTCTATCAACAGGATATTTACGGTCATCAGGAAGCTCTAGATATAGCAAACCGACAAACAGAGGTTGCTTAAAATGACGCAGCTAACAAAAAATTCAGCAAATGATAAAACAAACGCACAAACCAACCCACTGAGAAAAAAATTTCGATTAGGGTTAATTATCAATCCTTTAGCGGGTATGGGCGGAACCGTCGGGCTAAAAGGAAGTGATGAATTAACTTCAATTCAACAGGCAGAATCGTTAGGGGCAATTGCCCAGGCAAATCAACGAGCGAAAGTGGCATTGGAGCAATTTTTACCATTTGCTGCAGATGTAGATATTTTTACAGTGAGCGACCAAATGGGCGAAAATTTATGCCAGTCACTCGGGTTCTCGTACCAGGTTGTCTATCAAACAAGCTCAAATACCACTAACGCCCAAGACACGATTGACGCAGCAACACTTATGTCTGACATGGCATTAGACCTTATTTTATTTGCCGGGGGAGATGGTACTGCGCGTAATATATGTGAAGCAGTAACCGACAATACGACTGTACTCGGCATTCCAGCGGGTTGTAAAATTCATTCTGGGGTTTATGCAATAACACCAAAAGCGGCGGGACGAATTGTCCATATGTTGATCGCTGGCGAACTTGTTTCAGTGCAAGAAGCAGACGTCATGGATATAGATGAGGCACAATTTAGGCAAGGTGTCGTGCGAGCCAAGCGTTTTGGTGAATTGCAGATCCCTTCAGAGTTACGCTATGTGCAAGCGGTAAAAATGGGCGGCAAAGAAAGTGATGAGTTAGTATTGCAAGATATTGCAGCCAGCGTCATCGACGAAATGGAAAGTGAAGAAACCTACATTATGGGCTCCGGTTCAACAGTTGCATTTATTATGGAAGAGCTCGATATCAAAAATACCTTATTAGGTGTTGATGTGATCAAAGATCACCAACTAATTGCGACGGATGTTACGACCAATCAATTACTACCTTTGTTAGAGCATAAACCCGTGAAATTAGTGATAACGCTTATAGGTGGACAGGGGCATATTTTTGGTCGGGGGAATCAACAACTTTCACCGGAAGTCATCAGAACTATAGGTAAAGAGAATATTGTTGTCGTTGCAACAAAACGAAAGTTACAGGCTTTGGCGGGACGTCCCCTCATTGCAGACACTGGTGATATTGAATTAGACAAAATGTTGGCAGGTCATATTAAAGTGACAACTGGATATAAAGACCAAGTGTTTTATCCCGTTGGATATGAAGAAATATAAAAGGATACACATGTTAGATTTAGAACAACTAAGTGATGACGCGCAAGTTTACTTCGACGGTTATGTAGCAACCGGAACAGATGATGAGTTATTTGCGAGTGGCTATTTAAGAGGACACGTAGATTTGGTTTTAGGTGGTGCTTTAATGCAAAACAAAGCGCTAACAATGGACGAGTTTATTGACTTAGTTGAACAAAGCGTCAACAAAGCCATTAAAAATGGTGAATTGGAACAATCTGACGTAATTACGGTTAATAACGTCCTCAATGGCCTCCTAAAAACACTATAACAGCATATTAGCTCAAATAGTCTAGATGGTGGCTGTAGTAATAAATTACTTGCTACGTTGTTTCTAGTTCGTTGTTTTAAACAGGATTACAACGCATCACGTTAATCTAAAGGCTGTATTTAACAGCCTTTTAATATATAGATGGTAATGAATTGAGCCGTCTGAATTATTCGCTAGCTAACTGCCAACTGCGTTTTTCTTCGTAATATGTCTTACTGGCAAATTCAAAAAACTCTTCGTAAACCAGTGGGCGGCTGAAGAAGTAGCCTTGAATAAACTGGCAACGATAGTTATGCAATATTTGCAGTTGCTCAACGTTCTCAATCCCTTCTGCAACAACTTTTAGTTCCATTGTTTCAGCAAGTAGCATTATTGCTTTGACTATGGCTGCATCGTTATCACTATTTGCAATCTCGATGATAAACGAACGGTCAATTTTTAGTGTATCGATAGGGAATTTTTTCAAGTAGCTTAGCGACGAATACCCCGTACCAAAGTCATCAATCGCAATGGTTATGCCCATGTCTTTAAATTGTTGTAAACGGTCAATATTGTCGTCTACATCTGACATAACCGCGCTTTCCGTAAGCTCTAACTCAAGCAGTTCTGGGGGCAGTCCGCTGCGTGTTAAAGCATTTCTGACGTTGTCGATAAGCGCAGTTTGCTTAAACTGAACACTTGATACATTGACTGAGACTTTACAATTTTCTAAACCTTCATCAAGCCATTGCTTTGCTTGTTTACAGGCGGTGTCCAAAATCCAGTTGCCTAGCTCGATAATCAGCCCGGACTCTTCTGCAATAGGTATAAACTCAGCAGGGGAGATAAAACCGAGCTCTGGACTGTTCCAACGGATAAGCGCTTCAGCCTTGGTAATTTCATTGCTAACGATGTCGACTTGCGGCTGATAATGTAAAACAAACTCGTTGTTTTTAACCGCATTGCGCATTTTTTCTTCAAGCTGCAAACGTTCAAGAGCTCGATCATTGAGTTCATTTGAATAGAACTTAAAGGTTCTTCTGCCGTCTTCTTTAGCTTGATACATAGCGATATCAGCATGTTTCATTAATTCATGAACTGTGGTGCCATGTTCAGGATATAGCGCAATCCCTACACTCGGTGTGACGGTTAATTCATAACTGTCGATCTTAATTGGACGTGATAAGCTCTCAATAATACGTTGCGTTATTAGTGTTGTTTCGGCAGCTGATTCAACATGACTTAAAAACAGCGTGAATTCGTCGCCGCCTAATCTAGCGATTTCATTATTAACAGAATTTACTTCGTAATTTCTTGCAACAAAATCACTGTCTCTAACGCATTCTTTCAACCGCTGTGCAATTTCTTGCAGAACTAAATCACCGTAATCATGCCCCAAGGTGTCATTGATTCGTTTAAATCGATCTAAATCAATGAACATAACCCCTGCTTTATAATTGCCGCGTCGTGCAAGGGAGATAAATTTATCTAAACTCTCGTAAAAGCTCTGACGGTTTGGTAGACCTGTAAGTCCGTCAAAATATGCAAGTTGGTGTAATCTGCGTTCATGAGATAACTGGCGTTGATGTCTAATCCGCTGGTTTCTTAACAGTTGAAGAAAGATCAAGATCGGGCCAAAAATATAGAATAGTTTGGCGTGTGTTGTCTTCCAAATGGGTGGCATAACTTCAATTGGGATCTGCAGTATTTCACTCCAAACCTCTTCGTTGTTACTGCCCCTAACTTTTAGTGTGTAGCTTCCATCGGCTAAGTACGAAAATGATATATGGTTACTCGTGCCGATGTTACTCCAAGAAGAACTGAGTCCTTCCATCATATATTGATAACGATTATTTGACGGTTTTGTATAATCCAAGGCCGCAAACTCAAAGTCGATTATCGTATCTTCATAGTTCAGTTCTAATACACCATCAGCACGCAGCATGGTTTGTATCGGCTTTTCTTCGTTTGCGTGTACAAATTTAGTTAATTTAAGTTTTGGTTTATAAGAATTCAGAGGAACTTTATTTGCCTGAAAAGTGTTAAAGCCATTTGTGCCACCAAAAAATAGTCTGCCGTCTTTTGCTTTATAATAAGCGCTGTTATTAAAGTCTGAGCTTTGTAATCCGTGGGTCGTATTGAAGTTATTAATTTCAAAGTTGTTGGGATTAAGGCGCGATAGTCCTTTGGCGTGGCTTATCCAAATATATCCTAAGTCATCTTCTAGCAAGCTGTAGGTGAAGTTACTTGCCAGTCCTCTAGATTGATTAATAATATGTTGGGTTTTGTTATCATTGTCTTCAATCAATAACAAACCCGCGTCACTTGTTGCGAGCCAAACACCTTTTGCGGTTTTTATGACGGAAAATATTTCGTCACTACCAATAAAGTATTTGCCTTTCTGTTTTGTTGAATAGGTCGAGCTTTTATTATTTCTGGTGTCATAGTGAACAAGGCCCCCACCATGAGTTGCAAGCCATAGATCTTTATTATTGTCTTCGAATATATCCAGTATTAAATCAACCGCCTCTGTCATACTAGATCCGATCTGAGATTTGTTATGAATGATACTTTTAGAAACAGAATCAATTATATTGACACCACCGCCATAGGTTGAAACTGCAATATTACCATTGCTCAGTTGGATAATTTTGCTAATAGCATTGTGTGACAGACGATGAGAAAACTCACTGTCTGCGCTGAATAAGTCTTGTTCATAGTTCGTTAAGTCAATATGAAACAGGCCCTTATCATAGGTGCCAACCCATAACCCAGTATCGCCATCCACCAATAGGCTTGTTATTAAGCTGCTATCTAAGTTTTTAAGTTTGTCGGAAAAAGATGAATTAAATGGCGACATTGTCTTAGTGTCAAAGTTCAATATGTTGACGCCACCATCTACAGTACCGACAAATAAATTGTTATTATTCATCGCAAAACTGGTGACAGAGGCCGAGGTCATAGTGCCAAAAGGACTAAATTGAGCAATATGTGTGAAATCCGCCAATTTTGCATTCCACTTGCTCACGCCTGAAACCGTACCAGCCCAAATTACGCCGCCTTCATCTTGCATCAAAACTCGGACGTCATCGTTTATTAAACTTGAAATCCGGCCAGATTCTTTTTTATGTGCGATGAAACGTTCAGTTGTCGGATTAAACTCACAAATACCATCAGGAGTCGCTAGCCACACAGTATCGCTATGATCGACTAGCACATCGTTAATAACCCTGCTGCACGACGGTGATGTATATTGTTGTATAAACTCACCAGACTCTGAAATAAGTAATAAACCATCGCCCTCTGTGCCAGCCCAAACTCTTTGCTCGGAATCTATATCTAGGCTTATTAATTTGTTAGTAGGTAAGGTATTCGCTTTTGAATTGAGAATTGAAAAAGACTGGCCATAATCTTCACTTCTATATAACCCATTGTTTACTGTTGCTAACCAAATTATGTTTTTATTAGACTGCGCAATCGCTCTAACTTTACTATGCTGCAATAAAGACAGAATTTCGGGCGAACCAGAAATACTACCAAATTTTGAGGTTTTCGAATTGAAGACCACGATATCGGTTTCACCCGCAAACCATAGGTCGCCATTTCCTATTTCAACAAGCGAATAGAAATTTCTAGATTTAATTTGAGGAATTGATTCAGAGTTGAAATTAATGAACTTGTCTTTTTCAGGTATATATAGGTGAATGCCACTGTTGCTGGTTGCCCAGACACGTCCTTCTGAGTCGACTAAAAGCTGCCATATCCAATTACTGTTTAGTCCATTTTCATTCGCGGATACAGCGGAATATAAAGTCGAATTTGTGCCATTAAATTTGGCTATACCGCCTTGAGTTGCAAACCAGATAAATCCTTCTTTATCTTGCACAACATCGAATACGGTTGGATGGGGTAGGGATGATTCAATATCGAGGTGCTGAAAATGAATAGTATTTCGAATTGGGTCGAATAAGGGATTAGCAGAACTAGAAATTGCGAAGAGCAATAAAGAAATTGATAGAGTAAATAATCTAAAATATTTCAGAGATAAGATTCTGCCTCTACCGTTGTGCATTTAGAAACCATTATTATTTTTATTATTATTATGGGGACAATTTATACCACATCTATTCGCAGAGTCACAGGCTCAGTAAAATAAAAAAGGCCCAATTTATTATTAAATTTGGGCCTTTAGGAAAATACTGTTTATTTAGTAAACTAAGCTACTTGAGAGCGGCTACCTTTACGACCCCAGATAACCCCGGCAGTTTCAACACGGCTACCTTTACGACCCCAGATAACGCCAGCAGTTTCAACACGGCTACCTTTACGACCCCAGATAACTCCGGCAGTTTCTACACGGCTACCTTTACGACCCCAGATAACGCCCGCAGTTTCAACACGGCTACCTTTGCGACCCCAGATAACGCCAGCAGTTTCAGCACGGCTACCTTTGCGGCCCCAGATAACGCCAGCAGTTTCAACACGGCTACCTTTACGGCCCCAGATAACGCCCGCAGTTTCAACGCGGCTACCTTTGCGACCCCAGATAACGCCAGCAGTTTCAACACGGCTACCTTTGCGACCCCAGATAACGCCAGCAGTTTCAACACGGCTACCTTTACGGCCCCAGATAACGCCAGCAGTTTCAACACGGCTACCTTTACGGCCCCAGATAACGCCCGCAGTTTCGTCTTTTGACTCAGCTTTAACGTCTTTATTTGTAAAACGAACTAGAGGGTTCATTTCGGAAATTTGTTTAACTTGATCTTCGTTTAGTTCTGCAGAGATTGCTTGGATCACAGAGAAGTTGTGGATAACTTCACCACCAACGTTTTGAACTAGTGATGTCATTGTTGCATTACTAGCGCCTTGAACTAAATACGCAGCTTCGTGCTGTGATTTATTGTTTTGTAGCGCATTTGCTGTTGCTGCTAAAGTGAATAGACTTGCCGTTACAACTGTTATTGTTTTTATTTTTGTTAGTAAGCTTTTCATCAGAAAGACCCTATTTCCATTAGTTTGATTTAAGGACTCTTTTCAAAGCAGTATATGTGCCAATCTATATCTTGTTGTTTTATAAGGGTTATAAGTGCGTTCTGCGGCAATGGGTTGCCGGTGGCGGAAAAATGACGCCGCTTATGTTTTTGTAATATTGGCTTTATGGAAAGAAAGTTAGACAAGGTATAGTTATAAAAAAAGCCGCTTAAGCGGCTTTAATTGAAAGTGTTAAATCTTTTTCTCGGTTATTAGCCGATTTATTAAAAATATCAGGAAGGTGAGTGAGTAGAAACTAAATATTACTGTCATCCACTGGGGCATCGACATTGCCATAAATGACCAATCAATGTCACCACACATGCCACGTGCTTCAAAAAATGCTGGGATCCATTCATGCAGCGCTAGCCAACTTGGAAAGTTTGGAAATGCGTCGCAACTTAATAGCAACATAAAGTTGTCAGGATCTTGCATAGCAACATGTTGCTTCGCGATGATCAAACCCCAAATACTGGCAATTCCCCAACCACTAAAGCTTATTAATCTAGCGATCAAGCTTGTAGGAGCGTAGGCAGCAGGTAAAGCCGCAACCATTATGGCAAATACCGCGGTACGCTGGTATATGCACATTACGCAAGGTTCTAAACCCATTCCATACTGAAAGTACAAGGCGATAATTTCGAATGTAAAAGCACTGAGGGCTAATAAAAGCCATGGCCAGCGAAGTGCTGGCCATGAAGATAAAGATTGGTTATTGCCCATTGATTAATGACCGGATTCAGTTGCACTACCAGCAGCAGAGTGGTGTTCAATCAAATTCATGTCGTATAAAGTTTGAGTCCAGTCCATCAACCCGTAATACGTCGCTATTAAACCGACAATTGACAATACGATAGTATAAGGAAGGGCCATATAAACCATCTTGCCATAAGATAATCGAATTAATGGTGCTAACGCTGAAGTTAATAAGAACAAGAACGCAGCTTGACCATTAGGCGTTGCAACACTCGGTAAATTTGTTCCTGTATTAATTGCTACAGCCAATAAATCAAATTCATCACGAGTGATGATGCCTTGTTTTAATGCGGCTGCCACTTCATTTATGTATACCGTACCGACAAACACATTGTCACTGACCATAGAAAGTAAACCGTTGGCGATAAAGAACATAACCAACTGCATTTTGCCTTCAAAAGTGAGAACCCATTGAATAACTGGAGCAAATAGCTGCTGATCAATAATTACAGCGACGACTGCAAAAAACACACATAACAAAGCGGTAAAGGGAAGGGCTTCTTCAAATGCTTTACCAAGTTGATGTTCGTCAGTAATACCGGCAATTGCTGTTGCCAAAATGATGATCGATAAACCAATCAAGCCGACCGTCGCAAGGTGCAATGCTAGACCAACGATTAACCAAATCGCGATGAATACTTGTGAAAATAGTTTAACTTTGTCGCGTTTCGTCATTTTTGAGTCGCTTTCTTTATCATACTCGACAAGAATGTGACGGACTGTGTCTGGCAGTTCCGCGCCATAAGAAAACCACTTTAGTTTTTCAAGTAATACCGTTGTTATTAAACCAGCAATTAAAACCGGAATGGTCACAGGTGCCATACGTAAAGCAAATTCAATGAAATTCCATCCAGCACGTTCTGCGATAACCAAGTTTTGCGGTTCGCCAACCATAGTACAAACACCACCAAGGGCAGTACCAACACCAGCATGCATCATAATGTTACGCATAAAGGCGCGGAATTCGTCCAATTCACTGCGCGTTGGCGTGTCAAAATGTTCATCCTCAGTGTGGTCGTGATCTGTATGATTACCGGGCTTACCTGATGCTACTTTGTGGTAAATCATATAAAAACCAGTGGAAACGGTAATAATAACCGCAACAACCGTTAAGGCGTCTAGAAATGCAGATAGAAAAGCGGATGCAAAGGTAAACGCTAATGACAGCGCAATTTTTGATTTAACTTTTATCAGTAGTTTTGTAAATGAAAACATCAACAGGTCTTTCATAAAGAAAATACCCGCGACCATAAAGATCAATAACAAAACAACACTCAAGTTTTGAGATATTTCTGCTTCGATATGACCGGGTGAAGTCATTCCTATTGCAACAGCCTCAATAACAAGCAGACCGCCGGGCTGAAGTGGATAACACTTAAGTGCCATCGCTAATGTAAATATGAATTCTAATACTAATGCCCAGCCAGCGACATAGGGATCAAGTGCAAAAAGCATTGGGTTGATAATAAGACAAGCGATGATCGCCAATTTGTACCATTCAGGAGAGTTTCCTAAAAAGTTCTGATAAAAAGCATTTACAGTAGATTGCTGCATACTTTTATTACCTTCCTTTACGTTGAGAGTGAGCTAATTCACTTTAATAATATTGAAGCTACTTTAATTATATGAGCGACTTAAAATTTTCTGGAACTAATGTGTTAAAACACCTTAATCTTATATGAATCGTCTAAAACTTCCAACAATTTCAGTATCATTTAAAAATCGATGCCGTTATTGGTTTGTTGGAATAACAAATTAAGCGACAGCAATGCCTTAGGTGAAAAATGAGGTTGTCCAATTTTAATACATTTTGCGGTTTTGTTCTTTAATCTTGAGATATTGCAGCGGTGGCAACTGAGGCATTTTTTACTAAATGCGGAGTGAAACAATTATTTTTGATTGTTTCAACGTTTGTTAGATTGTGAGCTAAGTCTATTGCGAGCTGAGTGGCATATTTTGCCATCTTTTTAATTGGCGTATGTATAGTATGAAAACTAGGGACCGTCATTTTACTGTAGATAGAATCGTTAAACCCAATTATAGAAATTTGACTTGGGATACGCTTCCCCTGTGCAATTAAAAAATTTGTAGCGCCATACGCAGTTGCATCATTGAAACATGCAACACAAGTGAATTTGCGGCCAGAGGCTAATAGGTTGTATATAGCATCTTCTCCTCCCTGAATTGTGCCATCAGTTTGTTCGACTAAACCTGAAGATAGTTCAATGCCTTGTAACTTAAGCGCTCGTTTGAAATAGGAAAAGCGACGACTTGAATGAAGAAGAGAGTGAGGTAAATCTAATACGGCTATTTGTCTATGACCATTTTTAATTAGTTCATCCGCCATCTGCTGAGCAGCGGCCTGATCATCTAACCAAACACACCTATTGGCTATTTGGTCAACTTTGCGGTCAAAAATAACAAGCCCTGGCACTTTGTCGGCGTATTCAATAAGCTTATGGTCGCTAATTGATGTGGTAAATAAAAACACGGATTGATAACGCTGTTCTATTAAGGTGTCCAACGCCGCCATTTCTTTGGCTTGATCGAATGCAGAAGAATTTAACACCACCTGCACATCGTGTTTAGTGGCAATAGTTTCAATTCCACTTATTATCGATGAAAAGTATGGCGTTATTAAATTGGGAAGAATGACACCTATGGCCGACAAATTGCCTTTATTTAGCGCTCTAGCATTCTGGTTTGGAAAATAGTTAAGCTGCTTGATGGCAGCTTGAATTTTAGTGCGAGTCGAGTCGCTAACGCCGGACTTATTATTTAATACCCTAGAGACTAAAGCTGGTGAAACCCCCGCCAGTTGTGCTACATCTTTAATCGTCGGCATTTTATTGTTTCCTTAAGGCAGCGGTGCTACCTCTAACCTTTAACGTAGGAAAGTAACGGTAACCCTGAGGAGTGTTTTTACCTTGCTCAGCAATGATATTCCATGCCAGTTGTATCGATTTTTGGGCCATAATCGCAATTGGGTAACGGATTGTTGTTAAAGGTGGCGAATTTTTTTTGCCAATAAAAAGATCGTCAAAGCCGATAACTGATACATCATGTGGGATCTGTAAACCCTGTTGCTTTAATTGAGCAATGATGCCGACGGCCATCGCATCATTAAAGCATAAAACCGCGGTGAATTCTTGGTTACGAGCAGTGAGGGTTTCTGCGCAAAGCCTACCGCCCCAAAAGTCACATTCACCATACACAACGTCTTTATCGTTAAATGGCACGGCGTGATCAGAAAATGCCTTTTTTATCCCAGCAAGCCGATTTTTAGCATCGCGTTGCTTATTGGTCGCGGATACAACGGCAATATTTCTGTGTCCTAAATCAAATAGATAGTTAGCTGCTAATTCGGCTCCAGCATGATTATTAAAGTCTAGACAGCGAGACGCGATCTTAGAAATATGTCGATTTAAAATCACTAACCCTTTTATTTCTTGAGATAAATCCAACAATTGTTGGTCGGATAATGCCACGCTATAGATGATAATGGCGTTGCAACCATCAGCTTGTAATCGACGAATTGCCTCAGTTTCTTTAGTGGCGTTGTGACTACCTATACTGATCAATACACTAATGTTTAGATGCCGAGCGTATTGTTCTATTTCATGCACTATGGTGGCGTAAAATGGGTCCGATAGTTGGGTCAATACTAAGCCTACGGTCAATTTATCGTCTTTAACCAATTGTCTCGCATTTGCATTTGGAATGTATTTGAGTTTTTTAATGGCTTGTTTAACTTGTAGGAGTGTTTCTTGAGATACGCTTTGTGAATTATTTATCACTCTTGAAACGGTAGCTGTAGAGACATTAGCAAGGTGTGCGACATCTTTTATTGTTGGCATGGCGTTACTGTTTACTCTAAAAATGACTATCTTCAACAATCCTAAATCAAACGGTTCTGTATGTAAAACGTTTACATTATTGTTTGCTTTTTCCTTTTGTTTACTTATTTAAAATTAAGATTACTTACTGTTTAACTCACACTTTTTGCTATTGGCTCTGTTGTGAATTGTTTTTCTTTAAAATTACATAGGCTGTTTTTCTTGTTTGCTCATTGTAATCCGTTTACATTTATTGTTAACAATTTACTTTTTACGCTTTGGGGAATTCAAGTGTTAAAAGGTAATTGGTATCGGCAACTAAATAATACTAATTAGCCGAATCTCAATTAAAAGAGAATATAACGGGGTAAATAAATGAATAAACTTAGTCAAATTGCAATATTGACAGCACTTGGTATTGGCGCAATTCCAGTATTCGCACAAGTGAAGGTTGATATAAATTTAAACATTAAACATGAAGTGAATGGGGTTTCAGATTTTAATCGAAAAAAACATATTACGGTCCATTCAGCTTTAACCGAATCTGATTGGCAAGGCGAAGCTGAGGTCATGAATTATTTAATGAACGATCTCGACGTATATTTTGGTCGCGATAACGGCATGGCTTCATGGATTTTTAAAGCAACAGCCCAAGATCCAAATAACCCTGGAAAACCGCACATAGAGGACCTATCCAATTTTGGCCAATGGCATAAAGACAATATGTATGACAATTTGCCAGAATCATTACGCAGCTTCGAGGCCCGAAGCGATGAAATGATTATGGGCATAACTCCTCATGGACCGTTTCCTACTCAATCATACTGGGAAAAAGACTTAGCCGGCGCAGATGATGAGGCGGGCAAATACGTTCTGCGTAATATTGAAGATGGTGCCGAATGGGTTGGTGAATATTTAGATCAGTTTATGCGTAAATCGGGTGAGTCTAGCGGCGTTTTAATGCCAAAGTATTGGGAAGTTATCAACGAACCCGATATGGACATAAATGTCGGCCGAACTTTTGTTATGTCGAGTTTTGAACAGCTTTTTGAATATCATAATTTAGTTGCCGAACAAATTAAAAGCAAGCTACCCGAATCTCAAAGACCACTCATCGGTGGTATGACTTGGGGTTTACACGACCTAGAACAAGGCGACTTGTCGGAACGTTTTCCAACTCAGGAGCGCGCTGTTCGAAATCGTTACGCTTATGAGGAAGGTGCATTTGAAGACTTTTTACAGTCTGTTACCGCATCGGAGTATTGGCAAACACAAGACGATAAATATTTTCAGTGGGACGCTATCTGGAAGGGCTTTATGGATGCGGCCGGTGAAAATATGGACTTTTATTCCTTGCACTTATATGACTGGGCGCAGTTAGGGGATGATCCTCGCCAAGGTAGTACATTCCGCAGGGGAATGAAAACAGAAGCTATTTTAGACATGGTGGAATGGTATGACGCCCAAGTCAATGGGGCCGAAAACTTAAAACCATGGGTTATTTCTGAATATGGCGCGATTGCGTCGAAACACGGTAAGTTGGAATTTTTAGAAAACGACTATCGTTATTCAGATTGGTTACATTTGCGTACCTTTAACCAAATGTTTATGCAGATTTTAACTCGACCATCACAAGTCGTTAAGTCGATGCCATTCGCACCAATAAAAGGTAAATGGGGATTATTAACCGGTCCTGATGGCGAAGCTATTCGTTACGAAGCCGCACTAATGCAAACTGATGAAGTGTTTTCAGCTAATTATGATAATGCAGACTGGTATGTTACTGATAAAATCCAATGGTATGAATTATGGTCAGATGTTAAAGGAACTCGAGTAGACACTCACTCTAGCGATCCTGATATTCAAGTTGATGCGTATGTTGATGGTAAACACACCTACCTCATTTTGAACAATTTAGAATGGTACGATATTCCGGTTGACCTTTCATTCATAGGAGCCGATGCCAATCAAGTAGTGAGCGTAAATGTAAAACATTCTTATTTGGCTGAAGGGTTAAGCCCAACCAATTTAGGTCGTCCAATTTTAGCAGAAGCGATGATAGATGAATTGCCAGAGTCGGTGACTTTAGAGCCTGGCTCAACAATTATTCTTGATATCGAATACGGCGAAGAAATCGCAATCTCCTCTACTATGGTAGAGAAGAAGTTTTACGGCGAAAGTTTATCTGGTGCTGGAAAAGGTGAGGCTGCTAAAGGCCAGATACACCGTATCTTAGGTCAAAATATGGTCGGTGAGATCAATGATGTTGTTGTACCGGAACATGGTGAAGCGAGATTAAGAATTGCCGCCGAGTTTTATCCATTCCACGCGTCTAAACCTAATAATAATAGTTTTACTATTAATGGTCATACTATTGACGTTCCAACACAGGTTAACCTAAATGCAAGCGGGCAACCAACAGAGCATTATGACTACATGGGCCCGGAAGTTGATGAGTCGAGTGTATCGTTAAATTTAATTGATATTCCTGTACCACTTGAGTATCTGCAAGAAGACAATGAAGTCACCGCTATCGTCGCGTCAGCTCGCGCATTTACTGCGATTAGTTTATCCATTTGGGAAACCGAACAACAGATCGTCCGAAGTCTGCCGCAGGAATGTAATGATTGTAATTCACCATCTGAATTAACGATAACAGGCGAATCAAGTGTCTTGTTTGGTGAAACTATTAAGTTAACAGCTGATGTTTTACCAATGAATGCAGCTAATAGGACAGTACATTGGTCAACCTCAGATGTGACAATCGCGTCTGTTGATCAAAATGGTTTAGTAACCGCAACTGGTCCTGGAGAAGTAACCATTTCTGCAGTAACAGAAGAAGGTCCTTTGTTAACCGAGCATCAGGTGACAGTCATTACCGTTGCGCCAAACAGTATCGAAATTGGTGAAGATGCGATTAACTTGGCGTTAAATGAAACATTAAAACTTAATCATGTTATTACACCTAACAATGTGACGATTGACGACGTAGTTTGGCATTCATCAAATGAGTCGGTTGTATCGGTTGATAGTAAAGGAGTAATCACTGCAAATACCAATGGTAACGCTGTAATCACAGTCACGACTGTCGATGGCAATATTACTGACCAAGTTTCGGTTACGGTCGCAGAAATCCCTTTGACTTCTATTGATTTGGTCTCAAATGCTGTGATTGTTTTGCCTGGTACTTTCCAAGCTAACCTGAAATTTACGCCAAGCAATGCCACTGATCTATCGGTGAATTGGCAATCTAATAACTACACAATTGCGACGGTCGATGCCAATGGGCTTATTACTGCTGTTGGACCTGGAGCAACCACAGTATCGGTCACCTCAAATGATGGGAGTCATCAAAAATCCATCATTGTTAATGTTATTGAGCCCTCGAGCATCAACACCCAAGGTTTTGTAATTGAAGCTGAGTCTTTGGTTGCCACGGGCGGTGCGTTCGATGGATTTTCATCGAATGAAGTTGGCATTAACAACAACCAATCGGGTGACTGGGCTGATTATCAGATTGATTTCCCAGAAGCTGGTGTATATCAACTCGCTTTAGATGCGGGGACGCCTACCGCACCTATTAATGGTGCAGCTGTTTATGTTAATGGTATTTTTGCAGGCACAGCCGAAATCCCAACCTCAGGCGATTGGAATTCGATGTTAACGACGGTAATAAGTCAAAACGTTCTTATTCCTTCTGCGGGCACTCACAATATCCGTATAGAAAGTGTAGGGGAGGCCGGAAAATGGCAATGGAATGCGGATAAGTTAACTTTTGTCATGTTAAGCGCATTAGACCCTGAGCTAGCACCTGATCTAGAGCCGCAGTTACCAGAAGAACCTGAAGAGCCGGCAGTGGCTGCATCATTAGCACTCGATAACAATAGTAAATACCTGACTACCAGTTACGTAACCGGAGAAACGTTGACCGTATCGGCAGCCTACCACGCAGGGACTGACCAAACAGTGACAACAGGTAATGGTGGGGTTAAGTTTTTCCTTCGGGAGATGACGTCGAGCTGGGAGCTTGTTCATGATTATGTAGCCTATGACGCTTCTACTATTGGTAAAGAGTCTGGAACGGCAACTGCCGACATTTCGTTATCTAGTGTCACGCCTTCTGCTGATTTACCAGCTGGTAATTTTTACTTCCTGTTTGCCGCGTTTGTCTCTAGTGATGGTGGCACTTATGCAATCCCTGGCATAAGCCCTATCAATATTATCGCTGAGAATGAAACTGACCCGGATACGCCTACAGAACCGGTTGATCCAGAAACGCCAACTGAGCCTTTATTCGAAGTCGATGATGTTAATAAATACATCAATTCCGTTTATGCCTATGGTGGAGATTTAGAATTGACGGCAACGTATTCAGCGGGAACGGGTCACAGTGTTGTCGAGAGCAGCTTCGGTGGGGTAACTGGTGGCTTATTGTTTATTCTGCAAGAACTGAGAGCAGACGGTTCTCAAGTGAAAAGAGTGGTTGTTGGGGACACAAGCGCCATCGGTCAGCAAAGCGGTACTTTAACTGTGAGCTTGCCATTAGTGCACCCAACACAGGGCGATTTAATGATGAGCTCTGCACTCAATGAAGGACATTATTATAATCTTACCGCGAGATTTAAATCTTCTGACGGTAGCACCCAAATACTAACGAACATTTCGCCTATTGTGATAGCAGAATCTGCAATACTAGTTGATCCAGTAGACCCTGAAACACCAACTGATCCGGAGGAGCCGATCCCGAGCGATGATTTAGTTGAAGGCGAAGCCTTTACGATTGAAGCTGAGTCGTTTGATAACACCGGTGGACGTGTTGCAGGGGTAACGATTGGTGAGCGCGGCATTCCGACAGATAGACGCACAGTGACAGATAGCAACCAAAACGGAGATTGGGTGGATTACCACTTAGATTTCCCAAATGACGGTTACTATCGCATTGCAATGGTAGCGTCTAGCCAGAATGCTAACTCCCAAGCGGCCACATATGTGGATGGCGAACTTATACAGGAAGTACCGATTTTCACTGGCAGTCAAGCAACGTTCAATAGCTTTGTTTTAGTAGAACAAGTTTATTTAACTAAGGGACAACACACCATTCGAGTTGAGGCAACGTCGGCCGCTGGCAACGGGTGGATGTGGTTTGGTGATACCTTAACTTTTACACACTTGATTCAGAATACTCCCGTTATTGAACCAAGCCTTAGTATTGTAAACCCAGATATGCACACCACTAGTATTTATGCTGTTGGTGGTGAGTTAGTGGTTACTACTAATTTTGAGGCAGGTTCTAACAATACCATCACAAGTGAGTTTTCTGGCATTGAGTATATGCTACTGGAAATGACCGACGACGACCAAGTTGTGAATAATCTAAATGTTTACGACAACGACGCAATTGGCATGCAAACCGGTACATCAGTGGTCACTCTGTCTTTAGATGGCTTAACGCCATCAGATCAGTTAAATGAAGGTCACTTCTATCAGTTATTGACACGCTTTGGAACGACGGAGAACGGTGAACAGAGAAGTAGTCGAATTTCACCCATCACTATAGGTGCTGACTATGACAATGATGGTTTAGCAGACCTTGTCGATTCGGATGATGATAATGATGGAGTTGAAGATACTGTCGACGCATATCCATATGATGCAAGCGCCGCTCTATTAGGCGATATGGATAAAGATTTTGACGTAGATCTAAATGATATTCGGTTGTTCCGCACTGCAGTATTAAGAAAGCAAATAAGTGACCTACGTTTTGATTTTAATAACGATGGTCTAATTGATGTCCGTGATATCCGTGGCATAACGCAGCTTTGCTCAAACAAAAACTGTTCTTCTAACTAAAAAGGTAAACATAATGAAGAAAATAATAGCGATATTTTCATTGATGGCCGCTATGGCGTTTAACGCAAATGCAGGCTTAATAGCGAGTGAATCCATCGATGGAGATGGTAATCTCATTGTGGAGTTTCATTTATATAACACAAACCCTGATCTATTTGATTTTGGTTTTGCTTTAAACTATGACGTCAGTACTTTGACCTGGGATGATTTTTACGGCGATTATATGATTGGTTTTCAAACCAATAATTTAGTTGTTGACCATGTCTTTGCAGACGGTGAAGATATTGATTTTGACGGTGTATTTGATCTTTATGGTTTCTTTTATGACGACGGTTGGGCCGCAGATATCGGAACCGATGTCTTTTTAGGCTCAGCTAAATTTCTTGTTAATGGAAATTTAGCAACTAATAACTTCGACATTGAATTGAGCTATGCATATAACATACTTGGTGATGATATTACCCCATCATTAGCAACGACAGATGTTCCTGAGCCGCCTGCTATTGCCCTGATGAGTGTATTCATTGTTGGATTAGTTCGTCAAAGGTACAAACTAAAACAGGACTAATTACTGAGTTAATTATTAAAAGGCCCATCAATTAGGATGGGCCTTTTGTATGTTAGGAACAAATTTGAAATTAAACTTAGTTTTAGTATGCAATTTTTGATAGAAAACATGTCAAACTTTTCACAAATTTAGACGACTAGAATATTAAGTGTCATATCATTTGGAAAAACCAATCTATTAAACCGTTAACACCGGCCTTCACTAAGGATCATAAACACATAAAATCTAACAAAATAGGTGGTTGTGCATTAGGACTTATCTGGTACAATCAGTCCAGTCACCCAATAGAAGCAGATAGCTGAATGAAAATAATAAAAGCACAAAGTCCGGCCGGTTTTGCAGAAGAATACATTGTTGACTCAATTTGGAACAATCGATTTCCTCCAGGGTCTATTTTACCAGCGGAGCGCGAATTATCAGAATTGATTGGCGTGACACGCACTACATTACGTGAAGTTCTCCAAAGACTAGCTAGAGATGGCTGGCTTACAATTCAACATGGTAAACCAACTAAGGTTAATAACTTTTGGGAAACCTGTGGCGTCAATATTCTATCAACGCTTGCTAAGCTTGATATTGATAGTGCAGCAGATTTAATTGACCAACTGTTGTCTGCTAGAACAAATTTAAGTGCAATTTATATTCGAGCTGCGATTAAAAACAATCCTGAGAAAGTTATCGAATTAGCACAAAAAGCCCAGACTGTATCAGACCACCCGCAAGAATTTGCGGATATGGATTATTATCTTAATCACGAATTAGCCCATGCGTCAGGTAATGCCATTTATGTCTTAGTTCTAAATGGATTTAGAGGGTTTTGGTCAAAAATTGCCGGCTACTATTTTTCTACAGATGAAGCCCGCGTACTTGCCAAAAACTACTATAAAGAACTTGAAATGTTTGCAAAAGAAGGCAAACACGATGAAGCAATTTACTTAATTAGAAAGTATGGTATTGACTCAGGTAAAGTATGGAAAGAAGTTCGTGCTTCATTTCCTACAGACCTTATTGAATAAATCCACATTGGATCATCAAAACCCGCACTAGCGGGTTTTTTTATGTCTAATAAATACGAATATAATCGGTGACGCAATCCCCTTGCGTAGGCCGCGTGTCTAAATTAAACTCTGTGTATGCCACAATTAGAGCTTTTCCACATCCCCAGCCCATGCATCGGCGTTTGTCAAAATGGCACAAACGGCTTTTGCAAAGGGTGTTTTCGTAACCGCGATGAACGATATCAGTGGATGCAGCTTAGTGATGAAGGAAAACGTCACGTTATTAAGTTATGTAAATCTCGAAAAATTCGCTGGATTAAAAAGCAGATTGAAATTCGCCAGCAACAAATTCCCGTTACGGTTGATCCAACCCCTGATTTATTTGGTGATTAGTCACTAATAGCAACTTGCTTAGACAATTGGCTCAGAACTTAATTTTCTAAATTCAATGTAAAAAAAAGAGTATTAAACTTATGTTTAATACTCTTTTTTTTATGAGCTTTATTTAGTTGAGTTTGATGTTAAGACTCAACAAAAGCCGTACGGATTGTTCCGGTTTTCATATCCAATGGCACTTCAGTAAAACCTACCGCATATTTACCAATATTGAGTTCCATTGCAAATTCATCGCAATTATCTTTACGCGGACACGCTTCGCAGTCTTTTAAAACTTTTTCAGGAAGAGATTCTTTTGCTGTTGGGACAAAACCTTGTTTGCCAAAAAACTCTGGTACACGGGTTAGAACGATTACTTTATTTAATCGGATCGCCTGAGCATGACGCAATATTCGGCTAATTAGTCGTTGACCAATACGTTTGCCCTGTGCTTTTGGCGTAATACCTACAGAACGGATCTCTGCAAGACCAGTTTGATAGATGTACAAACTCGCACAACCAATAATTTTTGGTTCATCTGGATTTGAAAGATCTTCTGCGACAACAAAATCTTGAATATCATGAATGATACTGTCTTTTGTTCGTGGCAGAGTATCCCCAGCTTCCGTCCAAACGGCAACAATGTCATGAATTTCGTTAACGTCAGTCATTCGTGCGTCACGGATCACAACTTTATCAGCTTGAGTGATTTGTGTTTGCCAGAAGTCAACTGCATTACGAACTTGATTAACCGCAGTACCGCCGGTGACGTTACGCTGATTAATCGCGTTGAGCGGATCAAGCCAAGGGTATAAATCATCGGCAATTAAGTCGCTAAATTGTTGATATTGCTCGATACTCAAAGCTTCTAGCGTACAGTTTTGTTCAATACAAAAACGAACAGCTTCGCCAACAACGTCATGCGCGTCTCTAAACGGCATGCCTTTAGATACCAAGTAATCGGCTAGTTCAGTGGCGTTACAGAAGCCTTTTAATACAGCTTTGTACATATTGTCTTTATTAACTTTAATGTTAATTAAACATTGGTTTGCCATAACTAAACAGTTTTGCCAGGTTGTTAATGCATCAAATAAACAAGGTTTGTCTTCTTGCATGTCTTTGTTGTAAGCCAGTGGCAAAGATTTAAGTAAAAAGGCGATGTTATTTAATGCCCCTAATACTCGGCCTGTTTTACCACGAACAAGTTCCCAACCATCTGGGTTCTTCTTCTGAGGCATCAAAGATGATCCTGTTGTAACGGCATCACCGAAGCTTAAAAATGCTGCTTCCTGAGTATTATAGAAGATGCAATCTTCTGCCATACGGGACAGGTGGATCATGCTTAAACTTGCCGCACTGATCAATTCAAAAACAAAATCACGGTCTGAAACGGCGTCTAAACTGTTTAATGTTGGCGCATTAAAACCGAGGTTTTGAGCCAATGATTCACGATTAATTGGATAGGCTGTTCCGGCGAGAGCACCTGAGCCTAATGGTGAGAAATTCAGACGATATAAAGCGTCACGTAAACGGCTTAGGTCACGCGAAAACATTTCTACGTAGGCCATACACCAGTGACCGAAACTAATTGGCTGGGCACGCTGTAGATGCGTGTAACCTGGCATAATAGTATCAGTATGATCATTCGCAATCGTAATTAATGTTTGCTGAATGTCTTTTAAGTTGTCTTGCAGCATTTCACCTGTGGTTTTACACCACAAACGCAAATCTGTACTGACTTGGTCGTTACGACTGCGACCGGTATGTAATTTTTTGCCTAACTGACCGACCTTTTCAATTAAGTTTCGTTCAACCCAACTATGAATATCTTCATCGGTATCATCAGTGATTTTTTTCTGGCCTGACCTTACTTCATTCAGTAATTCATCAAGCGCAGCTTTGAGGTCTGTTAATTCAGCTTCTGAAATAACACCTGCTTCACAAATGGCTGTCGCCCATGCTTTTGAGCCGACAATGTCCTGCTCAACTAACTGATAATCAAATGGCAGAGAGTCATTAAATTGCTTAAAAAAGGGATCTAAATCCTCAGTAAATCTGCCGCCCCATAAACTCATACATTACTCCGAAGATTGGGAAACTAATTTTATATTAAACTAGGCTTACAATAACAAAGCAATATGACAGTGAAATTAACCCTGTCATATCGCTTTCATCTAAATTACTTTTGGTTGTTTTTGGTCATCGCTTTAATACGGCTAGACAAGCTATATAAACGAATAAACCCTTCAGCATGTTTTTGATCATAAACATCATCCGCGCCAAATGTCGCGAAGTCTTCTGAATATAAACTGTTTGGAGAACGACGTTTAACGACTGACGCTGTTCCTTTATACAATTTAACCACGACGTCACCGGTGACGTCTTGCGCTAATGAAGTTGCGCCGGCAAGGATAGCTTCACGAAGCGGTGTAAACCAACGTCCATCATAAAGAAGGTGCGAAAATTCATGGCCAAGTGACTCACGGTATTTAAGCGTTTCTTTGTCTAGAATTAACGTTTCTAGGCCTTTATATGCTTTGAATAAGATTGTGCCACCAGGCGTTTCGTAACAACCACGTGACTTCATACCAACTAAACGGTTCTCAACGATATCGATACGACCAACGCCATGTTCTGCACCTAAGTCGTTTAGCACTGTAATTGCATCAACGCCTGAATATGCAGTGCCATTAACTTTTGTTAGCTCGCCATTTTCAAAACTTAACTCAACATATTCTGCTTTGTCAGGTGCTTGTTCTGGCGATTTTGTCCAAGTCCAAACGCCGTCTGTTGGCTCCTGCCATGGATCTTCTAACTCACCACCTTCGTGAGAAATATGCCAAAGATTAGCGTCACGGCTATAAATTTTAGTAACACTTGCCGTGGTAGGTACATTTTTTTCAACAAGATAAGCCAACAAATCTTCACGGCTTTCCATGTCCCATTCACGCCATGGCGCAATGATTTCTAGTTGAGGTGCTAACGCAGCTACTGTGCTTTCGAAACGAACTTGGTCGTTACCTTTACCAGTGCAACCGTGTGCAATCGCGTCTGCACCTAATTTAAGGGCAAGTTCAACCTGAGCTTTCGCGATCACTGGGCGAGCAAGTGATGTCCCTAGTAAGTATTCACTCTCGTAAATAGCGCCAGTTTTTAAAGTTGGGAAAATAATATCGTTAACAAATTCGTCACGTAGGTCGATTACGTGGCATTCACTTGCACCTGATGCAATGGCTTTTGCTTCGATGCCTTCAAGTTCTTCATCGCCTTGACCAACATTTGCTGCAAATGCAATGACTTCAACTTCACCGTTTTCACCTTCGTAGTTTTCTTTTAACCAAGGAATAATCGCTGAAGTGTCTAGTCCACCTGAGTAGGCCAATACGATTTTGTTTACTTTTTTGTTTTGCTTAATAGCCATGTTAAATATCTCTTTATTTCAAATTTTGTTAGCTCTTAACTAAGAACTGATTTCTATTTTACAATTAGTGTATGCAACAATGCGTTTTGTGCCCACATTCTGTTCTCAGCTTGTCTCATTATTATCGACTGGCTAGAATCTAAAACGTCTGCTGTCACTTCTTCATCACGGTGAGCAGGTTGGCAATGCATAAAATACTGTGCGCCAAGTTTTGCCATTAATTCAGACGTTACTTGGTACGGTTGGAATACATCGATAATATCTTCTAACGTTTTGTCGTCGCCCATTGATACCCAAGTATCGGCGTAAATTGCATCGACTTTTTCTATCGCATTTAAGTCAGAAGTTACCGTAATAGTTGCGCCATTTTGAGCGGCAATCTTCTGCGCTTGCGAAACGATTTCGGCATCAACGGTATAACCTTCAGGGCATATCGCCACCAAATTAACGCCAAGTTGTGCGCCGGTCAACATCAGTGAATGTGTTACATTATTACCGTCACCGATATAAGCCAAGGTTAAGCCTTTAAGTTCACCAAATAATTCATGCAAGCTCATGTAATCCGCTAAAGCCTGGCATGGGTGATATAGGTTGCACAACGAATTGACAACAGGAACAGATGCCGCTTGTTGCAACTGAACCAAAGTGTTGTGGTCCATTACGCGTGCAACGATTGCATCACACCAACAAGACAAATTAGCACCGAAGTCAGCAACATCTTCGCGTTTGCCCATCGCACCGTTTTGTTGGTCTAGATAAACGGCGTGACCGCCCATTTTGTGAACGCCCACGTCAAAACTGACACGAGTTCTTAATGATGGTTTTTCGTATATAGTTGCAACAGACTTGCCTTTTAGGGCATCACCGTATTTTTCCGGTGTTTTTTTCATGTCGATTGCAAGGGCGATTACGTCTGCTGCTTGTTCTGCTGTTAGGTCTAAGTCACCTAATACTGATTGTACTTTATTGCTCATAATGATTACCTGAATTCTAAATTTGGATCTGAGTGCCTAGGGTGATTTCACCGGCCTCTGAAATTTCTTTGAGTGCAGAAGAGTCCTGCCAACTTCCAATATTTACAGGTCGTCGTAAACTTAGAGCGGCTTGATGGGCAGCGTTAACTTTCACTACCATGCCGTCACTAATTACTCCTTGAATTATCAGCTTGTCGAGTTCTTCTCGATTTAATGTTGCAAATTTTTGTTTGTTTTGGTCTAGCACGCCCGGGACATTAGACAATAAACATAAATCACCATTAACCACTTGTGCGGCGGCAACAGCAGCGTCGTCGGCATTAATATTTAAGCTGTCGCCACTGTCGTTACATCCTATTGAATTTAATACGATAAGGTGACCACTATTTAATAGTGTTGTGAACGTCTCGTTGCTTTTAGCTTCTACTTTTCCAACTGCACCAAGTTTTTTGTCTTTTACTGTCGCTGTAAATGAATCGCCATCGGCAAGGCTTAACGCAACCGCATTAAGGCCATTCTTTTTACATGCGGCTAGTAACTGCTGACTGGCAATACCTGCTAATGCGCCAATCACATACGGAAGGTGAGTTAATGGAGTCGCGCGAACACCGTCAACTTTTTCCGTTGATAAATTGGTTGCTGCCATTACGTCTTCAACCTGCGGACCGCCGCCATGAACAATGATCACTGGGCGGCTTTTTTGGATGATTTTGACTTGCGTTAAAAATTCATCCAAAGCCAATTGATTAGTAAGTGCTTCACCACCAATTTTTAATACTAAAGGTGTCATTAGTTACCACCTACCTGATTTAAAAGTCCAGTTTCCTGCGGCAATTCCATCAAAATATTAGCACATTGTATGCCTTGGGAAGCCGCGCCTTTTAACACGTTGTCTATTGCACTAACGACAATCAGGTCATTGCCTTTTTTCTGCCAGTAAAGGTCGCAAAACGGTGTGTATGCCACATCCTTAATCGTCGGAATTGTATCTCTTAATCTAACTAAAGGTTGGTCGTCATAGGCATTTGAAAACGCGTTATTTATATCATCATTAGTCACGTCGTCTTTTAACTGCACCGTAATCGTAGCTAAAATACCACGTTCAAAATTAGCGACATGTGGCGTGAATATAACTTCTCTACCAACACCTTGTTCGATTTCAGGCATATGACGATGAACAAACAAGTTATAAGGTTTTAAGCTCAATTCGCAAAAGCTGGTGCCAAGATTGGCTTTTCTGCCGGCACCACTTACACCGCTAATTGCATTGATTACGGGTTTGCAGGTGTCAGTTAATAACTGATTTGTCGTCAATGGCAATAAACCAAGCTGCGATGCTGTCGGGTAACACCCTGGCAATGAAATGAGGTTTTTACCGATTAAGGCTTTTGCATTCCATTCAACAAGCCCATAGGGAATTGCTGGGAGTTGTTCGCTGAATTTGTGTTCAAAGCCATAATACTCAGGATATAAAGCTTTATCCTGCAGGCGGAAGCCACCAGATAAATCCAATACGATTACATTTTCACTCGTGAGTGATGTTGCGATGTCGTGACTAAATTCGTGTGGTGTCGCTAAGAAAACAAATGCTTTAGTGTGTTTGTTTAATTCTGTGAGATGAGTTGCAATTGATTCATCGGTACCTGCAACTAAAACGTGATCGATAATACCAGTATACTGAGGATACAAAGAAGACAAGGTTTTACCTGAATCAGCACTATTAGCAGACACAAAAAGTGAATGAAGTTCAAGTGCAGGATGACCGTTTATCATGCGCGCTAATTCAACGCCAGCATAGCCGCTAGCGCCAAAAACAAGGCAAGGTATTGTAGATTTGTTTTTCGTCATAATATTACAAATTAGGTATTTTACTCTAAAGGCGCAATCATCACAGAAACATTAATAAATATCAATCATAAATATGCTAAAAAAGTGAATAAGTACGCATTGTGGGTGTTTTTTCACAACGCATCTTCTAAATCGGGTAATTCGTTTTTAAAGGTCTTTGGTTTGTACTGCTCAAGTGGTTCATTAATTGCCCATGACGTTACTTTTCCTTGATCAAACTCAATGTTAATCCATTGCAGTAGTGTCATGATATTTGCTGACGAGTAATAGCCTGAACGAGTCGTGGTTTGGCCATCCATACCAATGGTATTGGTATTTATCAATTGGACGAGCGTAACAAGACTATGAGAATTGATATCGCCGGTTATATTTTTGTGCTCTAAAGAAGTTGCAATGCCAACATTGACCGCGGCAGCCAGAGCGGTGCCACATGTGTCTGATGACAAAGCGCAAGTCAGCGCTAGCAATGAAATTAGCGAACCAGAGAGAATATTCAGGTCTGTAAGTCGTTGGTCTAACCTAATCTGCTGCTCAATGAATACCGTAAAATGGCAAATACCAGATGCATAACATTCCCGCTCTAATTCTGGAAACAAGGCGTTAACTTGATATGTAGTCATACCAACCTTTAAGTGGCTTAATGACTTTTGATAGATTTTTGTTATGTCTGGAATATCTTCAACTTTGCTTACTACGATAATGCTTTTAGGAGTATTGGCGCATGAAACCAATGCCAAGCAGAGGATGATAAGTGAAAATAAATACAGTGAATTACGTGACATATGATTTTTATAAATTAGGATTATGATCGAATTAATTACTAATACCGTACTCAAGGTACAATGTAAATCGATGTATATGCCACGCGACTAATTATGGGAAGAAATCGTGAATAAAAGTGTAGTAGGAAGAAGCATTAAACTAGCGGTGTTTGGAACAACAATCTGTTTGTCTTGGGCACTAAGTGCAGAAGAAGCAGAAACGGAAGTTGTCGAAGAAGTTGAAAAGATTCGGGTCATTGGCTCTAAAGATTCAGGTTTAGAGCTAAGTTCAGAAAAAATATTAAAAGTACCAGGCGCTGGTAATGATCCCATAAGAGCAGTAGAAAGCTTACCTGGAGTTGTGTTGGCGAATGGGTTTGCCCCCGCCGTTAGAGGCAGTTCACCGTTTGATATGTATTATCAATCGGACGATGTGCCTATTGGTAATGTTTTCCATAATGACAGTGTGAGTACATTCCATCCTAATTTAATTAAAAGCTTCGAGTTAAAAACAGGGGCGTGGGAGTCTGATTTTGCTGACGCTATTGGTGGTGTTATCGACACCAAGTTGCGTGAACCAGGCATGACGGATTTTACCGCGACGGTGGACTTAAGTTTTCTTCGCACGGGTATTTTGGTTGAAAGTCGTCTGTCAGACAAGTCCGCATTTTATTTTGCCTATCGTCAAAGTTTAATTCATCTTTATATCGAAAATTTTTTGGATGACGAGGATTTTCAGTTCACGCAAGCCCCAATTAATAACGATTACCAGTTTAAATATCTTTATAATGTCGACGGCAACAATAAGCTTGTCGTTCAGGCGACAGGCTCAAATGACGAAGTCGGGATTTTGTTTGCTGATGAGTCAAAAGAAGTTAAACAAAACCCAGACTTAGTTGGTGGCATTGGCGTTGAACAGTTCTACCATAACCAATCTGTTATCTGGACTAATTATTCTGACTACGGTGAAACTAAGTTTATTGTTAACCGCCTTGAACGTAACGGAGACTTAGCCATTGGCCAGATAGTTAATCTCGACGCGGTAACCATAGATTATCTAGCGAAGGTCATTAATAACCAATCTGTCGAGTACGGGGAGTTAACCATTGGTGGTGAGCTTCGATCACAATCCGTGGACTATTCGGTATCTGGTAAGTTACAGCCTTGTAACCCGGAGTTTGAAGTGTGTCCGCCAAGCTATTATGCCGATTCGGTACTCGAAGTAGCCAAGATAGACGTTAATTTTGTTAATTTATTTGCCGACTACGATTGGGATATTGCAGAAGATTGGGTACTTAAACTCGGTGCTGCCGCAAGTACTAACGACTATACAAACGAAACCTTTGTTGAACCGAGATTAGCGGTTCGATATCAGCTAAATAACGATTATCGAATGAAACTCGCTTATGGTGAACATCACCAGTGGTTCCGTGAATATAAATATCTTTCCCAAACCTTTGGTTCTCCAGATCTAAAACTGGCTAAAGCAAAACATTATGTTTTTGGTATCGAGCATGAAGGTGAATCTGACTGGGCGTGGAGTTTAGAAACCTATTACAAAAAAATGGATGACTTAATTGTCAGTAATCCACAATACCAAGTTAACGAATACGGCGACCCGACAGAAGGTGGCGACGGCAACAATTATGTTAATGAAGGACAGGGCGATGCTTATGGTATTGAATTCCTACTAAATAAAGCTATTTCCGCTAAATGGTATGGCTGGTTAAGTGTTGCGTACAGTAAAACCGAACGTAACAACAATATAACGAATGAGAGTTTTCGGTATGTCTATGATTTACCTTGGATAGTCAACATGGTTGGGAACTATGAAATCAATAACGAATGGCAACTTGGGTTGCGCTGGCGTTTCCAAAGTGGTTCCTTGTATACCCCTATAAACGGTGCAACGCCCGTTTATCCGTTAGATGAAAATGGTCAACCGGATGAAAGCCAAGAACCGATATTCTACGATCCAAATGAAGGCGACTTTAATTCAGAACGCTTAGAAGCGTTTCATCGTTTAGATATTAGACTTGATTACGAAACTAAGATGTTTGGTAACGACACCAATATTTATTTTGAAGTTTTAAACCTATATGGGCAAAAAAGCCTGTCGGGATATGACTATAACGAAGATTACACAGAACGGGAGCCCGAGTATCAATTTCCAGAAATTCCTATCCCGTCCTTTGGTATTCAAATGGTCTTTTAGGTTAAGTTAGAAAAAAGAGCTTTAGACGTAAAAAAGACAATAAACAACCGGGGCGTTTTTATGGGTAATAAAAAATTTACAGAAGTTATCTATATGGGAACGTTTTGATCGAATTGCAGACATTGAGCTAGCCTACCTTGTTTAGTAGTATTATGTTGAAATTTTATAATGACTCTTTATTTATAGGGATTTGGAATAACAAATGATGAGAACTGTTTTATTGTTTTGTACTTTAATAATTACCACTTCAGTAAATGCAAGTATGCCATCCTATTTCAATGAAGATATCAATAACGAGTACAAAGAACTGCTTAGGCATGCGGACAACATGCTCCCTAAGACGGACAAACAACTCGCATATCTCCCTTCGTTCTTTCCGTTTAGTTTGTTAGATATTCGCCCAACAAAATTGGTTAATAATGACGACTTGCAAGCCTTTGCAAATTTTAATTTTGGCGTATTAGGAAGTCGGTTCTTGAATTTCAATCAGAAGCAACTTTCCAATTTGCCTAGTATTTCAATATGCAAAAAGTCAAAATGTAAACAACAAAGAATTGAGCTTATTAAGCAGTTTTTAGCAGGTTCAAAGAGTGAAATTCAAATGTTGAGACAAAATAAAAATCTGTATATTGTCCAACAAACAGAGCTACATGTATTTCGTATCAATAATACGTTTTATAGTCCTGCTGGGCTAATTACCTACTATCCATCTAAACAAGCCGGTTTTGTCCCGTCTGGTGACTTTAAACTTTCCAAACTAGATGAAGCTCCCAATATGTTGACGTTATCGGAGGCTACTTACGCTCTTAGAGAACAAATGGCTAAGTATAACGTTGCTGCAATCACCAAGGTAAATAAAGAGAGCCTTAACATCATTTTTGGTGGGATTGCCGATAACCACTGGGGGATTGTAATTAACCATAATTCAACGATTCCAACTTCTGGCGATTATAGCCATATCGGTTTGAAATACGATGTTGTTCAAAAAGTTTCAGACAACAGCTTTTACTATCAGACTAACTAAAAGTGGTTATTTCGCTTCTCAGTCGACTAATAGAGGTCCCCAAAATCGTAGGGACGACTCTGGTTTGACGTTTTATTTTACTATTTGCAGCGTTTGCTCGTTGTTAATTTGGGCAAATTCGCCCAGCTAGTGCTTGTGGGAAATTTCTTTCTAACGCTAGATTTTCTGCTCGTTCACTAATTTCCAATTCCGTTAAGTGGTTGCTAATAGAAACGACGCTGTTGAATGCAGTGTTGCTCGGCAACAACCCTTGCTCAATCAAATTATTGATAATGGTATGTGCCGCGGGTAATGCGGAAGACGCCTTAACAATCTCACATCTCGCATATTTATTTTGTTGAAAAGAGACGTCGGCTACCCGTAACGTCGGATCAACTCCAGGTATTTGTTGTGCGCCGAACATGGGAGGGCCGCCGACCGATGCGTCGCCAAAATTTGGAATAAACCCAGCCACTTTACCAATTGCTTTAATGGTTCGGTTATTAATGATTTTCGGATCCCATTGGCTGTTTATTTTTGTTAAATATTTAGTTGGCAGTTGAGGCTGCGCGCTGCCTGATTTTGATGAAACAATGCCGTCTTTAAATAAGGTAACTTCAGGGGTCATTGCATGTATTTGAAAATAACCATTAGGGTATGGCGTTAATTGTGTCATGCCATGTTTGGTCCCTCTAGCACCATAAAAAATAATCTCAGGCCAATTATTCTGATGACTAGACCAATGACTAATATAGGCCGCTTTAAATTCCACCATACGTTTTGGTAGCAGGCCAACCATGTCGTCGATGGTACCAGTTTGAAAACCGCAGGCATTTATTAGGTAGTCGACTTCAAAGGGCTGTTTTTTTCCTTCGCGTTCTGCTTCGATTACCCACTTATTCTTAGCGTTATCTTGAGTAACAGAGGTGACTTTAGTATTTGTCAGTAGTTGACAGTTTTTGCTCTTTTCAAGCGCTAAACTTGTAATTGCCGCGAGTCGGAATACGCTGATCCCGTATTCTTGGACCAATATTAACGGAAACTTCAATTGTGTTAAATCGACGTTTTTGGCAAAGGCGATCATCCATTGCTCAGGTGTTTCGGGTTGGTTTGGTGTCGGTAACTGAGCCAGGTTTTCGATTTCTTGACGTTCAAACAAGGTAAAATATTGCGAGGCTGGGCCCAAAACTTGGTTTTCTGGATCCGTGTTTATTAACTTCGCATATTCAGTCTGGAGCTTCTTTAGCCGCGTAATGACATCATTGGGGTGACCTTGGTCGTGAATAGGTACTGAAACAATCGTTGGTCTATAGTCAATTGCATCGCGATAAAGTCTTACTGTACTTATCGATTGTTTTAACAACTCGATACATTGCTGATCTGAAATTTCTCGATATAGATTACCACCGGCGTGCAGGTGACACATTGGTGGCCCGTTGACTAAACTCGTTTCTTTTTCGAATAGTACAACATTTGCACCTTGCTTACTCAACTGCAATGCGATGGTTGCGCCCCCGACACCACCGCCAATGATACCAATGCGGATATTTGATTGTTTAGTATTTTGATCCAAAACGATTAGCTATTATTTGAATTTAGATTACGATTGATGAAAACGCCGTGGTACTTCATTAACGAGCAACGACTGTTGTAGGTTCTAAAGAACCAAGGATATCTGCAAAACTCTCCAATACTAGGCTTGCTCCGTGCGTGTTTATGTCTTCACCATGGTTATAACCATAGGTTAAACCGATGCTTTCCATATTAGCGGCAGTCGCGGCAAAAATGTCATTTTTGGAATCCCCAATCATTAAACACTTTGACGGCGAGACAGATAGCTTGTCACAAACGTATTCTAACTGCATTGGATCTGGTTTTCGTTTAGGCAAACTGTCGCCACCAACCACTATTTCAAATAGGTTGTTTAAGCCTAGCTTTTCAAGGATTGGACGAACAAATTGTTCAGGCTTGTTGGTGACAATCATTAACCGGTAACCGCTACTGTAAAGGCTTTCTAAAGTCGCCTTAACGTGGGGGTAAACACTGGTGTCTACACAAACATTTTTTTCATAGAAGTCTAAAAATATAGTAAGGGCCTTTGTAACAAATGAAGGATCAAGTTCTGGGTTTATTTCAATATTTCCAGATAAGGCTCTTTTGGTTAAAACCTCTGCACCGTTACCCACCCAGCTGCGGATCACCTCGGTAGAAAACGCAGACATGTTCAATGCTTTTAACATCTGATTAATGCTAAGTGCCAAATCAGGTACGCTGTCAATTAACGTCCCGTCCAAATCAAATATCAGCACTTCTTTATTTGTAAATTTCAACGTCAAATTCCAATGTTTTCTCACATAATAATGTGATGTATTCTATCTTTTATCTAGGTGGGTTTCTACGCTTTAACTCTGACAAAGAGGAGCTGTGGGGTCAGAGTTGGTGAAAATTAGCGCCATTTTAAAACGAACAATAAAATTCACTAGGACTTGGTTTGATATACGAAGAATTGCTCCGCTTTCTATTGTCAAGTTAATAGCCTATTGTCAAGTTAATAGCCTATTGGCAAGTTAATAGCCTATTGGCAAGTTAATATCAATGCTAACTAATTAAACTTGCCATAGAATTGAGACTATATTTTGTTCGTTTTACCCACTATCGGTCTATATTAAGCGATGTCCTAAGGAAGCAATTGCTCAATTTTTTTGGCAACAGTTGTTAACGATTCCTGACCTGTTAGACAAATGTCCGCTTGGTCTTTTTGCGCGACAATATATTGTTTATAACCTGGGATAACGGTTTCTTTAAACTGTCTTTCGACACATTCTTCGGTCCGGCCACGTTCAACTATATCTCGACGTTTTCGGCGTTCTAAACAGGTTTCGATGGCGATATCCAAGTAAAATTTGAGGTCGTAACTTTGCGCTAACTCGTCATTGCAAATCGGTAAAATGCCTTCAATTATGCAGATATCTAAAGGTTCAATTACGTCAGTTGTCTGACATCGGGTATGCACAGTAAAGTCATAATTAGGCTTATAAACGTGTTTGCCGGATTTTATTTGCTCAAGTTGAGTCGCCAGTAAAGGTAAATCAAATGCCGCTGGCTGGTCGTAATTTGTACGCTCACGTTCAACCATTGGTAGGTCGTCTTGCGCATTATAATAATCATCCATGCTGATGATATCGACGTTGTATTTTGAACCCAATTGGCTTTTTAGTTTTTCTGCTAAAGTTGTTTTACCAGAACCCGAAGCGCCGGTTATCGCGATAAGAATGGTCATTATCAGCGTTTCCCCTGCTTGATCTCGTCAATCTGACTTGGTGTTAAATCGGTAAAGTCTAGGGTTCTTTTTGGTTTGGCCGTTAGGTAAAGCCCAACTGCAAAAATTAAAAGAATACCGGCGATAATAGGCCAGTCTATATAAAAAAGGTAGCCACTAAGGACTGCTGCAAAAATCGCGGTAATAACAGGCATGTGTTCGGTTCTGCTCTAATCTGTTTTTTCTTTAAATTCACAAAGATCTTCAATTATACAGGCACCACATTTAGGTCTGCGAGCCGTGCAAACGTATCGACCATGTAAAATAAACCAATGGTGAACGTCAACTTTGAATTCTTTAGGAACAAATTTAATAAGTTTTTTCTCAACTTCTACCACGTCTTTCCCAGGGGCAAAACGGGTTCGGTTGGATAATCTAAAAATATGGGTGTCTACAGCAATTGTAGGCCAACCAAATGCGGTATTTAGTACCACATTTGCCGTTTTCCGACCTACACCAGGCAAAGCTTCGAGTGCTTCGCGGTTTTCTGGTATTTGTGAATTGTGTTGTTCAACCAAAATTCGACACGTTTTAATGGTGTTTTCAGCTTTTGAATTAAATAAGCCAATTGTTTTAATGTGTTGTTTTACACCATCGACTCCAAGTTTCAACATTTCGTCTGGGGTTCTAGCAATTGGAAATAATTTCGCCGTTGCTTTGTTAACACTTACATCAGTGGCTTGGGCCGACAATAATACGGCAATAAGTAGCTCAAAGGGTGAAGTAAAATCCAATTCGGTTGTCGGGTTCGGATCATTAGCGCGCAACCGAGTGAGGATTTCGTAACGTTTTTCTTTATTCATAACGTATCTTTTTACTAATTAACGTGAGTAACACGGGCGCGTGTAACTGACTTTTTCGGTTTCGAACTTGCTTGACGTTGAGCGATTTTGTTATCGATGTAGTTTTTTCCAGCGATAATAAATCCCATACCGATAAAGGCGCCTGGCGGTAAAATCGCGAGTAAGAACGCTTGGTCTACTTTAAATACTTCTATTTTTAGTGCTTTTGCCCAATCCCCCAGTAAAAGGTGAGCACCGTCAAATAATGTACCTTGGCCTAGTACTTCACGGATCGCGCCTAAAAAGACTAAGACGATAGCGAACCCAAGCCCCATCATTAAGCCATCTAGAGCTGCTTCTTTTGGAGGGTTTTTAGAAGCAAACGCTTCCGCTCGTCCTATAATCGCGCAATTGGTAACGATTAAAGGAATGAAAATACCAAGTGATAAATATAACTCATAGGTATACGCGTTCATAAGCAACTGCACAATGGTGACAAAAGACGCAATGATCATAATGAATACTGAGATTCGGATTTCTTTTGTAACCCAGTTTTTGACAAGGGATACTGTTAGATTTGAGACAACCAAAACCAGTAATGTTGCCAAACCTAAACCCAACGCATTTGTGACACTATTAGTAACCGCGAGCAAAGGACACAAGCCAAGCAATTGCACTAACGCCGGGTTATTTTTCCATAACCCTTGGAAGGTAATACTGCGCCAGTCAAATGAGCTAGCCTGGGGTTGGTCATTATCGACTAAATCATCGATAGGGTCAGCGACATTGCTGTCATTACTCATCACTATTTTCCTTAGCTGTTAAGGACTGGTTTTGTTTATTTGACGAAGCCAAACAGTCGTTGGGTGAGGCAAATATGTTATCGAAATTTTGTTGAGCTTGAAAAACGGACTGTCTTAGTTGCTTAACTATAGCCCGCGGGGTAATTGTTGCCCCAGTGAACTGGTCAAATCGACCACCATCTTTTTTCACATTCCACTTGTCATCATCTTCACTGCGAACTGACTTTTGGTTAAAGCTTAAGATCCAGTCAGATTTAGCAAGTTCGATTTTGTCTCCAAGACCAGGCGTTTCTTGATGCGTTAACGTTCGTGTACCTTGAACGACACCGTTATTATCAATAGCGACTAACAACTCAATTAACCCGTTGTAACCTTGTTCTGTGCGAGTTTGGAAAACGGTGGCGTAAGGTTGGCCATTTAATGTGGCGCGATAAAACGTTTGTGGCAAATCACTGCCTGTTATCTTAGGTACGCTTAATTTAGTGCAATTTAACAGAGGATTATTGTCAAATTTTGCAGGATCTAACAACTCGTTTAGACTGTTTAGCACGGCTATCTGCTTTTGCTGCTCAATAAGCGGCGCTGTCCACATATGAGTAAGCGACACTGCAAGCGTACAAACTGTTGCAAAACTTGTCAGTAATAGGGCGTTTTGTTTTGTTTTAAGAAACGCTAATTTGTTTTTCATGATTTAGCTTCCCGACGACGTTTGTGGCCGTATGTCACCGGTTTAGTGTAGTGGTCAATTAATGGCACACACATATTTGCCAATAACACAGCAAATGCAATGCCATCAGGGTAACCGCCCCAAATTCGAATAATGTAAATCATAACGCCGATAAAGCAGCCATATACAATACGACCTTGATTTGTTGTCGACGCAGATACGGGATCAGTTGCGATAAAAAACGCCGCAAACATCGTTGCGCCGGATAGCAGACTAAAACTTAGTGGGTAAGTTTGATCGGGCGCAATAGTAATTCCTAACAAAGCACAAACCCCTAAACTACCGATAACAGCAACTGGGATATGCCATCGAATAATTCCCAGTTTTAACAATGCAAGGCCACCGAGCAAAAAGGCTAGGTTTACTTCCAGCCATCCGGTACCGCCGTATTCACCATATAAAGGGGAATTAAGTATTTCGGTAGTTGTGTAATTTAAAATTTGTTCTGTTTTAAAATGGTCTAACGGTGTCGCCATCGTAATGCCATCCACTGACATTTTTAACTGCGTTAAATTGTAACCATCATAAGTAAAGCCGGTAAATACTGCTAAAAACGCATCACCAAAAGCCATCGGGTGTTGCAATAATTCTGTTGGTGGTAACCAATTTGTCATTGCTACTGGGAATGAAATTAATAACACGACATAACCTGCCATCGCAGGGTTAAATAAATTAAATCCCATTCCGCCATACAACTGTTTGACTACGATTATCGCAAATACAGTACCTATTACGGCAATCCACCAAGGCGCTAATGGCGGGATACTCAGTGCCAATAGCAAGCCGGTTAACATTGCAGAACCGTCGGATAACGTTCGACGAATTGGTTTTTCTCGCAAACTTAACACCACCGCTTCGGCAATAAGAGCGGTGCTAATACACAAAATAGCTTGAATTAGGCTACCCCAACCAAAAAAATAAATTTGTGCTGCTAGGCCTGGTAACGTTGCATAGGCAACAATCCGCATCATCTGATTTGTTGTAAACCCTAAATTTCCATGTGGGGAACTAACAAACATATTAGTGAGTAAACTCAAGAGTTGTTGCTCCCGTTGTCTGTGTCATTATTGGCATTTTTTTTTGCTTTGGCCTTAGCTATTGCCGCAGCAACCTTATCTTTTCGAATTTGTTCAGGTGTTTGACTCAAATCGTCTGCAACGTTTAAATCAGGTGTTTCTTTATCACTAGTATTGGTTGAATTTTCGCTTTCAGTTGCTTGCTTTTTGGCTTTGGCTTTGGCTTTAGCTACTGCCGCAGCAACTTTGGCTTTTCTTTCATCATCAGCTGAGCGTTTTTTATCTTCATTAGATATTTTGGCATTTGCTTTATCGACGAAGTCTAACGTTGGCTCTTGATTAGGCCCATCGGCAGCCGCATTTTGTTTTTTTGCCTTTGCCTTAGCAACAGCAGCCGCGACTTTGGCTTTTCGTTCTTCCGCAGCTGTTAATGTCTTGTCAACTTGCGCTTCGCTGACGGGCTTGTCAGCAGCGTCTGTGTGACCTTTATGGTCGGTCTCGTTTTTAAGTTCAGCGTCATTTTTGACATTTTCTTGCTCTTCTTTGGCAAGCTTTTTCGCTTTGGCGCGAGCGACAGCTGCGGCAACACGATCTTTATTAGGGTTTGTCGTTGGTGCCGTATCCGTTGCTTTTAGCGATGTTTCTAGGGATGCTTCTGGCGTTGAATCGGCTGAGTTATCAACAGATACCTTACTTGATTTTAACTTTTTGGCTTTCGCGCGGGCTATTGCTGCTGCAACTTTATCCTGAGGTGTATCACTCGCTGCTAAATCATCAGTATTTTCAGATGTTGCTTTTTTGGCTTTTGCTCGAGCAAGGGCCGCTGCAATTTTATCTTTTGCACTACCGTCTTGAGCCAATGCTTTTTTGCGTTTTTCAGCGGATTCTTTATGCCTTAATAATCGAGCTTGCTTGTCTCGCTCTAGTCGCTCTTGACGAACTTCAAATCTGCGTTTCGCTTTTTCAGCTTTGAGCTTTTCTTCTTCAGCCTGACGAATATCAGATTTTGCAATTCGATAATATTGCACCAAAGGAATTTGTGATGGACAGACATAGGCACAAGCACCGCATTCGATGCAATCAAACAAGTCGTATTCTTTAAGCTTTTCGTGTTCATCAGCTTTCGCAAACCATTGTAATTGCTGAGGCAATAATTCGGCAGGGCAAGCGTCAGCACATTGACCACACCGGATGCAGTTTTGCTCAACACCACGCTCTGGTAAATGAAAGTTACTAGGGGCCAAAATACAGTTAGTGCTCTTCACAACCGGCATCATGTCGTCGACAATATTAAAGCCCATCATAGGTCCACCCATTATCAATCGAGGTGTTTTTTCTGGAGAATAACCGACGTTTTGCAGTAATGTTTTAATTGGTGTCCCTAAAGGTACCCATAGATTTTGTGGATTTTTCACCCGTTCGCCAGTTACTGTTACTACTCGAGAAACCAAGGCTTCGCCATCGATTGTTGCTCGTTTTACAGCAAAACTGGTTCCGACATTTTGCATCACAATACCAATGTCTGCCGGGATACCGCCAGAAGGAACTTGCAGACCCGTGATAAGTTCAACTAACTGCTTTTCACCGCCAGAAGGGTATTTGGTGGGAACAATTCGTAGTTCAATATCAGCAACGTCAGCTAACACTTTTTCAATTGAAGCAATCGCTTCTGTTTTATTATCTTCAATTGCAATTACGCAGAGTTTAGCTGCAATTAAATGCTGGATGATTTGTGCACCCTGGACAATTTCATTGGCGTGATAACGCATTAAAACGTCGTCGGCTGTGATGTAAGGTTCACATTCAACGCCATTCAAAATGAGCAGGTCAATATTTTTATGGGGAGATAATTTGACGTAGGTCGGAAAACTCGCGCCACCAAGTCCACTAACTCCAGCGGCTTGTATATGCTTTACCACTGTATCTCGGTCGAGTTCTTGCCAATTTAACAGCGGGTTTTTATTTACCCAAAGATCTTTGCCATCGGCTTCAAGGACAATAGTTAATACGGTTTTACCAGACGGATGTGCGTCTACGTGGTCAATGATATCTGAAATGACACCAGAAGTTGGTGCGTGCACTGGTAACGAAAGGCCTTCACCAGGACTCGTTAATGCCTGACCTTTTAATACGGATTCACCCTTAGTTACTAATAGGCTCCCGGCGACACCAATATGTTGTTGGATAGGGATATATAAAGTATGAGTGGTAAAATTGCCAATCTCAGTTTGGTTTGACAACGACTTTCGCTCAGGTGGATTTATGCCACCGGGAAATTCCCAGATCTTGCCGAGTTTAACTTGTTCAATAAGGGTGAGTTCAGATTGCACTATTTACCTACCGACTACGCTACGGTTTTTGTTGGGATCACAAGCGAGTCCCATTTCCAATTTGCTGCTCCAGTATGAAGCGGTACCATGTCGATACAGTCGACAGGGCAAGGCTCTACGCACAAATCACAGCCAGTACATTCGTCAACAATAACGGTGTGCATAACTTTTGACGCTCCGACAATGGCATCGACTGGGCAAGCTTGAATACACTTAGTACAACCAATACATTCATCTTCTCGAATGTAGGCGACTTTTTTAACATCTTCTTCGCCATGTGCGGCGTCCAACGAGACGGCTTCGACTCCCATTAGGTCTGCGATTAGTTTAATCGTCGCGTCGCCACCAGGAGGGCACTTATTTATGTCATCGCCATTGGCAATGGCTTCGGCATAAGGTTTACAGCCCGGATAGCCACATTGTCCGCACTGAGTCTGAGGCAATAGCTGGTCGAGCTGTTCAACTAATGGATCACTTTTAACTTTAAATCGAACCGACGCATAGCCTAAAATAGCACCAAAAATTAATGCCATTAAAACCAGAGCAGACAAGGCATAAAATACACTAATCATTATATTTTAACTAACCCCGTAAATCCTAAAAATGCCAGAGACATCAAGCCCGCAGTGACCATTGCGATAGCGGAGCCTTTAAATACTTGCGGAACGTCGGCAAAAGCTAAACGTTCACGCATTGACGCAAACAAGACGAGAACAATTGAGAAACCAACTGCTGCGCCAAAGCCATATACAATAGATTCTAAAAATCCATGGTGCGCATTTACATTGAGAAGGGCAACACCTAATACAGCGCAGTTCGTTGTGATCAGAGGTAAAAATATACCTAATAAACGGTAAAGCTTAGGACTTGTTTTGTTAACGACCATTTCAGTAAATTGCACGACAACAGCGATAACTAAAATAAAGGCGATGGTTCTTAAGTACTCTAGGCCGATCGGCATAAGAATATAGTGATTTAATAAGTAGGAAAACATCGATGCCAAGGTCAATACAAACGTTGTCGCCATTGCCATGCCTATGGCCGTTTCTAATTTACTAGAAACCCCCATAAATGGACAAAGGCCCAAAAACTTTACCAAGACAAAGTTATTAACCAGAACTGTACTAACGAGAAGTAAAAAATATTCAGACATTGATCAGTTTACCGTAAAAATTCACTCGACATTATCCGGTTTTAACGACCTTTTAACAACAGTTGAATCGGTTGGTTATTGGAATATTTTGTTGAAACAACTCAAAAAAGCTAAATTTTTGATGAACTATAGGGATAAAGCCATTTACTACAGGTAAAGTCAGTGATGTAAAAATTATTATAGGATCCGCATTAGGGTTTCAAAACGACAATGAATTTGAGCGGCAGACCTGTCTGTTCGTTAGAATACGACGGGTTTATGCTTGGGATGTGATTTTGTCAAAGCCTTACTGTTGTTCAATAATAACAGTAAGGCCGAATGACCTATAACGGTCCAGGTTTACCTAAATAATAGCCCTGACAACCGTCAACAAACAATTTCTCTAATACGTGTTTTTCTTCTTGAGTTTCAACACACTCAGCCAGTACGTTTACACCGATACGATGCGATAAATCGACGATCATACGAATAAAGTACTGATTGTTCTTTTCATCTTCAATGTTGCGAGTGTAACTGCCATCAAGTTTGATGAAATCAGGTTTAAGTTCTTGGAAAAACTTAAAGGATGTAATACCTACGCCAAACTTCTCAACCGTTACCCGAGCACCGGCACGATGGATCATGTTGATGAAACGACGACTTGAATTAATATTTTGTTGCAAGCCAAACTCACTCACTTCAAATACTAATTTTGTCGCTATTGACGCTTCTTTTAATAATTTTCTTTCCAACCAAATCATAAACTGGTCATTGTGAACTGAGGCCGGCGTTACATTGATCCCAAAAAATTGGTCAGTAATGCTCTTCGTTTTAATCAGCTCTAGGACTTTTTCAACTATGAGTTGGTCAATCTCAACCACGCGGTTCAATTTTTCGGCCATAGCTAAAAATGACGCTGTCGGCAACACTTGCGCATCGTCTGATTTAAATCGAGATAAAACTTCAGAATAGGCTTTTGTTCCGCGATTTGCCGCTTTAATTGGTTGGAACAGCAAAGTGACATTGCCATTGCTAATGACATCATCAATAACAGCACGCCAATTTTGGTTACCAAATGTGGTTGCTGATGTTTGACCGAGGTTGTTGTCTTTATGCACATGCCAAGCATTTACGTGTTTGGTTTGCGCTAAACTAATTGCGGTATCGGCAGATGCCAGTAACTCGCCCAAAGGTTTACCATGACCATAAGTAACAATGCCCATGCTGCCAACAGCTGATAATTCAGAAATTCGCATATATTCGTTCAATCGAGAGTGAATATTTTGCGCCATAGTGTCTGCTTCTTTTGCCGTAATATTTGGCAAAATCATGCCAAAGTCTGAACCATTTAAACGGTAGAGTTTGGCGTTAGAGTATGTACCAACCACGCTGACCAGAATATCTGAGATGCCCTTAACGTATTTATCACCCGACTGATAACCTTTAGATTGGTTAATATGCTGCAATTCCGTCGCACGCAATAAAAGTAAGACGCCAAATTGATTATGTTTGTCTGGCTGGCCAATTTCTTGTTCAAACTCTTCAACAAATCGTGTGCGGTTTGGCAAGTTCGTCAGGCTATCTTTATATGCTTCTGTTTTTAATTCAGATGCAGAGTTTTCAAATTCGACTAATTGATTTTCAAAAAAGGCTTTTAATTTTGCCGTTGATTTTTCAATTAATTTAAATTGTTTAGGTAACTCCTGTAGCTCTACTTCAGATTTGTCAGTCATGACACTTTCAATATTTTTAGCGCAGTCTTGCGCAACTTGTCTAAAAATTTGACCCATTGAAATTCGAAACAGCAAAAAGCTAATTAAGACAATGATGAGTGGCGTTGAAATAGCGACGATAAGCGCAGAGAGGGCAGGGGTTAATATGTCGTCATAAGAAGAGTGGAAGTCTATTAACAACGAACCTTCAGGGCTTGCTAAGGTTTTTGGTGTGGTGTGCAAATCGGCTTCTTTCAAAATACTGGTCAACACAGGCATGTCTTCTTGGGCTTTATTAAAGCTATAAAGCACATGACCTTCACGATCTTTGATCGTTAAATATTCAAACTCAATTGATGCTTTTAACTGTTTGGACAGCAATTTAGGTTCATCAATTAAATTACCAATAGAAAATTGTTGGATCAATTCTTTATGATACTGCTGTTCGCTATGTATTAATGTAGAAATTGTAAAGAGGCCTGCGCCGGCAACAGCTACACCTATTAAAAGTCCTGTTAATAATTGAATTAAAAGCAGATTTCTCAGCTTATTCATATTTGCTCCCTCAAACAGCACGGGTATTTGCATTTGATTTTAAATGCAGTGGAAATAATAAGCACTTATTTAAACAGAAAAGGTCAGTTAAATAAACAATTTAGAGTGAATAGCGGACAGTTTGTTTGTTAACAAATATTGCGATGGCTTAAGGGAATCGTGATTTTAGCCAAAAGAAGTGGCTCCCCCTCCCCGACTCGAACGGGGGACCTGCGGATTAACAGTCCGTCGCTCTAACCAACTGAGCTAAGGGGGAACTATAAAACGGTATATATTGTAAATGATATTTTGAAGTGGCTCCCCCTCCCCGACTCGAACGGGGGACCTGCGGATTAACAGTCCGTCGCTCTAACCAACTGAGCTAA
>NZ_JAUORW010000070.1:0-532 GCF_030548245.1 Psychrosphaera sp. 1_MG-2023
CATAAATTTCAGCCATAAAAAAAGGCCACCTAAGTGACCTTCTTTCGATTTAAACTCTCTCTAAAGAGACTTTAAATTACGCAATGATTGACGCTACAACACCAGCACCAACAGTACGTCCGCCTTCACGGATTGCGAAACGTAGACCTTCGTCCATCGCGATTGGTGCGATTAGCTCAACAACCATCTTGATGTTATCACCAGGCATTACCATTTCTACGCCTTCAGGAAGCTCAACAGCACCTGTTACGTCAGTTGTACGGAAGTAGAACTGTGGACGGTAACCTTTGAAGAATGGAGTGTGACGTCCGCCTTCTTCTTTTGATAATACGTATACTTCTGATTCAAATTTAGTGTGAGGCTGGATTGAACCAGGCTTCGCTAATACTTGACCACGTTCTACGTCTTCACGCTTAGTACCACGTAACAATGCACCAATGTTCTCACCTGCACGACCTTCGTCAAGCAATTTACGGAACATTTCAACACCTGTACAAGTTGTTGTCGTTGTATCTTTGATACCTACGATTTC
>NZ_JAUORW010000071.1:0-532 GCF_030548245.1 Psychrosphaera sp. 1_MG-2023
TGACTATAGAAACTCAGGACTTTGCCTTAGTTGACGACCACACAATTAATGGTGATGTATTACTCAAAGGGAAAACATTGAACCTTAATGGCCGTAGTTTAACAATAAAGGGTAATTTGATTCATTCTGGCGGTAATTTATTAGTCAATAATGGCCGACTAGAAGTTGAAGGTGATTACCGCATCCAAAAACCAGATACGGAGTCAGAAACAGGTTATACCTACAGTTCAGGGGTATTACGTATGGAAAACGTTGATGATTACATACTGGTACATGGTGATTTTGTCATGGACAGTCGTTATGGCGGTTTTGATACACATTCATCATCCTCTTATTATATCTACAATGGTGATTGGCTAACAGCGGGTACATTAGAGCTTAAAGGTGATTTGACTCAGTTAAGTACATCAACTACAGATACTGTTAGTTATCTTGAAAGATATTATCCGCACGAAAACTTTCAGGCGACAGTAAGCCATAAAGTAATATTATCGGGTGAATCTAAACAGGTAATAAGCTTTGAAGATGCAGC
>NZ_JAUORW010000072.1:0-521 GCF_030548245.1 Psychrosphaera sp. 1_MG-2023
GACAAATAACAGTTGGCTTTTGCTCGTCCCTCGCTCATTATAGCCAACATATTATTTGCCCCTTAGCGGGGCGTTAGGTTTACAATGAAGCTTATCATCACTTGTTTAGTCATATTCGCCTCATTACAGAGTTGTTACAGAGGAGTGCAAGAAATGGAACAACCAATTGAGTCTATTATTACCGAAGACGATCTTGCTTACCTGCAAACATTATCTCCAGAACTATTAGAAAAAGTTGATAGTCTTTTATACGCAAAAACTTCTGAAAGGTGGTCGAAAATAGCGATGGTTATAAGTAAGGCCAATAAGGAAGTTAAAATACTCGATCCCAACATTACATATGATCAGCTGTTATCAAGGCTTCATATCATTATTAAAAGTGGTAAATTATCTTCTCAGGGGAATATTAATATTATGCGTTTTAGTGAAGTTAGACGCACGTAAACCTAACAACACGCCCTGAGGTGGACAGCAAGTATTAATACTCACTTTCCACCGCATATTTCAGAAGGGGTGAGCCC
>NZ_JAUORW010000073.1:0-505 GCF_030548245.1 Psychrosphaera sp. 1_MG-2023
GTGCTCTATTTACGAGGTAATGACAAAGCTAGACGCTACCTAAACAAACTGCAAAAACGCATGAGCAAAGCCAAAGCGTTATCGGCTTTAGCACACAAGCTTGGTCGAGCAGTCTATTTCATGTTAAAGAATAAAACGGTATTTGATGATGAACGTTTTTTAAAAGCTTAAGTCGCACAATGGGGTGAGCTGAACGCCTAACTAGATAAGAAAGAACTATCGCGTGTTATTTGTGGCCTATTTGTTTTAAGCAACATATCGCAGGTAAATATAGTCGCTGTATAAGCTACTAGGTCTTGATTAGACACCCCATTGGTGCGCATTAACAATGAGCAAAATTGTTTACACCTTAGCTGAGCCTGAAACTAACTGGACTTATGAGCCAACTGACTTGAATAGCGCCTTCGTAAGGTTAACCGATGAATGTCTCGGCTTTGGCATCCTGCGTCGCTCTACCTCCTAAATCCATTTAGTCGTAGTGCCCCTAACCAACAAAAGGAATGAC
>NZ_JAUORW010000074.1:0-505 GCF_030548245.1 Psychrosphaera sp. 1_MG-2023
TGTAAACACGAATAGCCAATACAACTACCCTGCTCTTGAGTTAAACATGAAGAATAAATGTGTCAGGGATGAGTTTAGATCCCGCTATGACGATGAGGTGGTTCAGCGAAACGTAACCTTTGATTTAGTCATTCTCGAAAGTTATGCCCTAGAGTTAAAAAAACTAGAATGTTTTTTAGAAAATAAAGCAAAGCAACATCGACCTGACTACTATGCTCAACTCAGAACGGTGCCTGGCATTGGTTTAATCCTAGCCATGACTATCTTATATGAGATTGGGGATATCAACCGTTTTGAGTCCGTACAAAATTTTGCCTCCTACTCTCGATTAGTGAAATGTAAGGCTGAATCCGCTGGGAAAACCTACGGCACAAGTGGCAATAAAATTGGAAACGGTCATCTTAAATGGGCATTCAGTGAAGCAGCCGTGTGTAGTGGTCAACTGTTTTTGGCCACGGTTTTATAGTTTAGCCAGTATCTTCTCTCTGACTCATTTGGTGCCAAA
>NZ_JAUORW010000008.1:0-229810 GCF_030548245.1 Psychrosphaera sp. 1_MG-2023
CCATCTTCATTTAGCCAATACCCATCCACTCTTTTAGGTTTTCGGTTGCCTTTTTCCGTCATGTATTGATATATTTCTATCCCTTCTATAATTCCGGATTCAAGTAACTCGGTACTTGTTTGTTCAATAAAGTTCAACAATGACAATGAAGGCGTTTCAATATCACCTGTTGTAAAGTTATCGTCATAATATTCTTCAAGTGAATAGTTCATAAAAATCATCCCTCACATTATTGATTCATTAGCTCTGAGAAAAAGCCTATATCACGGTTTTCAGGTGTGCCAACAACAAGAGTCCGGTCTAATCCGTTATTCATAACTTCACAGGCAGTCTCAGGTAACAAGCAACAAGCTTGGCAAGCCGTTAAATTTAAATATGATGATCCCTTAGCTCCTACACTCTCTGAACAGACAGGATCGGTAGAACACCAAGCTCCTTTTTCTATAGCCTTAGTAAAGATATTCCCAAAAATATCAGGATGTCCTAACTTTACCAAGCCTCCCAAACTTCCTTCTGAATCACCGGAAGCTGTATATATCAATATTGATGACATTGGGGAGTCCAGGTCATTAGATATATACAATCTTTCTTTTAATGAGGCTGTGCTATATCCGCACAGATAAACTAGCTCCTTAATCAATAGATGGGCTATAGAATGAATCAGCATATACTTTATAGCCCACTCTTTTGTAGCACCTTTTTTGGGAGATAAAATCATCCAGTAATCTGATAATCTAGTTACTAGTGCATCATCCATTCGATTATAAAGCTCACTACCTTTCTCTAATAACCAGTCATCTATTTTCTGATTGTCGAACTCAATATAGATCCCTTCTCCATAGGACTTTGTTGCAGGTAGCCAAGAATCCATTTCCCCCGGAGCATCCTTAAACAGTTGTTTAATAGCACCTTTAGCCATAATATGGGGCTCATCATTCTGCGGTTCTAACCTATCAAAGCCTAAGAATACTCTTGTTTCCCTTAATCTTTCGACAAGATTTATTTTTGAAATCCATTTACTCAATGTATTAGGAGGCGTAGAGGGGATAATCCGAAGTTCATCAGGATCTGAGGATATAGCTAAGCTTAAACATTCATGCTCAACTCTCCTATATGAAAGCATAGAACTTTCGGGTTCCGAAGGTTGTTTGGGAGACGCACCAATATTGGGGTTTTTACTTGTCAAATTACAAAAAGCTTTGACAATTTTCTCATCTGAGTAGTTTAAATCTGGATTGATTCCAGCAATCTTTGGCCTTAATGCTGAGCACATAGTATCTTTATCTAAGCTCCAAAATGTCTTTGCTATTGCTAATAATTTAGGAAATTCAGAGAGTATTTTTTGGAGCTCATTGGTTTCAACATCAGTTTCTAATGGAGGAATAAAAATTGATGATATTAATTTTGAGTAGAATAAGTTGGTTTGATTTATCAAGCCACCTATCAACTCTTCATCACAATCGTCCATTTTTTCTAGTGTACCAAGCCACGGTTTACATCCAGGACAGTCTATTCCCATCTTAGCCATCGTTGATGGGCTATCACCAGAACCTCTTGATGTTGCTCCTATCATAGTTTTAGTTTTATGGCACTCTGTACAAGTTACTCTAATAGAGTTCAGGTCAGCTCCACCAAAATCATTTATTTTCAAATGGGTAACGTCATCACAATCACACTTAATCCACTCTTTCCAAGGAAAGTCGGTAATATGTCCATTTTTGCAAAATGCAATAAACCGAACAGGCTTCCAAAACTCCCCTTTAGATAATACTTTTGTATTAAGAGTAAACCTTACTAAATCACCACTCTGATTTGTATACCATGTAGGAAACCTTAAAACTGGAACTTTCAATTTAGCATTAACTGGAGGCTTAGTATTTCTTCTTACTGCCTTATATTGCGGAGGAGTATAAAACCTTGGCATTTGCAATAATTCTGACAACCGTCCCTCTGTAATTAAAAATTCATTTTGTTCTTCGCAATTTTCCCAACCCCCATCAACGTACTCTTGCATCCAATGATCTAAACCACCGACTATTAATGGAGTACCGTAACTATCGATATAAATACTACCTGGACCAAAGGGAGCTAATAGTTGGCCTGCTCTAATTTCTTTACCTGACATCATTAACTCCTTTTAATAGTCTTCACAAATTTCTAACAATGAACTTGAGTCTACTTGTCGCATACTTGACGGAACAAAAACCCCTTTTTTCTTTTGAGGTTCGCTATAAAACTGACCAGGCCAGAGCATTAGGTATTCATCATCAGTACTTGGCGGGAATTTTTCCCATTCTTGAGGGTTTTTATCCCACTTTAAAATTAAATCATCGACTATGATATTAATTACATCAATTGCTCTTTCCATAGATGGGATATCGTCCCTTAGGACAGATTTGCATCTAGATAATATTAGTAGCTCACATTTTCTAATCACGGCTTTATATTCTGATTTATTTCTAATATCTGTACTTGTATTTTGCCTGACCCAAGCTAATACGACCCCCGGTAAGGCCCTTTTAATTGCAGATTCGGAAAAAGGAGTCACGGATGTGGCTTCAACTTGTTCATATAATCGGGCATGGTAACTATTAAACTGTTCATAGTGAGATCTATCTCGGCTTTTGGATGGATTATATATCGTCGATATTAAGCCAGGCCTTTCTTCCCACTTACGTCCTACACGGCCTGTAACCTGTATATATTGAGCTGTATTTTTAGGCTGTCCGATTACTGACATTAAAGAAAGACGATCTATATCAACTCCAACTTCAATTATATTCGACGCTAAACAAACATCTGCAGCCTCACTTTTACCTGACGAAGTATGCTTTTTGTTTAATATATCCATTAATTCAACAAGTTTAGATTGAGAAAGACGACTGGTTAACTCATAAACTTTATTTACGTACCGTCTACTACTAGTGGGCGCATTAACTTTTGAGTATAGATATTTTAACCTAGCAGGAATATCAGAGTCGAAAAGAGTCCTACCGCCTGAAAGTTCACGAATACTGTTGTAGAAACAAAGCAGAGTCCACCAAGGATCTCTTTTGTCTTCACTAAGGCAAGAGGCGTGAAATATAAGAGAAGAGAAACAACGTACCTGAGTTGTTTGAACCGATCCAAATTCTGCTAACACCCCTAAATACATCCGACCTTTCTTTAAGTCGCCATTTTTCTCTTTAGCATATCGACCAAAGAAAGAATCTCCCATATCTAATGCTGGGCTCGGAAATAATTGTAAATGATCTCTATTGTAAAGGTTATGTATCTGCTGTTCCGCCCCTTTTATTGTTGCCGTACTAGCAATTATCTTTGGCTTGATATATTTACCAGAACTAGATTTGTAAGTACAAAGTTCTTCAAATACCGATTCATAAATACCGTATAAAGTTCCTAGTGGACCAGAGATCAAATGTAATTCATCTTGGATGATTAGCCCTGGAGGCTTATATTGTTGAACAACTTCCTCACCTGATATTTTCCTACCAAATAAAGAGCCCGCAGCAGGCCTATAGGCTAACATTGCGAATTTATCTGCTGTAGCAATATACATAGAAGGGGGATATTTATAGATGCGCTCATCTACAACCTCAACTGGCAGCCAGTTTTCACCTCTTCTCCCACCAAATTCACAAGAAACATCCGAACATTTCAATAACAAATCATCGGAAATTCCATTATTAAAAACCCCAACGCCTTTTACTTTTAAATTATTCCAATCAGCATCTTTTCTAATAAATTTAGGTCTTTCACTTTTAGAAGCTTTTCCGATTTGACTTTTGCACCAAGGACATTCAGTTAATACAAATGGGTTGCCTAAACTATTAGAATCATCCGACCTCTTAAATTCCTTAAATTTCTCTTTGGCATCTTTCATATTATTTGGGCATGCAGCAGAACCAAGCCATAATCCCAATGAAAAACGCTTACCTTTAATAGTTAGCCCATTCATTAACGGCTCGCTTAAAGACTTTCTTCTTAAAAGCTCCATTGAACAAATTAAACTTGCTGCACGTTGAAATTGTTGTGTTGTTAGCATACGCAGTGTATATCGCATAAAGACATTAACGCCATCACGCTTCAATGTATCATTACTGCTAATAAGCATTCTCTGGTGAAACATGTAATAGGATGCTGCAGCTAAATAAGCTTCTGTTTTACCTCCCCCTGTAGGAAACCAAATGAGATCAACTAATTCTCTGTCATCAATACTATTTGATGTTAAATCCTCTTCTGTAACTCCCCTTAAAGACATCAATAAAAACGCAATTTGGAAGGCTCTCCATTTACCAATATACCCACTTTCCTTACGGCCGGTATAGATATCCCAAGGGGAAACCCTATCACCTGTAGGGGTAACATCATCAAGACCATTCCATACTAACGGCCTATGATGTACTTGTTTTGAAGCTATTTGCTGAAGGAGCATTGATATGTTTGCAAGTTTAAACGAATCCCGTACGTTTTTATCGGAAGCTAATAATGATAGTCCAGCCTTCATTCTATCCAAGCAGAGTAAACATTTCTTGATGTGCTCCTTTGCAACTATTTTATGACTAACATCTAGCTTTTGTATCTCAGATTTTTTACAGTCAATCCAGTACTCAAACTCAGATATTAACATTTTCAAACCTGACCATGTTTCATCATTTTGATCGTCACTAATATCTGCGCAATCCCTCATACTTAGTATAATTTGATTGTCATACCTATCAGAAATATCAGGAGTCATGCTTGGTAGTTCTGCAACAGGAAATACATCTAAAAATATTTTTGTAGGACGCCCTTTCGAATTATTCCAGCCCGCCGCACACCCATGGCCGATAGCCCAAATAGCAGAGTCGCGATATAGTAACTTAAGGGATGCATCATCTTTATCTGCATTTTCTTGAGATGAATTACTTTCAGGGTAAGGTGAGAATTCACCATTTGAAATACTTAAATCTAAATAGGTCTGGAATAAAGTTTCCTCCACTTTACTCCCTTTAGATTTAGTTTCATTGCGAATAACTACAGTCAGAAGCCAGTTATCACCAACTTTTCTTGGATAGATTTCTAAAATGAGATCTAATGCACACCCCGAGGCTATTATTTTTTCTTTAGGTACAGTAATTTTTTTCCCATGGATAAATTCTTTGTTATCTATCGAAACTGAACAATTATCCAAAAAAGCAGAGCTCCTTTTCCATGCTCCTCTTTCTCTTTCAGCCCCTTGGGCATCTTTACAAACTTGAGTACACTTTAAATAGCGGCCATTTACCTCAAATGCCTCGTCACTTTCTTGCCAATCAAATTTCACAAACCTAGGTAGATTAATCGAAAGCGCCCCATTTTCTTCAAAAGATGCAAAAATAGAAATAGCCATATTCGAAGGAGCTCTGGCATCTGTATTACTTAGATCCAGGTCATCAGAATCACCTTCCTCTGGGCCAACCGATTTAGAGTTTTTGGCCCATCGCTTCTGTAACTCATCAAGTTCATCTTTTGATTTTTTACTCTCTAACTCTTCTATTTCAACTTCTGACTTTTCATCTATCACAAGTGCTGCTGCTACCTCCGCACTTTGTACATCGGCCATCGGATGCAAAAGTCCGATTGCATAGCTTTGCGTTGGTGACTCTCCTTTGAAATAAACAATTTCTTGTTTGTATTGACCATCATTCCAGTGAATCAAGCCTTGTTCATCAAGTTCTCTATGAAACTTATTTTCTACAAGGGTTACTTCTTTTGACGGTTCAATTGTACGAAAAGGACCTACTAACTCCCCTCTTACAAACTCAACTAATCTTGCTCTACTTTCAATCATGACCTATTCCTTTATTTATCTTAGCTATCAATTAGCCATGATAGAAGCGCTTCTTTACTATCTTGATGTACAAATAGTCTAATCGCATCAGTGGCTCTTGATATTCCTGTATACATTAAGTTTCTTTTCTGAATGTTATTGGAAAGTGTAATATCAAAAAAAATGATTATTCTATTTTCCATGCCCTTAAAGGTGTAAATAGATTCAAGTGATATATGCTCCTGCCCAATAGAAAAACGTTTAATAGTGTTACCTGCAAGCCTATTCCCAACTTTTATTGAGGCTTTCCCTATCGGGGAAAAAGACAACAGTGTTATTTCACTCGGTTTATAACCACTTTTTAAAACACCTTTAATTGCTTTTTCTATTTGGTCAACTTGTGAATTTGTATCATGGTATTCCAATATTTCATAAAGAGAGATGCTTGGAAGTTTTGTCTTCACATAATTTGAATAAGGGCTATACTGCATTCCGGATAAGGCAACCGCCGCATCCCCGACCTCCTTGTAATTCCTACAGTTTTCAGTCAAATTCCACTTTGTTGGTATGTACTCTAACTCAATAAGTTCTAGGTTTTGCTCTAGGTTATTCTTATTAAATAAAGTTTGATTCTCATAGTCTCCAAAAAACACATAATTTCCATTTTGAAAGCCCCCTACAAAAAATGTATTTAGTGCTTCAACCCAATGATCATTGGCTAGAATATCTTGAGCTTCATCCAAAATAATAATGTCAAAAAGCTCTATTTCATCTTCTTTAAATCTATTTACTATTTTGGTAGGTAGCCCTTCCCAAAAGTTATCCTCTGGATTACTTGGAATTTTGATACCGACATGACGTGCTAATGTACTATTTATTGCCCCTGCAACAATCTTATCACCATTAGTTGAACTAACTTCAACTTGAGCTTGTGTCCAGTCGCCTACCAATTTATTATGACAAAAAAAACCAACTTTCATTCCTGATAAGGCCATATGTTTTGCTAACAGGATAGCAATAAGAGTTTTTCCTGTACCAGCTCCACCATTGACAATAACCCTAGGATTCAACTGGGCAAGCTCCCACACTACTTTCTGCTGATTTTTTAGAAGCTGGCTACTTTCCTGCTCTAAATAATCTATTTCCTCCCTTTTAGTTTGCCGTACTTTACTTAAAGGCTGGCAAATTTTAATTAAGCTGAGAATCTCCCTTTTAGATAACTCTTTTTTAAGAGGACGAATAGGGGTATTAGCTTCAAGCGCCTTCATAGTCATTTGTTTTAAATGATTTGTGAAGTCATTCGAAGTTTTAAAACTTCTGTAAATACCTTTATCAATTAACTCGTGTTCCTGCGCATGAAGGTTTGGGCCCATATAAAAGTATGAGTTAGGAAAAATACAGCAATGAAGAATAGGGATTTTTTTTGCTTCAGGCCACAATTGAATAAGAGCTTTATAAAATGTAGCAGCTGCACTGGAGGACTGAGAAAATGGTGATTTTTTGATGCTGTGAGGTGCCCATTGCCTCCCATCAAACGTGATGTTTTTATGGGACTTTACCTCTATACACATAATTCCTGTTTCTGGAATTATAACAATAAAATCAATTTCTCTTCTTCGGGAGCGATAATTCTGTTTTATCAAAGGGGATATATCAACAGAATGAAATGTAACCCAATCAGATGTTGCCTGTGATAATAGGTTAAACACATCCTTTTCCCCAGGAGGTGTTTCATCATCACAATATTGGGGGATCATTCTCATATTAAGGCTCCAGCTTATTTATATATTTCAATTTCATTGATAGGTAAAATTGTATTTATTAGAGAATTCGGCGCTTCATATCCCAACATAATTTTTTTAATGGGAAGAAATGTAATAGGGATATTCAAACTCGATAGCTTAAGTTCATAAGTCAAAATACTAGTGCTTGTTAGCAATCCTCTAATTTCATCTAAAGATTCAGGTAACATGTCATTTATCAACTGATGATATTGATCATGTTTAGACTTTCCTTCCGTTATAGCTTCTCCCCTAGACATTAGTATTTCGTTCCATGCTTCCTCGATCCATATATTAAAATTTTCACTTTCAATATTATATCTCTGAATGATGTCACCTTTTATAGCTTTTAAAAGTATAACAAAGTTCTCTTTGTCTCCTGGTGCATGAATTATATCTTGAGAGTATTCAATCCAACTAAAGACTCTATCTTTCAAATTTTTTATTTTAATTCCGTCACTTAATAATTTCCCTAATAATTCATCTAGGTCCTGCTCTCCTAAAACATCTTTCCAGATATCTTCATAATTAGCTTTAAAGTTACGGTGACTCTCCGTTTCCAAAGCAGCATAATCAATATTTAAGAAGTAGCTTTTACTTAAGTCATCATTTATATAACTTACTGCTAAGTCATGCCTTAAAGAAGAATTATCGTTACTAAGACGATCTAGAATAAATATTTTACTATTAGGTTTAATGAAGATTGCCTCTCTATTATTTAGGATTAGGGCAATTGCAGGCAATTTATCAATAGAGAGTATTTTTAACTTTTCAAATTCATCAAAAATTGCGCTGTCTGGCTCCTCTTCTTGCTCACGGTTCTGAAAGTGATGACTAGTGAATACTTCTTTTTGTATTGTAAGCCCTACTTTAATTTCATTATCTAAATGGGGTTGTAAAATCGTCCTAATATTAGTTAATGGGTTGTTGAAAGCTGAAAAATCATTTTGTCCGCCCTGCCAGATGAATTGAACCAGATTTTTCCATTTTATATTTCTTAGTAAATAACTTGGAACTGAGCTCATGGAATCCATTCTAATAGGGCCAACAACGACCAAATTTTCGAAGTTCTTAGTTCTCTTATATTCTGTAACATTCATGATGCATGTCGCATTTATATCAGGGATACCTTGCGAGAGACTCATAAAATCGGCGTGGTGTCGTGTTTTGCAATATATTTTTGTTTCTTGAACATCACTTACTTTAAATAAATAATTTTCTAATGCTAAAAATAATGGATTACCGTATTCTATTGTTAGCTTCAGATTCTCTTTAATATGGAGAACTTCATTATTAATATCTTTACCGTAAACATTTTCAATTTCTAGTTTACTATTTTCAAAAGGAGTCCCTAAGAACAAGTCTTTCCAAGACATTGAAGGAGAAGATAAATGATAAAAAAGATTGTTTTTTAATAGGTAAGCAAGCTCATTATTTTCAGTTTCTAACAACAAAGAGATAATTTTATATATCGAAAGGCGAATTTGCGCTATATAGTTAGATTGTAACTCAACAACTACATGATTTTGGGGCACAACATTTTCACTTGGGTTAATTTCCATAACTTACGTTTCATTCAGAACTAAAACTGAAAGTCCTTTCGTTGTTAGTTGGGAATTTTTACTTTTTGTCAGCTCTTCGTTAATTGAAAACCACTGTCTATTAGTTGAATAATAATCATAAAGACTTTCGAGTTTTTGATCTGACTCTTCAGAATTTACAATTATAAATTTTGGAATATTTTGAAAAAAGTTATGATCTATTAGTTTGAAGGAATAGATATCCTCGAAGACTGCTGTCTTGGGTTTAATATGTCCATCTAGACCTTTTAAGGTTAGTGCCGATATATATCGTAACCTAGCTGTTACCAATTTATTTAAAGCTAATAAATTATAGAGTGAGTATTCTTTATCATTTACTTTTAAAGAAATAGAATCGATAAGACGCTCAGAGGCCATTTTATTACAACCGATATATACTAACCCTGAATAACTAAAAGTTAGATTATCAGAACAGACTTTCCCTTTAGTTAATTTGTTATAAAGTTCATAGCTTAAAGCATTGTCAAAATCAAAAAGTAATTGTGATTGTTCTTTAAAATGCCAGTTTTCAGAATAGTTTTGTTGTATCTTCCGAACAGTGGTAGAAGGGAATGGTGTCTTTTTAGTAGCTTTATTTGAATAACTTACACATATTTCTCTCGATGAAGCAGACTCCAATCTATAAACCTTAGATTCCTTAGTATTCTTTAGTTCATTTTTTGCTTTACTTGTTCTACCACACTCAGCTAAATCAGGGTTACAGGCAAAATTACAATTTTTACACTGATTCAAATATGCTACCGCATTGGAGTAGAGCTCATTGAAATGTTCTGCTCTATCATTTTTCTTTGGGTCACATAAATCTCTACACATTAATCCTAATGTAATCATCCCTGCAGCACTTTTCATCTGAGGGGTGTTAATTAATATGGTTTGATTACGAGATTGTTCTTCCCAATTGAAACCAAGAATAAATAGCTCATTATCAATACTTGTATTATTGTCTAAGTAATTCACAAAAGGCTTTAATTTCCATTTAAATCCTACCAACTCATAAAATTAACTTACTCTTTTTCTATATAAAGTTCAAACGATTAAAGCTCAATTTCAAGTTATAACAGCTTTAAAGTAGAATTTTATTTCATAACTTCAGGCAACTTTATAAAAAGCCACTAAAGTATTGAAAATTAACAATTAAATCACCCCTCAACTACTGCATTTCTTTTAGTCTACCAAGTTGCATAATCAGTGCTTCAAATACATCTTCTATTGATGTGTTAGCTGAACTTAGCCCCGGTAAAGCAATATTAGCCTCGGCAAAAAATCGTTTACTTTGTCCTTGTCTAAAATCTAATGACTGCTCCACTTCTGTAATTATTAAAGGTTCAGCATTTACTCTGTATGCGGCTGACAGTTCTTTTATTTCCAAGTTTGTTCGGTTTTGGTTTTGAACTTCTATTTGGGTTTTGTTCTGACTAAGCCAAGCTTGTTGCCACCAATGTTGAATGCGTTCTTTTGATGCTTTTAGCTTGTGTTCTGTTGGTAAACGGTCACTTTTTTGATTATTAATTTCACTGTTTGTTGGCAGTAAATTCCATAAATCGTTATTAGTCCAACGAGCAAACGGCATGCTGTGATCTATATCGTATTTTTGTTTTAATGACTTTGACGACCAAACACATTGCGCTATTTCTGGACTTTCTTGCTTTAGTTGCTCAACGTGAATACACACTTCTGTTGTTGAGTTTAAGTTCTAGCCAGTTTAGTGCATGCTGCAAATGATACTGGTTCTCAGGTGCTGAAAACTGTTGATTGCCTGAATAGCTTGCCATTGTTTCTACCCATCCGCTTACAAGTACAGCCTCTATCCAACATGTATAACGATTAAAGGCTAACCAGGTAGATTCAGGTAATAAAAACTCGCCCCACTGCTCAAACGTTTTTAAATCTTTAGTGCCATAGTGATTTTGGCCACTTAATTGAAGGATATTACGAGATTTTTCAGTTCTAAATTTCCCTTATATTTTCAATCCCGAGTCGAGCTTTGGCGCTGCAAGCTGGGTTGCCACACATTTTCTCACAAATTAGTTATAGCGCTCCTAACCAACATTCCTTTATTATGAGTAATCACTTACTGGCTTTAAGGATTTGAGATGAGTGCGATTGGTAATTTAATCTGGTTTATATTTGGCGGTGTAGTCATGGGGTTGGCTTGGTGCTTTTTTGGGTTCCTGGCCTTTATAAGTATTGTGGGTATTCCGTGGGGTCGCGCTTGTTTTGTTATGGCGGGGTTTTCGTTTTTTCCTTTTGGCAAAGAGGCTATTGCCCGCGACGAATTAACCTTGCAAGAGGACGTTGGCACTAGTGAGTTTGGGGTTGTGGGTAACGTAATTTGGTTTTTGTTTGCTGGGCTTTGGCTCGCCATTGGTCATCTTTTTTCTGCTATTGCCTGTTTTGTGACTATTATAGGGATCCCGTTTGCTATCCAACACCTAAAGCTCGCTGGTATTTCAATTGCGCCTATTGGTAAAACCGTTGTAGACAAAGAAGTCGCGGCTGCAGCCCATGAAGCGAATGCTGCTGCCGAAGTGGCTAATCTGCGTCGTCGTTATTAACTAACGGCCTTGTTGTATTCGCGCCCACTTTGCTTGGTCAATTCTGCTTGGTCATTTCTGTTTGGCCAATACATTAGCGATACAAATTGCTGAGTGGGCGTCGTTTGCGGCGTATTGGATTTGGCTTGGTTTAAGTGGGTAAGCCCCCCAATTGGATTTTTGTGCGCCCTTGCCGAGTCGTGCGTTTAGTACCATGGCAACTGCGGTTCGAGCGCCAATTAGGTCTTTATCGCCAATCATTACTTTTAATGTCACAGCTAAGTCTTCTACATTGTTCAGTTCTATGTCGAGCTTATTGCGCAGCTCTTTTTTATCACCTCTTAGCCCAAAACCGACTTTTTTGATCTGTTCATTGTTTAAAATTTTTCGAGCGGCGGTTACTGCACACTTAAACCGAGTGGGAAATAAATAGCCATGTGAGTCGGTAGCCAGTTGGATCAAGGTCGGTCCAGGCCCGGTTTCACCTTTATTAAAAATAGGCTTCATTTCTGTATCAAACCCAACACAGCGCTCTTGGTTTAATGCCGCAAATGCTTGTTTTGCATCTTGCTCATTTTCAACAATGGTGATGTCTTGTAAATTTAGACCTAAGTACATAGGTAGCGCTCGAATTTGCTCTTTGGTTGGACGTTTCAAATTTATCTCTTTTATCTTTTTGCAAATAACTTAGTTATATATTACTGCTTCAACGTTACTCTTTAACTAGCTAAAGCAACCTAGTTGCCCATTTTCCAACTAATACACACTAACGCCATTGGGTCTCTGACACATTCAGTTTTCCCATGTTACACGCTTCACACAGGATTTGAAGATTGTCTAACTCTAGTGCTAAATGTGGGTATTTAGACCGTGGTTTTATGTGATCTACATGCAACACGGCTCCGGTGTCTGGGGTTGCGCCGCAGCAAGCACACTTATTTCCAAATTGCTCAAACGCTGCTGTCCGCAGGCGGAGCCATTTAGCCGTGCGATAAAAATCGGTTTCGGTTTTGGTTCCTTCATATGGCAGTTCGTTACTGTCGGTAAATGTTTGCGGCATGCTGTGTGGGGAGAAATAATTCACAGAACCTTTATTGGCATTAAGCCAATTCCACATTGCCTTCATTGCGCCGGATTCGGTTTTGTATTTCTTCTTTTTAGAAATGCTTTTAGCGCTGCCCTTTGCACCGCTATTCGAACTCGCAGAAGAATGGTTGTCGGTACCTTCGGCGGCATGGAAACTTACGGTATACATAGCTGACTCCCTGCATTTATGGCCATACCTAATGTGTTAAACGGCGGCTTAACTTTGCTGTAATTAGCTCAACAACGGTTATTTATTTAGTGCAAAGCAAGCCAAACTGTTTTGATTTCTTAGCAAAACTCTAGCAAAAAGTGTTTGTTTTGTTAAGTCACAAACCAATGTGTACGCGGATATATGAGCACCTATGTTGCGGGATAGCTGGGGTTAACTGTCTGGTTGATTTAGATTTAACTCTTTTTGTTTTATTTTGGTTAATCCTAACGACACTAAACGATAGGATTCAGACAAATAATATGTAAGTTGTTCGTCGAGTTCTGGGTTGCTTGATATCTGCTGGATCCATTTCATTCCGCGATTAGCTAAATATGGCGCTGGTCGATATCCTTCGCTTTCACTTAAAAATCCGTAGTTTTGTTCTGAAGTTTTAAATGTAAAGGCTGGGGTCTTGTCTTTTGTCCAACCTCCAATAGCAAAGACTTTGCCGCCCACTTTCCAAACATGAGAATTGCCCCATTGCACAACATATGTGGTGGCAGGGAATGAACGGCAATATGTATTAAATTCGTCGTAATTCATCATCTATCCAAAGTGGCGTTTTAAGCATTTATCTGAGTTTGCTCTACTTAATCACAATAGTGTAATACCATTTTGAACATTATAAAAAGTCAGTCATGAGAAACGCAAAAAGCCCTTAAAAAAGGGCTTTTTGGGGAATGTCATAGTTACCTTGTGGGTAAATGTGCATTAGTGTTCTTTTAAGGCTTTGTGCTTTTTCCAACTTTAAGTTTAGTGAAAGTCACTTGAGTGTAGTCACCATTGGCCTTGTCGATTTCCCAATCGCCCGTACCTGGACAAGCAGTATACCAACCAGCGACGTCATCTTTAGTGCTACATTGGTTGTAAGCACCGGCTTTAAAGTAATGCCAATCAAGCGTATAGCCAAATGGATTGTCTTTAAGGTCTTGGTTGCCGTACGCATCAATATTGTTACTAAGGTCGATTGCATAGTTAACCGTTGGTTTACCTGCGGCGGTAAATTCTAGGTACATGGTATTTTCATGGACGTTGATAACGTAACTAAATTCTTCACCAAGTTTTATGCCTTCTGCGCCTGGATCGGCAGGGTTTTTCCAAGTGTTACCCCAAACAGGATAAGCAATGTCGGTACGGTCTTTTGCTGTTTTTGGCAAGTTACGTTCGTAGGTCCAAAATACTGAGCCTGTATCGTGGTTTGGCCATTTTTTATAGAAGATCTTAATTGGTTCATTACCCCAACCAAACTGCTCGTTGGTTTTTTCCAATAAGTTTTTGTCTTTACCCGCGTGGATTTGACCAACTACTACTGAAAACGCCGGTGGCTTGTCTGGGTAACCTGCGCGTACTGCAACTTGGTCGACTTTTAAACTTGCTTCCATCTTGCCGCCAACTTGCGCAAATTTATCAGAAAATGTATGTCTCGCTATGGCAAAGTTATTTTTAAATGAGGCCGTTTTAATGCCCTTGTTGTCACCGCGTAACATATGTCGTAATTCACTACGCGTGTTTGATGAATTAGCAGAGGTCGTCGCTTTATTTGGTGTTGCGAATACCATGTGGCCGTTGTCGTCTAAATAGAAAAAGTCTGGGTGGGCGTAATCTTGGATCGCACGCACACCAACTTCGTCAATTTTACCGTTATTGTCTTCATCTAGAGGTAAAGTGATCTTCCATTCACGTAAGTCAAACTTAGATGCTGGCGCTTTTGAATTTGCTCTTTCTTTAAATGGTGCCGGTTGTTCTTCAGTCGCTGAACAAGCCAATAAACTTGTTGTTAACGCTGATATTACGGCGATTCTAGTTAAACGCATGCCTACCTCTGTTATTCTAATTTTATTTTTGATTGTAATCCTGTGGTGTATTGTTAACCAATTAACATCCAAAATACAAGTCATACTTACAATTTGGTTGACCATTTTTAAAATAAATTAGACGAAAATGCTTAAATTGGTTTGTTAACTTTATAATTAGAACGGCGATAAATAAAAATGCGCGCAATGCGAAAAAATTGAGAGAATGAATAAGTTAGTGGAAAAGACACGTTCAAAGACACACCTTAGTGCATCTTTGAACCGCTTTAATAAAAGACCAGAACAAAGGTCCTCAGTTTAATTATTGATAACAAACCTCAGTATCTGTGCCACATGGCGCGCCAGCTAAGATCCAGTCCAATAACATAGTGTATTGTTTTTCACCTTCCACCGTAGAACGGTCAATCACAACCCCACCACCATGATTTTCAGACGTGGGTTTAATTAAAATTGGACTGTTTGTTGGGTCGACAAAATCGATCCGCGAGCGTACGTCAAAGTATTGATCAGGGTTCGAATCGGCATAATACGCTGGGATATTAGGATAGCTGCCGGTGGGTCGGTGACATAATGAACAAGAACTATTGTCGCTAGTCCCCATAAGAGTCCGAATTTCGTTATCAAACGTCACTGGTGTTGCGTCTGCGGCATCAACGACGGTAACTTCTATCAGACTTGGGCTACTAGCGGTTCCTTCCTTATTGCTCACCACAAGCTCAAATTCGTATTGCCCAGGTGTCGCCGATAAAATTGCTAAGTTAGGCGTATTTAAATCTCCCAACACAATATCTGTATCATCTGCTTTATTAACTAATCGCCATGCATAGGTTGAGGCAAATATACTGCCTTCACCTATCACAAACCCCGGGGCAACAAGTGTTGATGGCGCAACGGTTTTGGCATAAGGAAATTGTGGTTGGGCGACTTGTCCGTTTTCATCTAAGACGTCAAACCCAGGTAAAAAAGATGCTAAGAATGTAGGTTTACCCTGTGGATTTTGCCAAAAACGTTCGTAATTTCTTAACGACATTGGCATTTGCCCACGGCGATATACGTAGTCGATAATTCGATCCGACATACTTATGAATTTTTCATAACTGCTAAAATTCACCGCATTGGCTAAACTGATTAACTCGCCATCAACTTCAACTTTTGTCGACTCGCCAATTTCTGTACCCCGAAGCGAATGGCAACTGACACAATGCGGTTCGATAACCGTTTTATATAAAGACGCTACGCCCGATGGACGAGAACCGTTTTGTTGCCACCCGGCGGGCACATATGCGGTATCAAAACTGCCGTTGTCTAAATCGTCACCGTAGCGACCTTTCGCAATTTCAATGGCAAAATCGGCTGACCAATGACCTTTAACACCCGTTTGATTTTTCTGTTGCTCAAACGTATCAGCGATGATGCTGTTGAATGTACGTAAATTTTCACTTTGTTCAAGTTGACTAAAGCCCGTTAAATCACTGTATTCAAATGTATCTATTTCCAATAGATTTAACTTTGCTGTTTGTAAAGATTGTAATTGAAACTCGCCATTTTTATCCAGCGGCAGCATAGCGCCACCGTGACAACTAATACAAGTGGTTGGCACTGGCTTAATGCCGCGTCCATCTAGATCTGCTTCAAGTAATCGTTCTTGCACACCGCTGCTATCGGCCGGTTTGAAAGTGAAAAATTTAGTGATCATTGGCGAGTTGGGGTCACTTGCGTCAATGGGGCTAAACTCGATGGCATTAGTGCCCGCATGATATTTTCTATTTTGTTCAACGGCAGCGTGTACATTAAGTGGGCCATAATTGGCCGGTGACGGACCGCCTAATTTAACAATATAATTATCAACGTATATCGCCGTACCACCGTCTGCGCGTTTACGGGCGAACATGCTGCGGCCGTATCCGAGATCTTTGGTATCTCTAAATGCCACATAGGTTTCATCACCTTGGTCAAAACCATTTGCGTCTAACCAACCCGCCAAGGTTGTGCGAGTGTTGTCTGGGTCAACCGCTCGATAATACGCATCAGAATAAGCTGCATTACTAATGTTACTTGCAGCAATCGAAATAACAGCGGGTTCGGTTGCGCTGGTTGTTTGTGTCGCCGCCATGAGTTGGTCGTTTTTATACAGGCCAATCGTCAATTCTGCCGATGACGCCATGGTAATTTCCACACCTATGGCTTGGTTTAGTAAAAAGGTTTCTGTACTTGTCTGACCGGAAATCCACTCACCGGTAAACGTTTCTGGCTGCAAATTTGAGTCGTCAGTTGCGGTTCCTTTTACGACTTCTATTTGGTAACTGATATTGTTGAAAGTGCCATTAGAAGACATTTTTAGTTGGTATTCACCTGCAGGTAACCCCGCTTGGGTGTTAACGTACTTTAAAAATTTATTGGCGTGGATCTTTGGAAAAGCACTTTCTGTTTCCGGCGCGACAGCGTCTTCACCGCAGGCCACCAGCATGACTGTTATTGCGCATATTAAAAATATTTTCATCATTAGAATCTCACCAATAAACTTGCTCGTACCAGCATTCGCTGATATTCAACCCAGTCTGACGCACTGCTATCGATTGCCGTGGCCGAAATATCGACACTGTACTTATGGCTCAGCGCGTAGTTAACCCCTAACGCTAAACTTGTTGTTGTTGCGGCCAAACGATACGCAAACCAGTCGCCACAAAAATGTTGATTAAATGAGTCGTCACGCCAAATTGCTTTTGATTCGCTAATTAAGGGATAGATGTCGTCTGCGGTAAGGCCGTTACAAAAGGTGGCCTGCGCTACAGAATAAACGTCGCCAGATATGACACTCCCGGTAAGATAAGCGACGAGCTCTCTTGACCAAAGATAGTCGACGTTGGCAAACAACCTGTGTTCCGAATTATCAAATACCGCATTGCCCGCTGTAACATTGGTATATTGATAACCTAGTCGGCCGGTAAAGTCGGTGCTAATTCGTCTTGTTGCAAATGCTTGAAAACTCAATATATCGGAGGTGCGGCCGGCACTATCAAACTCTTTGTGTTTATAGGTCAAGCTGGCACGGTAAAAAGGGGCTAAAAAACCAAAACTGTTTTGCCAACTGTAAGCAACTTCAACCCCAGCTGTGAGTGAATTGAGGGTATCAACCGTGTCGTAAAATTCAGACTCTGCTAAAGCACTCACCGACAACAAGCTTTTATTACTTTCCCAGCGATATTGAAATCGGCCGTTGAGTTGCACCACTTCATCTTCAACGGTATCTCGAAGGAATTTGGCTTTGCCGACGTTTGAATCGTAAAAGCTACCAATATCGGCATCGATAGACCAATTACGCTCTTCGCCTGCAGCGTTCACAGCACTGGAAAAACAGGCAACCAGTAAAGTGGCAGCAACACCAACTCTTGATTTACTTTTTGAAAGGGTGTTTAGCTTTAAAAAGGCATTGTTCATTTTGACATCTCCTTTTTAAGCTCGCGGCATGTGGCCATTGTTAATTTGCGACGTGTGCCAACTAAAAACGTTGCGAATAACAACCACAACATATTCATCGAACTGCCCCCTTCTGGTTGTTCTGTTGGTTTCTCAAGCACTGGTGTATCAAACGATACTGTCAGTTTGGTGGTTGTAATTGCTACCCCTCCTGGGTCAACAATGACGCCATTTACAACGCCGTCGGCGTCATTTGGTCCCCCGTCTGACAAGGTCAACCTTATGCAATTATCAAAAGAAGTTAATCCCGCGGTATACACATCGTCTTCTGGATCTGGGCATATTCCTGCAATCGTTTTTGCCGAGGCAATTGCGTTGTTTGCATCGGCCACAAAGTCGAGCCACTGACTGCCGTCAAACTTGCGATATGTCGCATTTAACGGAATTGATTGGCTAAGCGGAATGACCACTCGTGCTTGACGAATGGCATCATTTAGTCCTGAGACCTCAAAGTCATAAAGCCCGCCAATGACGGAGAAGCCATCATCTGCCACTTGTTCACCCGCGTCATTAACGATATTTTGCTGATTGATTAAAGCGCCACCAGAAAGATCTGCGGCCGCCAATTCACCTAACGATAATTGTAAGCCACCGTCTGTTGCTATGAGTTGGTCGCCTCCTATACTTGTGGCGATTAAACTTGGTTCATCAATTGAGTCTAAATAGTCCGGTACTTTGTCACCGTCACTATCGCCAAACCCTTCATCTGCGTCTGTGATGCCATCGCCATCGCTATCATTAGATGCGCTAAGTGTTGGTGCTGCAGCGACAATATCCAACCGCTTAGTAAGAGTTGTGACTTGTTGTCCATCGTCTGCGGTGGCGGTCACTCGCACAAAGGCTGTGTCGAGCAAAGTTGGGTCAAACGTAATTTCATTGTCGCTTATGGCGTCAAAAGTCACGCCATTTGTCATCGATATTGCCAGCGTAATTTGATCATTGTTGGCGTCAAATGAGCTGGCTGTCACTGTGACTAACCCCTGGTCTTGATAAATGCTCGCGGCAACTTGTGCATTTTGACGCGCCACGAGTTTTAGTTCTGGCGCAACATTGCGGTCTACTATCATTAGGGTTTGTTTTTGCTGATTGGCGATGGCATTTAAGCGCGCAAAACCGTCGACAGAAGTGAGTTGAATGAGCACAGATTCATCTTCTTCCACCAGCGTATCCGCGAATGTTGAAAACATAATTTTGCCTTCCTGTCCCTGTTCAATAACAACACTGCCATTAACCAGATCCATATCCTCACTGCTTGCGGTGCCTGACACTTCAAAACCAACTGTCACCGGATATTCAGGTGCCGAGCCGTTTAATCGTAAGGTCACTTCCACCGCCTGATCTTCACCAATCACCCGCGTACCATTAACACTGATAAGCGGTAATACATCGAGTCTTTGCGTTGTTGTAGCAACGTTGCCTTCCGCATCACGGGCTTGCCAAACCAAGTCATAACGACCCGGGCGGTAAGGGCCGACATTACTTAATGTGGCATCGACGTTACCAGAAACTAAGTCGTTTGCAGTGGCATTGCCGGTGAAATCAACTGCGGTAAGTAAGCCGGTTGAAACAACCGTTATGGCGTCGTTTTCCACCGTAATCACAGGTGGCACATTGTCGCGATTAAAGGTTGAACAACTTGTATCGCCTTCACTTTGACATAAAAGGTATTCGTCTAAATTAGACAAGCCGTCACCGTCTAAGTCGGTTAATGCATCGTCTTTATCAAGAGGGTTCAGCCCAAACGCCAATTCAATTTCGTCACTTAAGCCGTCGCCATCGTCGTCAGAATCACATACATCGCCGGCACCGTTCATATCGGTATCGAGTTGAGCTGTATTACCAACTAATGGGCAGTTATCGGCATAATCAGCAACCAAATCACCGTCGCCATCTAATAATAAAACGCTGACAACTAAGGTTTGTTGACCTAGATGATTGGTATCGCCGCCGTCATCCGCAACGACATCAACGGTATATTGACCTGCACTAAACTGCGGTGCTTGCCATGAAATTAGGCCATTTGCCGATATCGACATACCAAGCGGTGCGCCACTTAATGACCATGCGACCTCAGTAGAATCAACATCAGTCGATATGGCCTGAATGGCGATAGATTGTAATTCGGTGATTTGTTGTGGTTCAAATGCGCTCACCTCTGGTGCGTCATTAACGGCGGTAACGGCAATATCAAACGATTGTAGTTCAGTAATAAGTCCATCTGACAATGACAAATTAACACTGCCGGTAACAACGCCCTCCGTTGGTGTCCAACTTAATTGATTATCAACTAATGTCATGCCATTTGGGCCCGACAATAACAACAATGTCAGATTTTCAGAATCAATGTCGCTTGTAATAATATCGTAGGTATAAAGCGTATCTTCAACCGCAAGGGTAATAGGTTGTGAGTCAAAACTCGGCGCGTCGTTGACCAAAGTGACTATTATCGAAAAGCTCTGTTGAACGGTTAGTTCACCATCACTTACAACAACCACAATATCTGCATTTGTTGCATTGTTACCTGGCGTCCAGTTCAATTCGCCGTTAACGATCGTCATGTCCGTTGGCCCCTGAAGTAGGCTAAAGATCAGCGCGTCATTATCGTTATCTACATCGGTCGCAGTCACTTGGTAAGTATAAAGTTGACCTTCAGTCGCTTCAGTTATTGGGCTGCTATCAAACACAGGTGCGTCGTTAACTGCAGTGACCGTTATAACAAACATGACCGATGCTGCTTCCGCCCCATCTTCACCACCGTCAGCAACCTGAATAATGACATCGCCAGACGTTAATTGACCTTCTGCTGGTGTCCAATCGATAACCCCGGTAGCAGACACTGTCATGCCTATAGGACCACTAATTAACTGATAAGTGATATCTTGTCCGTCGTTTTGATCGTCAGGATCCGTAACCTCTAATGTATATTGATAAGGCATGTCTTCCGTTGCGTTCAGCGATGTCACCGCCGCAACTTCGGGACCTTGATTGACACTTGTGACACTTACTGTGAAAGTTTGTACAGCACTTGCCGCACCATCTTCACCGCCATCTGTCACCGTGATGATGATTTCACCCGAACTTAAATCGCCCTCTTGCGGGGTCCATGACAATGCACCACTGTCGGTGACATTAAGCGCGTTACCTAATGTTGAAACCACAGTCGTTGTTAATGCCGATGCGTCTTGAGTCACGTCGTCATCTGGGTCAACAATCGTTAATTGATACAGCCATTGTTGTCCTTCAAGGACCGCGAGTGTTGGCGTCGATGTAATTGTTGGCGCGTCATTGATTTGAGTAACAACAATATCAAATGCTTGTGTGGCCGCTTGGCTGTCATTCTCGCCACCGTCGGTCACTGTAAGTAATATGGCACTCGCTGATTCAACGCCCTCAAGTGGTGTCCATTGTATTAACCCTGTACTTGTCACAGACATACCGTCGGGGGCATTCGTTAATTCGAAATTGATGTCTGTACCGTTATTTTCATCGTCGATATCTTCAACAACCACTTGGTATTCATACAGCACATCTTCAGTCGCGGTAAGAACCGGTTCTGAGGTGATCTCAGGTGGAAAGTTAAATACACTAACCGTAATAACAAACGTTTGCTCTACAGCTACGGCTCCATCTTCGCCTCCATCGGTAACGGCAATGGTAATATCCCCAGAGCTTAAGTCTTCTGAACCTGGCGTCCAGGTTAGCAATCCACTCGCAGATAGAGTCATGTTGTCCTGAGTAGACGTTAACGCAAAGGTTAATTCGCTAACATCATCATCAACATCTGTTGCCACGACCTGATAAGTATATTCAACAAAACGTACCGCCGAGGTGCTCGGGCTTGATGTAATTATCGGTGCATCGTTAACGGCGGCGACCGTAATGGAATAAGATTGAATATCCTGTTGGATATCATTATCGGCACCGTCTCGTACTCGCACTTGAACATCAAAGTTACCGGTTTGTTCATCACTTGGCGTCCAGCTAATTAGCCCAGATGTATCGACTATCATACCTTCTGGTGCTTGGAGCAAAGTATAAACATGGTTAGCACCGCCACTTGTATCGTCTGAATCTACTACAGATAATTGATATTGGTATAAGGTGTTTTCAGTGGCTGTTGTGACTGCTGTACTTGAAATAAATGGGGCGTCGTCGTCTGCAATGACGTTTATAGTGAAGCTTTGACTTTCACTGCTATTGCCATCGGAGACCTCTACAACCACATTTTCGGCATAACTTGCGGCCGCCGCCGCAGGAGTCCACGTAATTAAACCGTTTGTTTCGTTGATTGACATGCCACTTGGCGCAGTGGTTAAGCTAAAGGTCAAGCTGTCATTTTCTTCATCAGTCGCAACAACCGTATATTGATAAACGACCGACTCAGCACCATTGGTAACCGCTACTGACGTTATGATAGGTGTGTCATTAACCGCGGTTACGGTAACGGTGAAGTTGTGAGAAATACTGGAGTTACCATCGGATATTGCAACAACCACAGCGTTGTCGCCAATTGCAGAGGCCTCTGGTGTCCAGTTAATTTCTCCCGTTGAAGAACCGATAACCATGCCAGTTGGTGCCGTCGTTAATTCATATCCGAGCGTATCGCCCTCTTCGTCAGTTGCTCCAACGTTATAAACATAACTCTGATCTTCAGTTGCTGTTGTCACTGCAGTTGTTGTTAAGGTTGGCGAGTCGTTTACCGCCGTCACGGAAATAGAAAACGTTTGTGTTGTTGTGCCTTCATTTGTTGCATCGTTATCCGATACTTTAATAATGACTGAACCACTTGTTGTTTGGCCATTGACCGGCGTCCATGTTATTTCGCCGTTTGACGCATTGATACTCATCCCTACCGGTTTTGACAGCAAGCTAAATGTAAATGCACTGTCGTCGTCATCAACAACCACGGGATTATAGGTATAAACCGAGTCTTCCGTCGCAACTATCACTGGAGTTGAAGTAATTTGGGGCGCATCATTAACTTCGAAGGCTTCAATTGTATAACTTTTCTGTGCCGTCGCATTAATATCAGCGGTCGAATCAGTTGCGGTCACAGTTACGGTATAGCTATTACCAGATTGTTCTTCTGTCGGTGTCCAACTAATTAATCCATTTAAGCTTCCTATTGTCATGCCTGTTGGGGCAGTGGTAAGCGCGTACTGGATAGTGTCGCTTTCTGCATCGGTGGCGGAAATTGTTTGCTGAAATAACGTTTGTTCTGTCGCGTTGTTTAACGTGGTCGTAGAAATTGTCGGGCCATAATTACAGGCCGATGTTGTAAAATTGTCCGTAGATGAATAATTAGTGCCATAGGCATTTGTCGCATATAGCCGCCAATAATAGGTTGTACCACAACTTAATCCGGATAGGCTTGTACTGACTTGTTTAACACTGTAATAACCACTATTGACACCACCACCGCCAGTACCAACGGCACTTTCTTGGCTGCTGGTTGAAACTACCGAATTAGTCCATGATCCATTTACTGTACTGTAATTAAAAACATATGCAGAAGGTTTAAACCCATTTGGGTCAATTGAAGCATAAAGAGTAGCGCTGGTTTTCGAGCTCACAATATCGGTAACTACGGCAACGGTTGGTGCTTCAGCGTAAACAGAACCGTCTGCTACCCACTGACTAATTAAATTTTTCTCATTGGTATTTAAGTCTGCATCGCTATAGGGCATAAACCCAGTCGCTATATAGCTACTGGAGGTACTGCCGTGAGTTTTAAACTTTGAATAGGTACTGAGGTCGGTATAACTGGAAGAGCCTGAGTAGTGGCAACTGGCACAAGCGGTAACAGAATTACTCAAATAAATTTTCTCATAAACCCCATTATCCCCGAGATACGTCACTTTTGCTTCACTACTTGAGGAAAAGCAAATTGCAATGAATATGCAACTTAGCCAAATTATCGATTTTATGGTTTTCATAACGTTACTCGTATTTTTATTATTTGAGAGATTAGCCCAGTCACACATGGTGAATGAAAATGGCCTAAACGTTTTATATTTGTCTGTAACTATTTGCTGGTATGCACAAACACGCCATCCCAACCATCACCCGGTGGGTACTGCTGGAAGTGACGGATGCGGTCTTCGTACATGGTCAACAATATTTCATTAATACTATTTTCTTGCTTGAAGCGTTTTATAAAGTCTAACGCAACTGTCCAATTTTGCTGTTTATATGCGTCTAAAAATTGTGCAAAGTTTGAATTTAGCTCAGGTTCAATTTCTTTGTCGATGTGGAAAATCGCCACAGGTTCGTTTTTACCCTTCACTTTTACAAAATCGACTTGCCTCAATGAAAATTCATTCTCCGCGAGATGCTGGGCTGTTTTAGGTCCAACAAGACAGAATACGCCGTACTGTTTCGTTAAAGCCTCTAGCCTTGAACCAAGGTTGACCGAGTCGCCCATGACGGTATATGCCATCCTAAACTCTGATCCCATGTTGCCCACAAACATAGTATCGGTATTTAGGCCGATCCCTATTTTGATTTCAGGCCAACCACGCGCGGTAAAGTCGACATTGAGTTTGGTTAACTCGTCGGCCATATCCATAGCCGCTCGCGCTGCTAAGAGGGCATGTTCCTCGGTATCAATCGGTGCGCCCCAAAAGGCCATTATCGCATCGCCCATGTACTTATCGATAGTGCCATTATGGCGGTGAATAACGGTAGTCATTGCGGTTAGATATTGGTTCATTAGATCGGATAGTTCGTCCGGAGAGAGGCTTTCAGAAATTGTGGTAAAACTTCGGATGTCAGAGAACAAAACAGTAAGTTCTTTATTGGTATTTTCCAAATGGTATTTCTCAGGTTCTCGGCTCATTTGAGCAACCAACTCTGGCGGCACGTACTGCCCGAACATCTTCACGATAGACAACTTTTGTCGTGCTTCGGTCATCATATTGATCACGGTTAACGTGACAAACAATACAATTGTTAGCAATAAGCTCGACGCTAATGGCATAACAAAACCTTTGTTCCAAAACACTTGGCTTAACACTAATAATCCGACGATAAGTACTAAGACAGAAACAATTTGCCAACGCGGATCTCGAAGTGAAATGATGAGCAATAACAGCACGGTACAGGAAATAATACTGGTGATTTCAAACGATAACGCAAATTCTGGCACTTGCATTACTCTATCTTCAATAATGCCGGAAACGATGTTCGCGTGAACTTCAACACCTGGGTAGGTATTGGCAAATGGGGTGGTTCGCAAATCCAGTAACCCGGCGGCGTCAGTACCAAGGAGCACGACCTTGCCTTTTAACGTTTCAAGATCAGCTGTTTGTTGAATGATATCGATAACAGAAAAGTAAGGAAAACTGTGTTCGTAACCACGATAAGGCACTAATATTTCACCGTTTTCAGCCACGGGTACAATCCGATCACCTAGTCGTACCGACTTCACAAAAGAACGTTGTTCATACCGATCAAAATGAACGTCTATTTTATCCGCCCCTAATCCTAAACGAGCGAGCTCTAGTGCCAATGACGGGTACACATAACCTTGTATATGTTGCAATAAGGGAACTCGACGAAACACCCCATCGTCATCCAACAATGGATTATCAAAAAATCCGGCGTATGAAGCTTCTTCATGCAATAAAGGTAAATTGGCAACAAATGAGTGGGCTTCAACTAATGAGTTGTTACGTTTAACTTCAGGTGTCAGGTCCATAATAGGAAGCGGTAATCGATTTACATTGTCTTTTGGTGTTTGTTCAAATACAAACCCGGTTACGACATCTCGGCCCTTTAGGCTTGTGGCAAAGGCCAAGTCAAAATCCAGTTGCGGCTGCAATGCGTTATAAGCCATTTGAAAGGTCGAATTATCTTTTAAATCACTGTTGGCAAGTAACTGCAAAACTTCCTGTCCGGTATTATCCGACGCTTCGGCAAACACCATATCAAATCCCAACGCCTTAATTTGATAATGGTCAAATAAGGTGTCGACCATTTGCGCCAATACATCCCTGCGCCATGGCCATTGACCAAGCTCAGCTATGCTTTTTTCATCAATATTAGCGATGGCAACATGTTGGTCGGTGTCGTCGGTTAAATGGATTTTTAAACTGGTATCGTAAAGTGATTTTTCGATGGCGCTGATAAGCGGTATTTCAAAAGCAGTAAATGCATGACACAGCGTAACTAAGCATAACAGCAAAGTTATGCAGAGCCGGTCTGCTGAAATCCGCTTAAACATGAACTTTATATCTCATTCTTTAGCACCACTTTAATAACCCCGGCGCGGTGCGTTGTATTGCATCAAAGAAGAAAACGGAGGCGCGCGGCCTACTAAGGCTTCAATGATCATGAGTTCTTCATCGGTGTGGTTTTTCATTGGTGCAGCTTCAATCAAGCTACCGGCTTTGCCATCTTTTAAAATATATCGAGGTGCATCATGATGTGTTGTTGTCACTATCTCTGAGCTGCTCGGATCGGTCAAAGAAGCAATTTCAGTTTGACCATAACAGGTACATACATAGCTGTGATCTTGGTGTGACTCAGAATAAACCCCGGTTCCTCGAATACCTATTGTCGCCGTCGTGGTTTTGAGCTTTAAACTGCCTTCACCCTGCCCTCTTTTACCAAAGACCGACAATACTTTCCCTTTCGCTAGTTGCAACCCTGCTTCTAAGCTTGAGGTATTGTCGGTTAAAATCAGCTTACTGTTTTCTCGTAAAATATGTGCATCTTTACCAACCACAAATATGAGTTGACTGTTACTGTCTGTTTCAATGGTATCGTTGGCGGTAATAATGGATGAATCAGAAGCTTTTTTTCCGTTTATTTTTACTTTTCCCGACAAGGTAAAAATAGACTCACCGTCGTCCAGTTTGGTTGGGACTTTGCCTAGCGCATGCACTAGCGGCGCAAGTAAAGAACTACCAGCAGTTAGGGAATAACCAGCGGCCATTAATGAATAACGAACAAATTCTCGGCGAGTAAAGGGTGACGATTTCATAACTACAACCTATTGAACAAAAATAATGCACTTATAGATACTATGAAGTAGTTGTAATTTGATTACAATCAATCAATTAATTTTATAAATGTGATAGCAACAACAAAAACGCCCGAGACATAATCTCGGGCGTTTTTTAAAAATACAGACTCTACTGACTAATCAAACGAACAACGACGCCAGTTTAATGTTTCTGCGCATTAAAAACTAAGCACTAACAGCTGACTCAGAAAACGCATGTTCGTTTACAACCACCATTTCTGCGCGTTTAAAGAAGTTAAAATCGGTTGCCGTACAAGAGCAATAAGCTCCCATCATAGTGCTCACTATCAAATCGCCATTGTTTAGTTTTGGCAACATGATGTTTTCTGAAATCACGTCGATACTGTCGCACGTAGGACCGGCTAACACAGCTGGGAATAATTCGTCAGACTGTTTAACGCTTGTTGTTTGGTATTTTGCTTCGTCAAACATCAAACCACTAAATGACCCGTAAATTCCGTCGTCTAAGTAATACCAAGTTTTGCCGTTTCGCTCTGCTTGACCCATAACAGAAGCAATATTAGTTACCGCAGGGGCAACAATAAAACGTCCAGGTTCAGCAATCACACGAACTGTGTCTGGTAATTGCGCTAACGCATCACGAATTGGCGCACAAAAGATATTAATTGGTAGAACGTCCGCTGTGTATTGCACAGGGAAACCGCCGCCAATGTCCAACGTATTAAGGGCTGGTAAACCGGCTTCGGTAACTTGCTCAATAATGTCGGCGCAACGTGAGATTGCAGTCGCGTATTTGTCACCAGAACGAGTTTGCGAACCAACATGGAACGACAACCCTTTTACACGAATGCCCAAGTTGTGCGCGTGATTAATCAATGCAACAGCGTGTTCTGGTTTACAACCAAACTTTTTCGATAAGTCGGCTAAAACGTCGGCGTTAGGAAAGCTCACACGAACCAGTAACTCAACGTCGTCTTTGAAGGCCACAAACTTGTCGATTTCGTTAATGTTGTCTACCACAAATACACAACAACCGTATTCAAGCGCATATTGAATGTCGCTTACACGTTTGATCGGGTGAGTCTGAATCGTGCGATCGCTTGGTACACCTACTGAATTAACTAAGTCAACTTCGCCGTTTGTCGCCAGATCAAAATATGCACCTTCCGCTAACAATGCTGACACTACAGCAGGATGAGGCAATGGTTTTAACGCGTAATGTAAATCTACGTTTGGCAACGCTTGTTGCAAAGCTCGGTATTGTTGACGCACGACATCACAGTCAAGCACCATTAACGGCGCGCCGTATTGGGCAACTAAAACTTCAGCAGAATCGACATGGTTAAATGACAAAGATTGAGCGTGAATAGGCGTAACAATTGGGTTGATAGACATAGTGTTCTTTTATTCTCCAGACGTCTTCAATAAAACAAATATATAAACCTCAAAAGTGAGGCGAGCGAGTCAAAACATAACTAAACATTCAAAGTCACTCTTGGATAGTTGCTCAACTGCCTGGCCGTGTTTTTCACGATGTACTTGGATTGGCTATCAACAAGAAGTGGCGGTATTTTAGGCAAAAAAACATTCAGTGCAATATTTTTTTTCATTATTTTGAAATTAATTTTAACCTCATGTTTTTAATGGATTTTAATTTATTTTTAGTGACATATGATCGACAATAAAGACCACAAATTGAGTATTTCCCCTTCTGTTTATGCTGAGTTAGCGTTAAAAGGACAGTTGAAAATACGGATAAAAAGCGGATTTTTAACTGTAACTTTTCAGTAAAAATTTCGTCTTTCCAAACTATCTTCAATTTGGGTCATTGCTGCTTGAGACAAACCGAATAAAACCAAGTATAATCGAGAAAATTTTGAACAAATGCGACCTAACATGACCAATAACGACGCTCTTCGAAGACTTCGATTTACCCTTAGCTATGACAACGCTAAAATGCTTTCAATTTTTGACCACGTTGGTTACAAAGTTGAAAATGCTCAATTAACTAGCTGGTTAGCTAAAGACGAAGACGAGCGTTACAAAAGCTTGCCTGATGAAGCTTTTGCCAACTTCTTAAATGGTCTTATTATTGAACGACGTGGCAAGCGTGAAGGCCCATCACCGGCAGCAGAAACCACCTTGAATAACAACATTGTATTGCGCAAATTAAAAATCGCGTTTGATTTGCAATCTAAAGGCATGTTGGAAATTTTAGAATTAGCGGACTTTCGATTCAGCGAACATGAACTAAGTGCACTGTTCCGTAAAGCAGGACATAAACACTTCCGTCCTTGTAAAGACCAAGTATTACGTAACTTCCTAATGGGACTGCAGCTTAAGTTTGCGCCTAAAGAAGACTAAGTTAGGTAGACTCTACGTTATCAAATAACTTATGCCGCGTTTATCGCGGCATTTTTGTGTCTGCTTTCCTATGTTTGCCAATTTACATAAAAAACCAAGCTAGAGTTCCTTTATCAGGCACTTTGTTGTTTTGCTAGCGCCACAAATTCATCGACAAATCGGCTTTGGGTTTCACCCTTTCTTACCGCAATAAAGGTCGACTTATGCAGGCCTGTTTTTCCTAACCGTAATGACATTATTTGATCTTTGTTTTCAGCTTTGGCCACCAGCCAATCGGGCAATACCGCAACCCCTCGATTTGACGCAACCAGTTGTAGGATCATTTCAGTGTTTTCTAATGTTTTATGTTGTTTCACTGTGCGTCCAGCCGGTAACAAAAACTGATTAAAGACATCCAATCGCGTGGTTTCTACCGGATACGTAAACAAAATTTGATCTTCGAGTTGTTCGGGCAAAATATGCTCTAACTCGGCAAAGGCATGTTGGTTACTGACCACTAAAACCTGTTCGTAGTCAAAAATTGGAATGTATTCTATCGCTCTATTCAATAAAGGATCCGGCGTGATAAGCAAATCAATTTCATGAGCAAATAACGCGCCCATGCCACCAAATTGAAATTCGTTTTTTATATCCACATCGACGTCTTGGTATTTGCTGAGATACGGTGATACCACTTGCAATAACCATTGAAAGCAGGGGTAACATTCAATGCCTAACTTTAACGAGCCAACAAAACCTTGCTTGAGTGCCTCAAGTTCAGACTCAAAACGCTCAAATTGCGGCAGTATTTTATTTGCCGCTTGTAAAACATGTGCACCGGCGTCGGTCAATAACAAGGTTCGCCCAGACTTGCGCCAAAGTTGAACGCCTACCCGCTGTTCGAGCTTTTTAATCGCATGACTTAATGCCGATTGCGTTAAACATAAGTGTTCTGATGCCTTAGTCACTGTGCCGTAGTGGTCAATGGCGCGTACCATTTCGAGTTGATGTCGGTCTAACATGATCTTCCATGCAATTATTTCATGAGCCATTTTCATGTATTTATGAAAATAAACCATTTTTATTAATAGAACAGTCACTCTACCATACTTCAAAATCATTTCAATTTAGGGGTATAGATGGCTAAATCACATTTATTGGGCGCGGCACGGATCGGTCCAAACAGAGAACTTAAATTTTCACTTGAATCATACTGGCGTGGCGACATTACTGCTGACGAACTGCAGTTAACGGCAAATACGATTCAACAACAAAACATTCAATCAACGGCAGATTTAAACTTCACCCAAGTGGGAGATTTTTCTTTTTACGACCACGTGCTCGATACCAGCTTTTTATTAGGTAACGTGCCGAAGCGGGCTCAAAACGACGATGATTCAAGACTCGACAATTACTTTAAAGTAGCCCGTGGCAAAGCGCGCAACCATAACAATTGCTGCACGCAAGCAGGCGAAATGACCAAGTGGTTCGACACCAACTACCATTACATCGTTCCAGAATTTGATCAAAACACTGAGTTTTCGCTAAACCCAGAACAACTCATTCGTCAAATCAATCAGGCCAAAGCATTAGGCTCAACGGTGAAACCTGTGATTTTGGGTCCGGTCAGTTATTTACATCTAGGAAAAAGTAAAGATCAGTGTGATAAATTGGCCTTATTAGACAAATTATTGCCTATCTACCAAGAACTCTTTGCGGTCATCGAACGCCACGGAATTGAATGGGTACAGATTGACGAACCCGCTTTAGTTGTTGATTTATCACCTGAGTGGCAACTTGCTTATCGCTATGCGTTTAATGCTCTAAAAACATCGTCACTGAAAATTTTGTTAACCACTTATTTTGGGCCACTGGGCACCAATCTCGATCTCGTTGCCACATTACCAGTCGCGGGTATTCACCTCGACGTGACTCATGACATTGATGAAGCGTCATCGTTAGTGCAATCCCAGTCGGTTGACCAAGTATTGTCTCTTGGCGTGATTAATGGACGAAATATTTGGAAATCTGATCTCACAAAAATTTTAGACTCGATAGAACCCCTTGCCCAGGTGAAACAAGACAATCTATGGTTAGCGCCAAGTTGCTCGTTATTGCACGTTCCTGTCACTCTCGCGAACGAAACGTCATTAGCGGACGAACTCATCGACTGGCTAGCCTTTGGCCAAGAAAAAATTGCCGAACTAGAATGTTTAACGCTGGCATTAAATAAAGGCCGTAATGCGGTTGTACAGCAACTAAAGGATAATGAAACAAGTCTGCTCCGTCGTCACCACTCTCCTTTAGTGACCAACCAAGACGTGCAAAACGCCCTAAGTAATATCAATACTCAACATTTAAATCGAATAAGCCCGCATGTCGAAAGACAAGCGATACAACAACAAAAACTTAAACTGCCGGCGTTCCCCACAACAACCATAGGGTCATTTCCGCAAACCGCTGATATTCGTCAAACCCGCAACCAGTATAAGCGCGGTAAAATCGACCACGCTGAATACGTAACAAAAATGCAGCAGGAAATTGAATCGGTTATTCAATACCAAACCGATTTAGACCTCGACGTATTAGTGCACGGCGAACCTGAGCGTAATGACATGGTTGAATACTTTGGTGAGTTGCTCGAAGGTTTTGCTCAAACGCAACTGGGCTGGGTACAAAGTTACGGTTCTCGTTGTGTAAAACCGCCAATTTTATTTGGTGATGTTTACCGTAGCCAACCATTAACAACACAATGGGCTGAATACGCGCAGTCGTTAACAAACAAGCCAGTTAAGGGCATGTTAACGGGGCCTGTGACCATTTTGAACTGGTCGTTTGTTCGTGATGATCAAGCCTTATCTACCACTTGCTATCAGATTGCGTTGGCAGTTAAAGAAGAAGTACAGGCGCTGGAGCAATTAGGCATTAACATAATTCAAATAGATGAAGCGGCACTAAGAGAGGGATTGCCTCTGCGTAAAAATGACTGGCAGCACTACTTAGACTGGTCAGTAAATGCATTTAAATTATGTGCCCGTGATGTCGCTAATTCAACACAAATACATACTCACATGTGTTACTCAGAATTTGATGACATTATCGATGCAATCGCGCATATGGACGCCGATGTGATTACGATTGAATCGTCTCGTTCAGACAATGAGTTGTTGCAAACTTTTGAACGTTTTCAATATCCAAATCAAATTGGCCCTGGGGTTTACGATATTCATTCACCTAATATCCCAACGCTGGAAAGTATCCAGACGTTGATCAAAAAGGCGACGACAATATTTGACCGTGACCAGATATGGATCAATCCCGATTGCGGACTAAAAACCCGTCGGTGGGAAGAAGTAAAACCGGCATTAGAAAACATGGTAAAAGCAGCCAAGTCACTGCGTAACCCTTCAGTGGTAATCGCGGACTAATCAAAGAACACAAAAAAACCGTACTGTTTTAACAATCCAGTACGGTTTTTCCGTTTAGTTATGTATTAATGGATAAACTGGCTATTTCAATTAGTAAAATATCAACACAAGTTTATTTGGTCGAAATAGCAACCAGCGCGCTCCGACGTCGTCTAAATCCGACAATCCCTAAGGCAAATATCAAATAACCTATCGACAAACTTAATCCAAATTTAGGGCTTGAGTCATCCTTTTCGTCTGCCTCGTCGGGTGTTTCTTCATCTGGGGTTTCAACAACAACGTCGACCACAACAGTTACATCTTTGTAAACGGTAAACTGACCATCATTTACAACCAATCGAAATTTCAGCAACACAGATTCGTCACTTTCAGGCGCAATAAAACTGGGCGTTAACGTATCATCATCAATAAGTTCCACTGACGGCCCGGTGGCTTGCAACCAATTAAAGACTAACTCATCATCATCGGCATCAAAAATTACCCCAGCTAACCACACTTGTTCGCCAGGTCGCGCTGTTAGTGTCTCTCCTAGCTCGATTGTCGGAAGGTTATACCCCGGAATATTAGTGCCGATAGGAAATACATTGATGTCATATAATTGCTCTGCCGAAGATCGACCATCACTCGCCACCAACTTAAATTGCAAGACTTGATGTTCGTCAACACTTGGCGCAACAAACTCTAACTCTTGTCCTAATTGCCGTAAAATATTAGCGTCTGGACCACTAAGCTGTTGCCATTGAAATGTTATCGGATCGTCTTCGGGATCGGAGACTTCAGCGATTAACAGGTATTTGACATTGCTCACCAAATTCACTTCTTCGGCTGGCACAAAAACAGGCACCGTATTGTCACGTTTGACGACGTTTACTGTAAGACCTGATTGATTATCAAACACATCGAAATATGAGGCAGAACTTTGCACCAGAACATCTAGGTCTTGGTCGCCGTCAACATCGGTAAAATGCGGGAAGACATTGCCTTCAAATTGCCACTGGTTAAATGGGTTCAACAATCCTTCGGATTTAAATAAGGGCTGGGTTACCGTGCCGAGGTTTTTATAATAAAACAGTCGACCTGAGTCGCTGCCTACGAGCAGATCAACGTCGCCGTCGGTATCAAGATCAGCAAACGCCAAACCTAAAACATTGCCCACTAAACTTAAGTCAATTAACGTTTGGTTTTGCAGTTCAAATACGGCATTGCTAACACTGCCTGTATTTTCGTAATAAAATAATTCGCCGTCACTGTTGGTAATATACAAGTCGAAGTCTAAATCATTATCAGCATCGACTAATGTCGGTCTGGCCCCAGCGCCAACGTCAATAAACCGGCCGGGGTTATCTCGGCCAATTTTACTGACAAAAGTGAGTGCCCCACCGTCGGTGGTATTTTCAAAATAGCTCAAAAAACCAGACTGATTTCCCACGAGCAAGTCGTTGTCACCATCATTATCTAAATCAGCAGCAAAAGGCACGGCATCTGATCCAACGTCAAACTGCGCTAACGCTCCATTAGCTGTACTTTGCCAGTCAAGCATTGCGCTGGCGTTGTTGATATATACAGCGAGTTGTCCATCGCTTTGGCCAACCACTAAATCAACTAAATTGTCGTTATTTATGTCAGTTAAATGAGTGTTCGAGTCATCTGTTAATGTAAAGCTTGGCTGATACTGATCATCTTCAATCATATCTAAACTGTTTATGAGCCTAATAACTTTGTTGTTTTGGTCCACTAACTCAAAATAAATCAAACGACTTTCGACCGGTAAAATTGCACTATTGCGATAGCTAATGGCCGACAAAATGACATTTGCAGCGTCTGGCGTCGTAAACTCATTAAAGGTAATTTCTAACGGTGCACCCGCTTCGCCTTTTTTGCTCGGTGTGATTTGGGCAACAATTTCCCCCATATAAATGACCTGACCGGTTTGCGACAACACAGTTAATTCTGCGGACAGATCACTTTCCAATACAATTGAGTCTTCCGGTAAGTGGCCCCAAATTGTCAAAACTTGACCAGCAAATTGTGCGTCGGGCTCAACCCAAGTAAGACTTTTAAACAGTGGCGAGCTTTCACCATTGCTGGCGTCAACTTCGTAAATAACAATAGGTGCAAGACCTGTGAAATACCCTAATTCTTGGCGGTTCAATACCGAAAAGTTAACGGCTAATTGCCCAACATTGCCATTTATATCTTCAGCTAAAACAATCAGCTCATAATCATTATTCGCGTCTTGGTCCTGTGGTTGTTCAAAGTTTAAGGTGAATATCGGCGTGACCTGAAAGTCCTCCGACAACAAAAACAACTCGGCGTCTGCACCACTAATTGAAAACGTAAATTCGTCGCCGTCTTCATCACTTGCCGCTAAACCAAAACTAAAATTGGTGTCTTCATAGGCCGAATAGTTGTTGTTGATTGAAATCACGGGTGCTTCATTCACATTAATAACGATGATTTGAATGTCTATGGCTGACGGATTTCCCTGGCTGTCCCTTGCATTTACCCTCAAGCTGTAAACATTATTGTGGGTATTGTCGCCGGGCTGCTCATAATTTGGGGCTTGGGAAAACGTTAGCTGGCCTGAATTTAAGTCGAATAAGTCGCCATCTTCACCTTCTAGACTAAGCGTTTTAGTGCCATTAAATTCATCATCAATGATAAAATTGGCAACAAACGTGCTGTTTTCATCTACATCAATTTGAGCGCTGCCGGAGACGTCACGCGGGACATCTGAAGGCGCAGCAACAAGTGGCTTAATGCTCAAAATCACGAGGAGAATGACCAGTAACAATTTATTCGGCATAAAACATCTTCACCATCTAAGTATTGACTGTCGACTAATTCAAACAGCTTATTTAAAAAATGACACAACTGAGCCTGCGATAGACTCCAGAAAATATCTAGGGATTACACAAAAGATACGTTTTAGTGTAATCCACTTGGTTAAAACTCTGATAAAAGATCAGCTTATTAGCTATTATCGACCGCTAACGCTAAAAAGTGAATGTGATATTATTCACCCCCAAATTTCTTTTCAGTCTTGCATTTGGCACAAATTGGCCTTTAAATGCATTACTATTGACTGAATTTGTTAACGAGAAACGTATGTTTAAATTAATTCTGAAAATCGCCGTTGTATATTTAGTTCTTCAATACGGTTTAAAAGTCGATATTAATGGTTATGTAAAACCTTATATTGAGCCGCTTTGGGCTGAAGCACAGGATAACATGCCAGAGTCGGCTAAAATGTTGTTAGAAAAAGCAGAACCATTAGCGGATGCCGCGGTAGATAATCCACTTGTTGGTTATGTTACCGAACGAGCTCAGGCACTTGATGAAGCTAAAGCGAGCGTCAAAGCGTTAGAAGAAAAAATGAAAGAGATGCAAGAAGCCGCTGACAAAGCAGCCGATGGCGGAAATTAAGTTCATCAATTAAATAGATGATATACTGACGCGCTTTAAAATAGTCCAATTCAAAAGAACGAGTAATATGAAAGGTAATTTGTTCATCATTTCCTCACCAAGTGGTGCGGGTAAATCAAGTTTGATCAGCGCATTGTTAGCAAAACATGACGATATGAAAGTATCTGTGTCTCATACAACACGCGCGCCAAGACCCGGTGAAGTTGACGGTGTTCACTATCACTTTTGTGATAAAGATGAATTTAAAGCGGTTATTGAGCAGAATGGTTTTTTTGAATGGGCTGAAGTATTTGGCAATTTTTATGGCACCTCTAAACAAGCGATAATTGATCAACTTGACCAAGGCATTGACGTATTTTTGGATATTGATTGGCAAGGCGCGCAGCAGATGCGCAAGTTAGTGAGCGAAGTTATTTCGGTGTTTATTTTACCACCATCAAAAACTGAACTGGAAAATCGCCTTAATAAACGCGGCCAAGATTCACAAGACGTGATCGCCAAACGCATGGACAAAGCGCAAAGCGAAATGTCTCACTATGACGAATATGGATTTGTTTTAATAAACGATGATTTTGATACCACTTTGGCTCAATTGGAGTCCGTTGTACTCGCACATCGGTGCAGAAAAGCAAACCAACAAATTAAACATCAATCCTTGTTAAATGATCTGTTGGCTAAAAGCTAACCTTAGTGTAATATTACGCCCCTTAAAAAATTTTTAACTTAGTGCAATTTTTGCGTTAAGTGTTGAAGTGAATAATCCGCAAAATGCGGTAAAACTGGAGATTGTAAATGGCTCGCGTAACTGTAGAAGACGCTGTTGATAAAATTGGTAACCGTTTTGATTTGATTTTAGTTGCATCACGCCGCGCGCGTCAGTTAGCAACTGGAGGCAAAGAGCCGTTAGTAGATGCTGGTCTAGATAAGCCAACTGTAACTGCTCTACGTGAAATCGAAGCTGGTTTGATCACAAACGAAGTAATGGATCTGCAAGATAACGAAGCAGAACATGTTCGTGAAGCGGAAGAAATGGCAGCTGTTGCCGCTATCGTTGGTAACGAATAGTAGAAAAACTTTATCGCCAACGTGTAACTTCACGTTGGCTTTACCCCTCAAACATCGTATATTTTAAATAATTCCATCCACCATCTTTTTGAACTGATTAATTAGTGTACTTATTTGAAGGCTTAAAACAAAAGATCTGCGAATACTTGCCGACCGAGCAAGTTAAAATCATTCAGCGTGCCTATGTTGTAGCGCGAGATGCGCACGAAGGCCAAATGCGTTCGAGTGGCGATCCGTATATCACCCACCCTGTGGCTGTCACAGTGCTACTTGCAGACATGCGTCTTGATCATGAAACATTAGCCGCAGCGTTAATGCACGATGTTATCGAAGATACACCAGTAACCAAAGAAGAGTTAGCTGGCGAATTTGGCGATACCATTGCCGATTTAGTTGAAGGTGTTTCTAAACTCGACAAACTTCATTTTAAAGACAAAAAAGAATTCCAAGCCGAAAATTTTCGAAAAATGATCATGGCGATGACTCAAGATATTCGAGTCATATTAATTAAATTGGCAGACAGAACGCACAACATGCGTACCTTAGGATCACTAAAACCTGAGAAAAAACGTCGCATCGCCAAAGAAACATTAGAAATCTACGCGCCAATTGCTAATCGCTTGGGTATTCACGAATTTAAAAACGAATTGGAAAATCTTGGTTTTCAAGCCCTGTATCCAATGCGTGCGCGGGCCTTATCCGCTGCGGTAAAACAAGCCCGCGGCAATCGTAAAGAAATCATTCAGAATATTCAGGAAGAAATTGAAACCCGACTCCAAGAAGTTGCGATTGCTGGCAATGTGCTGGGTCGCGAGAAACATTTATTTAGTATTTATCGGAAAATGTTGAACAAAGAACTGATGTTCAACGAAGTCATGGACATTTATGCCTTCCGAATTGTCGTTAACGACATCGACACGTGTTACCGTGTCATCGGCGTAATGCATAATCTTTATAAACCTATTGAAACTCGTTTTAAAGACTATATTGCGATCCCAAAAACCAATGGTTATCAGTCACTGCATACCTCTTTGGTTGGTCCTCATGGCATTCCAATTGAAATACAAATTCGTACAAGTGAGATGGATCAGTTAGCTGACCGAGGTGTTGCTGCACATTGGGCATATAAAGGTGAAGGTGAAACCACAGGCAATACATCGCAACAACGTGCGCGCCAATGGATGCAAAGCTTATTAGAGTTGCAGCAAAGCGCAGGTTCGTCATTTGAATTTATTGAAAACGTAAAAACAGATTTATTCCCTGAAGAAATTTATGTCTTTACTCCTGATGGTAAAATTCATGAATTACCTATGGGGGCAACGCCTGTTGATTTTGCCTACAGTGTACATACCGATGTCGGTAATACATGTATCGGCGCTAAAGTTGACCGCAAACATCATCCGTTAAGTAAAGCATTAGATTCTGGCCAAACTGTTGAGGTTATGACCTCCAAAAACGGTAAGCCGAATGCCACTTGGCTCAACTTTGTAACAACCGCCAAAGCGCGCTTGGGGATCAGAAATTACCTCAAGCACCAACGTCGTAACGAAGCCATTAATTTAGGCAAACGTCTGCTAAATTCAGCATTGGGCGAACTCAATATCGAAGATATTGAAGAAGATAACAAAATACAGCTATTAAAAGATCTGCATTTAAAATCGATGGATGATCTGTACCGAGAAATTGGTTTAGGTAATTTGATGGGGTTAAGTGTTTGTAACCGTTTGCTAAATTCTGACGAGCAAGACGACGAAACAATGGCTAAGGATCATACTCCAATTGCCGGCGCTCACGGCATGTTGGTCACGTATAGTAAATGTTGTCACCCTATATTCGGTGATGAGATTGTTGCGCACGTGTCACAAGGCAAAGGGCTTACCATTCATCGCGAAGACTGCCCGAACTGTCGTCATTGGGAAAAAGAACCCGCAAAATTCTTTAAAGTGAAGTGGGATACAAATACCGACCGTGAATATGTCACGACACTTAAAATTGAATTAATCAATCATCAGGGCGCGCTAGCGAAAGTCACTCACTTGATTTCTAAGAGTAATTCCAATGTTGAACACATCAACACTGAAGAAAAAGATTCCAATTTATATGTGATCACCGCCGATGTAACGGTCAAAGACCGTATCCACTTAGCCCGATTGATTAAAAAACTTAGAACGATGCCAGATGTTCAACGCATCAGTAGAAAATAAATAAGGAACGAACATGACTCGAGTAGTTATCAGTACAGACAACGCACCAGCGGCGATAGGTACGTACAATCAAGCGATTAAAACGGGCACAACAGTATATTTGTCAGGTCAAATTCCGTTGGTACCAGAAACAATGGAAGTGATCTCTGAAGATTTTGAACAACAAGCAGAGCAAGTTTTTAAAAACTTAGCAGCGGTTTGTGAAGCTGCCGGCAGTTCACTTGGAGACGCAGTTAAGCTCAATATCTTTCTAACCGATTTAGGTCAGTTTGCGAAAGTAAATGAAATCATGGCCAAATTTGTTGCTGAACCTTTCCCAGCAAGAGCCGCGGTTCAGGTATCTGCTTTGCCAAAAGGCGTACAAATTGAAATCGACGGTATTCTAGAATTAGCAGACTGCTAATCCTCCTATGACCCCAGAAAGATTTAAACGGATCACTGATCTGCTCGATAAACGCCAGACAGATTTAACCGTATGTATGGAGCAGGTCCATAAAACCCATAACTTATCAGCTATAATTCGTACGGCGGATGCCGTCGGCATCCACAATATCCATGCGATTTATACGACCGAAAGTCGGTGGCTTAGTGGTGGCCGTGCCTCTGGTAGCCAAAAGTGGGTGAAAGTAACCGAACAGCCTGATACCACAACAGCGATTAATCAGTTTAAGCAACAAGGCATGCAAGTACTTGCTACTAACTTGTCTGATAAAGCAGTGGATTTTCGTGATATCGACTATACAAAACCGACGGCACTGATCTTAGGACAAGAGCGGGATGGCATTTCTGAACAGGCATTAGAAATGGCCGACCACCATATTGTTGTGCCTATGTATGGCATGGTTGAATCACTCAATGTCAGTGTTGCAGGCGCATTAATAATGTACGAAGCACAACGGCAACGTCGAGAAGCGGGAATGTACAACCAGTCGCGAATCGACAAATCGATTCGTCATCAAATGTTGTTCGAAGGTGGGCATCCAATTTATGCCGAGTTATGTGTTCGCACACAAACGCCATATCCCCCACTAGATGAATACGGCCAAATTGCAGCAGACCCAGATTGGTATCAAACGTTGAAGCAACGTTTTGCATTATTGAGCCCGGAACAAAAATCGAAACGTGTGGACTTTACCCATAGCGATCAGCAGTTTGAACTCGATCCTTTACCAATGCCTGATAAGCGTAATTAACGATGCGTATTTCTTCGTTAGCATCTGTTCCAGTAACGACATTAAAAGGCATAGGGCCTAAAGTTGCTGAAAAACTAACGAAGATCCATATCTACTCAATTGAAGATGCCCTATTCCATCTCCCGATCCGTTACGAAGACCGTAGCCGCATAGTCCCCATTTCAAATACAGTTGTAGGGACTCATGTTTCTGTTGTGGGCGAGGTGATCAGTAGCCAAATTCAGTTTGGTCGTAAACGCATATTATTGGTTAAAATTGCCGATAAAACGGGTGGCATGACGTTACGATTTTTCAATTTTAGTGCAGCACAAAAAAATCAGCTCGAACCCGGCACGTGGTTAAAATGTTTTGGCGAAATTAAAGGTGGCCGCAGTGGCCCTGAAATTATACATCCAGAATATAAGTCCATAACCCCTGACGCGCCTATTGAATTAGAAGAAACGTTGACGCCAATTTACCCCACAACCGAGGGGGTAAAACAAGCAACTTTGCGCATGATCACTGAACAAGCCCTTCTACGTTTGCAAAAGTATCAAGTGACAGAGCTTATTAAACCAAGCTTAATGCCATTTTCATTTACCATAAAACAAGCACTCGAACTTTGCCATCGACCACCCGTAGACACGCCTTATCACTTGTTAGAAGACGGCATTCACCCAGCACAACAACGTCTAGCGCTAGAGGAATTGGTGAGTCACCAAATTAGTATGTTGTCGCTCAAGCGAAAGGTTCAGGCAGATAAAGCCACCAAATTTACGCCAAACGATGCGCTGCACAATCAATTTATTGCGACATTACCCTTTACGCCAACCGGCGCTCAACAACGAGTTGTTGCGCAAATTAAAGCGGATCTCGCGCTTCCGCAACCAATGTTACGACTTGTACAAGGCGATGTTGGATCGGGTAAAACGTTAGTCGCCGCCCTTGCAGCTTTAAGTGTTATTCAACAAGGTCATCAAGTCGCCTTAATGGCCCCCACTGAAATATTGGCTGAACAACATTGGATCAATTTCCGCAATTGGTTTGCGCCTCTTGGCATCGAAGTCGCGTGGATTGCGGGTAAGGCAAAAGCGACTGAAAAAAAACTCGCATTAGAAGTGATTGGCAATGGTCAGGCTAAAATGATCATTGGGACCCACGCGATATTTCAAGACAGTGTTGAGTTTCACCAACTATCCATGATCATCATTGATGAACAACATCGCTTTGGTGTTCACCAACGACTTGAACTTAGAAATAAAGGCGTTTGGCACGATGCAGGTCATACTTACTTTCCGCATCAATTAGTAATGACCGCAACCCCAATTCCACGAACGCTAGCAATGACGGCCTACGCCGATTTAGATTGTTCGGTTATTGACGAGTTACCACCGGGTCGAACTCCGGTTACGACTGTAGCAATGCCTAATACGAAGCGCGATAGCGTTATCGCGAGGGTGGAAGAAGTGTGCAAAACAACCGGGCAACAGGCTTATTGGGTCTGTACTCTGATTGAAGAAAGTGAAGTTTTGCAATGCCAAGCTGCTGAAGAAATTGCTATCGAGTTGCAACAAGCCTTGTCAAATCTAACCGTAGGTCTTGTCCACGGAAGAATGAAAGCGGACGAAAAACAGCACGTAATGGAGCAGTTTAAAGCAGGGGCAATCAACCTACTAGTTGCAACAACCGTTATTGAAGTTGGCGTTGACGTTCCGAATGCCAGTTTAATGATAATTGAAAACCCTGAACGCTTAGGGTTAGCGCAATTACACCAATTACGTGGCCGAGTTGGCCGCGGTGCGTTAAAGTCGCACTGTGTTTTGTTATATAACCCGCCTTTAACTCAGACGGCACAAAAACGATTAGCCGTTTTGCGCGAATCTAATGATGGCTTTGTCATTGCGCAAAAGGATTTGGAAATACGTGGTGCCGGGGAAATATTAGGAACAAAACAAACAGGCCTCGCCGACTTTAAAATTGCCGATATAGAGCGCGATGCAGAGCTTATTCCAACCGCGGCAAATATTGCAAAGCACATAGTATTAAAATCTCCCAAAGAAGCCGAACAGTTAATGACTCGATGGCTTGGGGAAAAAAACCTTTACGGTTACGCATAAAAGAAATTGCCCTGCCGATACAATCTAATCTTGTCTTCGCCTTGCTGTTCTCTTTTTATAGTGCTTAACTCTAACTTAGCGTAGTAAAAATTATTAAGTCTATGAACAAAATATTAATCGTCGAAGACAGTTTACCTATTATTCAGTTGCATTCTTTTTTAGTTAAAAAGGCGGGATTTGAACCTGTAACTGCAACAACGTTTGAAGAGCTCAAAAACCTCAAAGTTGCTCTCAATGAGTTCTTTTGCGCGATAATAGACTACAGTCTGCCGGACGCGCCGGATGGCGAAGCAATTCATTATCTACTTGAGAACAAAGTTCCCGGCATTGTTATGACCGGTATGTTAGATGATGACATTCGCGACAAAATGCTGAAATTGCCAATCATTGATTACATCACCAAGGAAAGTAAACAAGCCTACAATTATCTGCACAATCTAATTTTAAGACTCCAAAAAAACGAAAGAGTTAAAGTGCTTGTCGTAGACGATTCTCAAAGCGCACTTAGCTTTTTACGTCGATTGTTAGTGCGACATAACTACAAAGTGTTAACCGCAAATAGTGGTTCAAAAGCATTAGAACAACTCAAAGCCAATCCCGACATTAAGCTTGTTATTACTGATAAAGAAATGCCAAATATGAACGGCCTAGAGCTTTGTAACGAGATCAGAGCAATACACAATAAAGATGAAATTAGCATCATTGGTATTTCTGGCGCTGACAATCCGTCGTTAACGGCAAAGTTCATTAAAAATGGTGCAAATGACTTTTTGAAAAAACCATTTTGTCCTGAAGAGTTTTATTGCCGCGTTCAGCAAAATATTGAATATATTGAAAATATCGAAACCATCACTCGACAAGCCAATACCGACTTTTTAACGGCTTTGTATAATCGAAGATACTTTTTTGAGTCTTTGGCACACTTAGTTAAATCAAAAGAGAATCAAACTTTAGCAATGTTAGATATCGACTTTTTTAAATCGATAAATGACAACTACGGACACGAAGTTGGCGATGTTGTACTAAAAGAAGTTTCCAGCCTACTCGCCAAACACTTTTCTGAACAACTCGTTGCACGATTAGGTGGCGAAGAGTTTAGTGTCCACTTTGGCTCAATGCCTATAGATGAAGCGGAAGATTTATTGGAAGACTTGAGGCTTGAGCTTGCTGCGATGTCGATCAATGCCAATGGTCAAAATGTGTCTTGTACAATAAGCATCGGCTTAACTTGCGGAGTATTTGCTAGCCTTGACCAATTAATCAATCGGGCTGACGAGCTACTTTACGAAGCAAAAGACACAGGCAGGAATAGAATTGTCGCTAATCAATAACACTTATGTGCCATTTTATCTAATTTGTTTGCCCTCACTGTAATTTTAAATTCGATAATAAAATATCTAAATTGTTGTATAGTTTAGATATTTTATATTATTGGATATCAAATCAACTTACTATTCTGCTAATGTCAACTATACTTTATATTCATAATTTTCTAGGATTTCTTTCGCACATGAGAATTCGTCACGTCATTGCTTGCCCTGCATTGTTTTTTTGCAATGTCATTCACGCTGTGGATAAACACGAACTTGAACATATTGAAGTAACAGCCCAAAAACGAGTGGAGTCGGTGCAGCAAGTGCCAATTTCAATTACGACTTTGAGCCGCGCTCAACTGACTAAAATGTCGATCACTCAATCCCAAGATATTGCGGAATTAATCCCAAATGTAAATACCACCCGAGCGATCAGTGGCATGCATAATTATTTTATTCGTGGCATAGGGCTTGATGATTTTAATTTGTCCTCGGTTTCTGCTGTTGGCCTTTATATTGATGACGTAGCAATTAACAACCCGATGTTAGCGGCATTTACATTAAATGATATTGAACGCGTTGAAGTATTACGTGGCCCACAAAACACCCTTTATGGTAAAAATACAACTGGGGGGGCAATTAAATTTATGTCCACGTCCCCTCAACTTGAATCCGACTTAAACGGCTTTGCTAGGCTTTCCATCGGCAGTTTTAATCGTCGATTTTTTGATATCGCAAGCGATATATTTATAAACGACACAACAGGACTTAGGCTGTCCTTCTTTAATCACACAGCAGACGGCCAAGTGACCAGTAAACAACTTGGTAATAATACTGAATATAACGACGTTGATAAACAAGGGTTTCGAGCCCATCTTCGACATCAATTTAGTCAAAATATTCAGCTAGATATGAGTATTTACGGCGGTGCACAGGATCAAATATCCGCCGTGAAGACGCTGGTTTCAGGCACTGACGAACAACCCACAATCGATATAGATAATATTGACCTAGCTTACAATCAGTCACGTATTATCGACCCAAGAAATGACATCACCGCCTTTGGTGGATATTTCAAACTTAATTGGCAACTTAGTTCAATGGAATTTAACTCAATTACATCGTTTGAAACCGTTGAATCTGAGCGCATGGATGACTGGGGATCACAAAATATACCTTCAGCGATTTTCCAAGCCCTGACTTATAACTCAACGGACACCAATAATTTATCCCAGGAATTTCAACTGCTATCGACCAATCAAAAATCCGCTTGGTTGGTTGGTTTGGCCTTCAATAAAGATACCGGCGACCTGGCACAGGCCGCTTATATTGACCCCGGTACTCAAGGCCGACCAGATGACGCAATCGATGATGCCGGAGGGGGCCCTTTATTTGACCGAGCCGCAATTGTTGAAACCAATACAACAACCACATCAATTTATGGCCAATACTCACAATCTTTGACGGAAAAACTACAGTTTACCGGCGGCTATCGCTGGACCCATCAAGGGTTAGCACCTACTGTGAATTCCGCTGGTATGATGATGGATGATCCCGCTACCCCATTTCCACTAGGTACTTTGGGTTGGTACAGTTTAGGTAATCCTAACTTTAATATTTATCAAGATTATGTTGGGTTTAAAGAATTAAACCAATTTGTAATCGCGAACAATGGCTACGGCGGCTCTGCAAATATTGATGAGTCATTTTCCGAATGGGGTGGCAAACTGGCGCTTGATTATCAAATAATTGATGACACTTTGTTATACGCCTCAATTTCGCGGGGGTTCAAAATGGGCGCGGTAAATTCTAACCCGACAACCATAACATTCAACAAATTACTCGATAAAGTCGTTCTCCCTGAAACACTAATTACGCTAGAAGCTGGGTGGAAGTCGCAGTTTTTAAACAATAGATTGCGGATTAACGGCGCAGTTTTTACCAACAACTGGCAGAATTATCAGTTTTACCTAGTGTATAATCCAGGTAATCCGGCGGAGCTTTATGCGTCGCTCGTTAACTTACCTGAAGCTAAGTCAACGGGTGCTGAGGTAGAAGTTGACTGGCTGATTGCCGCCAATTTACAGGCTAAATTAGGTATCAGTTGGTTAGATACTGAAGTGACTGATGCTAAGTTAGATGTGAGCCATTTACCGCAGAGTCAACAGGTGGGGTTTCAGAACCAAGTTGTTGCTGGCAACAAACTAACAAATGCGCCAGAATTAACATTAAATGGCTCAATTGAGAAAACAATTGAATTTTCTCAAAGTGAATTAGAATTGCGGCTACACTTAAGTTATGCCGAACAACATATCCATGCATTGGCTGGTGAAAATAGCACGATTTGGCAAGCAAACTTTTCAGAGCCGGCCGTCACATTGCTAAATACCAATGTAAATTATACCTTTGGCCATGACAGACAGTACCAGTTAAATTTGTGGGTAAAAAACTTAACTGATGAACAATTTTGTAGTGAACGTGCGACTGTCCCTGGCACGTCTACCGAATTGGTAAGGCTATGCGCGCAAAGCCACCCTAAAACAATTGGAATAACACTTGAATACTTATTTGATTAGAATGCTAAATGAAATACTTTAATTTACAAAAACATTCCTCAAAAATATTGACGCTAATTGTCTTTTTATTGGGCCTTGCTGGTACTTTTTATCTCTATGATTTAAAGCAAGCTCAAGAGCGTATGAATGCAAATGTCGAATTTCAATCACAGGCAAACTTGCGAGCTAGAGATATATCCTCAGAATTTAATCGATCTTTTTTTCAAGTTACATCTGTTGCCAATCTATTTGCATCTTCCAATTGGGTAAATTACGTCGAGTTTTCCAATTTCATCGAAAGTGTTTATCCCACGTTTCCAGCCGGTAGAAGGCTTTCTGTTCTGCGGTCTATAGATTTAGACCAAAAAGAAGAAACAATCGCCAAGATAAAAGAAAACCCACAACCACAATTTTCAGACTTTGCTATTTTTGATCTTATTGATGGCAACGTTGTCACCCCTCCGAGTATTCATCAAAATCGACTCAACTTCGTTCAATACACATTTCCACAGCCTACACAGAACCATTTTTATGGTCGTAATATAAGGCCACAGTCGCCTGTAGGCCCAAGGTTTTTTCGCGTAATAGAAAACCAACAACCTTACATCAGTAGTATTTCCGGACCTTTACCAGGCCTTATTTCAAAACCTTTCTTTTTACATATGCAACCGATTATAAAAAAGCAAGAAAACGGTAGCACTACTTTTGAAGGGATAATTGTATCAAGCCAGCATATTGAAGATATTTTTGGCAATAACGTAATTCAACAGTCTTTAGACCAATTTAATTATAGGATCCTCGACCAAAACGGAAATTGTTACCAATACCCACAAAAACAGTTTACCCCAGCATCCGAGCGTAGCTCTACTGAACTGCCGCCATTAAGTTTTCAAAGCACAATAAACGTAGAAGGTAGCCAATGGCAATTGATCATATTGCCAAAAGTTGCACTTGAAGACACATCAATTGAACTTCTGAGGAGCATTTTGGTTGCCGGCATCGCCTTGTCTGCACTAGTTGCCTTGCTCATTTTTCAAATTTTGAATCAGCGAACAAAATTGACTCAATTAGTTAAAGTCAAAACGGAGCAACTGCATGATCAGAATGTTCAACTGGAATCGGCAGTTACCTATGCAGAGAAGTCCGCACAAATAAAATCTGAGTTTCTTGCCAATATGAGTCATGAAATTAGAACACCGTTAAACGGTATATATGGCTTTTCTCAACTTCTATTGGAAACCGAATTAACAAAACAACAGAGTAATTTTATCAAGCAGATGGACACCTCAGTTAATCACTTGATGACTGTTATTAATGATATTTTGGATTTCTCTAAGATTGAATCGGGCAATATTGCAATCGAATCAGTCCCATTTTCCATCTATAAATTGATCGACTTTATTCATAATTCCCTCAATGAAAATGCAAAAGAAAAAGGCATAGATTTTAATATTAATATTTTGAGCGACATAAAGCCGGATCTATTAGGAGATATCGTCCGGACCAATCAAGTCCTGTTAAATCTCTGTTCTAACGCAATTAAATTTACCAACAAAGGCAATGTTACGGTCAATATATATATGGAACTTGTCGATCCGACAGACAGCAGTAGTGACATTACACTTCGATTTGAAGTTGTTGATACTGGTATTGGACTGACACCTGAACAGCGTAAAGGACTTTTTGTCGCGTTTACCCAAGCAGATACATCAACAACGCGTAATTTTGGCGGCACGGGTTTAGGCTTGGCTATTAGTCAACGATTGTGTCAGTTAATGGGTGGTGAAATCACCGTTAAAAGTGAATATGGTGTTGGCAGTACATTTACTGCTTCTATGGTGTTTCGCCAAAATAAAAATATTATTATTGTCGATGATTTAGATGAGCGTTATGAGCCACCTTTAAAACTATTAGTGGTTGACGATAACCCATTAGCATTAGATGTTTTGCAACTTCATTTAACAAAAATGAATGCTGTAGTGACAAGCTTTGACAATGGTAAAGATGCTGTCGCGCATTTATCTAATAACCCAGATCCTTACGATGCTGTTTTATTAGATTGGACTCTACCTGAGATGGATGGCAAACAAATTATTGAAGCCATATTAGCATTACAGCTTAACAAGCTGCCTAAATTTATCGTTATTTCATCCTATGACCTATCAATAATAGAAAGTGCTTCAACAGATCTTCCGATAAAGTCGATTTTGCAAAAACCATGTTTAGAATCAAAATTATTTTATGCCATAAAAGGCGCGGTTAATGATACGGAAGTTGATGCTCAACTTATTACCGACAGTAAAACGCTAATTGGTTTTAATATATTAGTTGCAGAAGACAACCCAATTAATCAAATTGTTATAAAAACTATGTTGACCAACGCTAAGGCCAATATAACCATTGTTAATAATGGGCAAGAATGTATCGATACCCTAGTTAAGTCAGACACATTTGATGTCATCTTAATGGATATTCACATGCCGATAATGGACGGGATCGAGGCGGCAAAATTCATACGAGCCCTAGACAATAAAAAACAAGCTTCGATTCCAATAATTGCATTAACCGCTAACGTTATGAAGAAAGACGTCGATTATTACCTATTAAATGGTATGGATTCACACGTCGCAAAACCAGTCGATTTTAACCAATTGAAGTTGACTATTATTGAGCTTGCCGCAAAAAATAAGTTGCATAGCAAGTAGTTGATGAGAAACCGTCTTTCTAATCGCCCTCTAGCGTTGGTCTGAGACATAAATTAAAGTTGTTAAGTGAATAAGCAGACTACAACTTTAAAAGGGTATAAATAAAGCTGGAGGCGCTTTGGGGTTTGGGTTTGGGTTTGGGTTTGGGTTTGGTTTGGTTTGGGCTTGGTTTTGTCTTTGGTTTTTCTTGGTTTCGCTTGGTTTGCAGTTTTTTTGATTCTTAAATGTAAAAAGCAGTATTTATCCAAAATACTGCTTTTTAGGATCAATTAGAAAATTGAAATTAACTTGCAAATTCTTCAATGATTTTAGTTAAATCTTCGGTAATTTGCGACTCTAGTTGTTGCTCTGCTTGCCAACGGGTCATATCCATTTTAGCCATTTCTTTTTTAGTCAGCTTTTTACGAGCTTCATGTGTTGGCATATCTTTAATAATTTCATATAGACCTGCAAAACCTGGGTATAAGGTGTAATAGTCTGCATCGAGCTGAGCGTCTCGCTTATAATGCTCAAGCAAAACCCATATTCGCAACACTCCTTCAGAATATTCACATTGCTCAGCCTGCATTGCCAAAGCGATATGTTTGATACTATCTGTTAGATAGGTTTTACGCTTCTCAAGTTTAGCTTGTTGTTGCTTTTTTTGCTCTTGTACCTGCCATAACAACTGTCCGGCGTAATATGCCAAACCAATTACCACTAAAACGGCTACTGCGATTACTGCATACCACATAGTAAGCTTACTTATCCTTATCCATCAAATCACTCCACTCATCACCGCCAAGCGATTCTAATGGGTCTACGTACTCTTCTTCGTCGTATTCATCTTCGTCATCAATATCGTCTACAAGTCCAAGCTTCTCAGCGAGTTCGTCGTAACGATTCATATTGCGGTTAAAGTACTTTGCGTCCTTACCTGTCAGCAATTCACCTGCTTCAACACGTTCGGCAAGTGCTATAAGTAGCTCATCATTTTCCAGCGCAGCAAATTCTTCTGCTGGCGTTAATGTGACTGGTTGAATTTTTTCAAGTTTAACACCTGGTACACCGTGAACCACTTCCACTTCTTTAACTGGCTTTTTAGGCACTAAATCAATTTTGATTTTACTACCCAATTTCTTATTTAGCTTTTTCCCAGAACCGGCTGTATTAGCAGAGTTAGCAACTTTGCCATCAACTAAACTATTACGTGAGCCTGATTTCTGACCCTTATGCGTTTTTTTTCTACCCGATTCTTTTTTATCTGCGGGACGGGTTTCTTGCTTTCTGATCCCAATTTGACCAACTTTTCTACTTTTTTTCTGACGAGTCATTATTTACTCCGGGTGAGGGATTAGAAGACATTATAATTTATATCAATTGATCTAATACTTTTTATTCAGTTATACAAAATCACCAGTTCAGATCACGAGCATTTAAGGTCGAAACTTTTTAAACTTTGAATAACAAATAAAACACTTTAAGCATTTGCTTTTCATACGTTTAACAAGCAATTATGCCGCAAGTTATGAATTTAGACGCAAAAAAGCTGCGCTTTTAACCATCGCTTGTCCAAATACTTATTAATTCCCACTGAATGCAAAAAATATTAGATGAATTGATATTATGGGGATTTTACTGGTTTGTTGAATTTCAGGCAATAAAAAAGGCGATAGTGTGACAGCCATCGCCTTAAATTTATATCAGTCGCCAAAAATATATTGGCACCTCTCCTATTTTACTTCGATAATCCTTCCGAACGCACGACACCTTGTCTCGTCACTAGATAAATTTTCCGTATTCTTTTTATTTAATGTCCATATATGTTTTTATTTTTTATCGGTCATCATGACACTTTATTCAATCTTCCGTGTGAACTCACCTGAGTTATTGTTAGCAATCACCACTGTGACTTCCTTGAAACTTATCCGTTTTTTTATTCGCTGCGTGGCAACGGGGATTAATTTACTCCTATCCCAAAAACTCTCAACCTTTAATTAACATTTTTTTACATTTATTTAATGAACCAATTAACTTATCTATATATTTCAACGGATTGAGCTATTCTCGGTATATTTTTTGGGACTTATCTCATAGTAAAATTGAGATATATCTCACAAATATTCCACTAATTTTTCCTATTTTGCCCCATATTGGTGGGATATGCTGATTTTAGAATGAAATTTTATTCCAATATACCGGTCTAATACTGCTTCACGTAATAAAAATGCCATTATGACCATTTCGTATATATAGTTCATTAGTTATTAAACATAAAAAAAGCGCCTAAGAGGCGCCTTTTCTTTAATCAGTTTTATACTGATTAAGCTTAAATACAATGACTAGTGAAGACCAGACAAGTACTTAGATAATATTTCAATATCTTTGTCTGTTAATTTCACAGCGATATCTTGCATCATGCCATTCATGTCATTCTTACGATCACCAGAACGGAATTTTTCTAGCTGTAACTTAAGGTATTCAGGGTGCTGAAACGATACTTTAGGAAAGCCCGCTAAGCTTTGACCAACACCACGTGGTCCATGACATGCGATACATGCCGGAATACCGCGTTCCATATCACCACCGCGATATAATGACTCGCCTTCTTCAACAACATTTTCTGGTGTAGAACCCGACTTAGTTGTTTGATTTGAAAAATAAACGGCAAGATCTTTCATGTCTTGATCATTTAAAGGCATGGCCATACCACTCATCGCGACATCGTAGCGACCTTGCTTGCCGCCGGTTTCCATTCCTAATTTAAATTCTTTTAGCTGTTTATAAATATAATCAGCATGTTGTCCTGCTATCTTTGGATACATTGCCAAAGTGCTGTTACCATCTGGTCCATGACATGCGCCACAGGTAACTGACTTAGTTTTCCCTGCTTCAGCGTCGCCGGTTACAGCATTGGCAGAACTGATGAGTCCGAAAAGCAAAGTGAGTGATAATGCGATATTTCTCATATTTTATTCTCTGTTTTAAAGTTATCTCATTTCCTTTGGCTATGAAGCAGTTCACGCAAAGAGTATAATTAACGTATTCTACACCAAATGTCACAATGTGGAAGATTCTTAAGACGGTTATTTTAGGCCAAGTCTTTGAATTTCTGACATTCGGCTAAATTAATCGAGGAATTTTTGTGTCACGATCTATTATTAACTACAGAAAGGCGGCGTTTTTAACGTCTGCACCGGATATTTCGAAACTGCCAGCCGATCAAGGATACGAAGTTGCCTTTGCTGGACGTTCGAACGCCGGTAAGTCTAGTTCACTCAATACACTTACCGAACAAACAGGATTGGCTCGTACCAGTAAAACACCTGGCCGAACACAATTAATCAATGTTTTTTCTTTGGACGCGCCTGACCGTCGTTTAGTCGACTTACCTGGTTACGGCTATGCAAAAGTACCATTGGAGATGAAATTAAAGTGGCAACGCTCACTTTCAGAATACCTAGAAAAAAGAACCTGCCTTAAAGGGTTGGTGGTATTAATGGATATTCGTCATCCGATGAAAGAACTCGATCAAGATTTAATTCATTGGGCGGTTCATAGTCAATTATCTGTGTTAGTTCTGTTAACTAAAGCCGACAAATTTAAGTCGGGTAAACAAAAAGGCGAATTGCTTAAAATTCGCGAAGCATCGTTGGCATTCCAAGGAGACGTGACTGTTGAGTTGTTTTCATCTTTGAAAAAACAAGGTATCCCGCAGTTATCTAAAAAATTAGATGAATGGTTATCTGCAGACGAATTACTTGGCGACAAAATTGCTGATAAAAAAGCCGAGCAAAACACCAATAAATAGTAATTTTGATCTTATTAGCTAGTTAAGTCAGTTTCTAAAGCGCCTACGTTGGCGCTTTTTTTTATATTGAGTTTCAACCAAGCGTTATATCACCAATAACAATCCCACTTAATATAGTTAAGTCAATTGGCTGCACATTGAGATTGAACAAAATTAGAACGAGAATTGAAATGCAAAAATTGCCTAAACCCACGCTAGCTTGTGGTGCAGCGTGGCAGGTTGAAGCCTAAAGGATAATAAGTATCGAGCGGAAAATTTGTAGTTCAAAGTAATTGAGAGATCAGATTACACTTACCTTCTTGTAAAGTGATTAAAAAACGCCCTTCAAATGTAGTTAAATAACATAACTGTCGGTAAAAACCGTAAAACTTTATTTTTGGCAAAAAAAAACCGATGCTTTTGGCACCGGTCATAGCAATAAGGGGAGAGGCTATAAAAATTCTCGTCAATATCAACAGGGTCTGCTCAAAGAGCGACTGTAGCTATAATAGCGTTTTCAAATAAAAAGTAAAGTCATTACTCTAAAAAACCTGAGTTTATATTACTAAATAATACATAACTATTTGATAATAAAGAAATATTAAAGATTAAATAAATTAACTCCACGAACAAATAATACTCACCCACTAAATTTCAGACAAAAAAAAGCCCCATCCAAAGGATGAGGCGGCAATTTAAGCCTATTTCATATTATGAAATAAAAGGTCTGAAAGATAGAACATCTTACGTCTGTACCCTACGCCATAAAGCATAATATTTGCTCATTAATAAAGCAAGGGTTGTGTAATAAAATTATGTAATTTACTTACATAAAATAATTCTATCTTATACCTAGGTTCAATCTTTTGTTAATGAGCTTGGTCCCAATTCTCGCCTATCCCTGCTTCCGCAATTAATGGCACATTGAGTGAGGCTGCTTGTTCCATCAGGTTCACTAACGTTGACACATACATATCCAACTTACTTTCTGAAATTTCAAATACTAATTCATCGTGGACTTGCATTACCATTTTCACATCATCGGCGGCGTTTTCTTTTATCCACTGGCTAACAGAGATCATTGCCAATTTAATAATGTCAGCCGCAGTACCTTGCATAGGCGCATTAATTGCGGCACGTTCCGCTGCTTTGCGCCTTGGTACATTACGAGCAGTAATGTCTGGTAAATAAAGTCGACGACCAAAAATGGTTTCAACAAAGCCATTTTTCTCGGCATTTTGACGTGTGGTTTCCATATAGGTTAGTACACCAGGGAAACGCTCAAAATATTTGTCGATATAGTCTTGAGCCTCAGAACGTTTAATATCTAACTGTTGTGCAAGACCAAACGCCGACATGCCATATATAAGTCCAAAGTTAACTGCCTTAGCCGCTCGTCGTTGGTTGTTTGTAACCTCAGCAAATGGTGTCGCAAACACTTCCGAAGCCGTGGCTCTATGAATATCCTGGTTATTCGCAAACGCATTAACCAACGATTCATCACCACTTAAATGCGCCATGATCCGCAGTTCTATTTGCGAATAATCTATCGCGACGATTTGCTTACCTTCAGGGGCAATAAATGCTTCTCTTATTCGACGACCATTGGTATTACGAATCGGAATATTTTGCAAATTAGGATCGGTTGAGCTCAAGCGTCCTGTCGCGGCCACAGCTTGGTGGTATGACGTATGGACGCGCCCTGTGCTAGGCTTAATCATCGAAGGCAGTTTGTCTGTGTATGTCGACTTAAGCTTACTTAAACCACGGTGTTCTAAAATTAGTTTCGGTAATTCATGAGTCAACGACAATTCTTGTAGTACATCTTCCGCTGTTGAAGGCGCTCCCTTAGGAGTTTTCTTAAGCGGCGTTATGCCCATTTTATCAAATAGGATCACTTGTAGTTGTTTCGTAGACGCTAAATTAAATACTTCACCTGCAACGTCATGGGCTTTTCGTTCTAATTCTTCAAGTTTAATTGCAAATTCGCTACTAAGGCCATGCAAGTGATCAGCATCAATCAATACGCCGCTTTGTTCCATTTGCGTTAAGACTGGCATAACCGCAAGTTCAATGTCAGCGAGAAGTTCTTTTAAGCGAGGAACTTTGTCGAATTGCTCATTAAAATAGAAAAATAAGCGCAATGTGATGTCGGCATCTTCCGCTGCATATTGTGCCGCTTTTTCTAATTCAATTTGATTAAATGTGATCTGCTTCGCGCCTTTACCGGCAATATCTTCAAAAGAGACACAGTTATGCCCTAAATATTTTAGCGCTAGGCTCCCCATATCATGACGGGTAGCCGTACTGTTAAATATATACGACTGCAACATAGTGTCACCTACTATGCCTGCAATATTTAGGTCGTATTTAATGAGGACATTCATATCATATTTAAGATTTTGCCCAACCTTTTTAACATTGTTGTCCATTAAAAGTGCAGATAGTGAGTCAAATACGCTTTCTAAAGATAGTTGCTCCGGCGCGTCCTCATAATCATGCGCAAGTGGCACATAAAACGCTTTGATGTCCCCTTGCCACTCATAGGCCATGGAGAAACCAACGAGTTTAGCTTCCATATAATCTAATGAGGTCGTTTCTGTATCAAACGCAATTAGGCCAACTTGATTTATTTCATCCAAACATTGCTGCCACTGCTCCAATGTAAAGATAGTTAAATATTTCTCTTGATTAATAACAACCGACTTCACTTCTTCATCGATTATTTTCGTGACATCTTGCTTGGTCTGGCCGACTGGCGGCGGGGTTGCTCCACCAGATAAAACTTCTTTTAACCATCGCTTAAATTCACATTCAGCGTAAAGCTCAGCGAGTTTTTGCTTGTCGGGTGAACCTAATGTCATAGCTTCATCTGGACAGTCGTGTTCGACATCCATCTTAATCGTGGCTAATTCGTATGATAACTGCAGTTGTTCTTTATTATCTTCCAACTTAGCGACCATGGTTTTAGAACCTCTAAAACCAAGACCAGCAACTTTATCTAAGTTTTGGTAGATATTTTCAATACTGCCTAATCCCTGTAATAAGGCTACCGCCGTTTTATCACCAACACCTGGTATACCAGGAATATTGTCAACTTTATCTCCCATCAATGCGAGGTAGTCGATAATGAGTTCGGGCGCGACACCAAATTTTTCAACAACCGCATCAGGGGTCAATAGGGTATTTGTCATGGTATTAATTAGCGTTACTTTGTCGTTAACTAATTGCGCCATGTCTTTATCACCGGTACTTATTAAAACATCGTGTCCTAAGTCCGCTTGTTGCTGTGCAATGGTCCCAATGACATCATCGGCTTCTACGCCCGGTATCGAAACAAGAGGAATTCCCATTGCCCTGATTATTTTGTGCAACGGTTCAATTTGCGTTCTTAAGTCATCTGGCATCGGTGGACGATTGGCTTTGTACTCAGAATACATTTCGTTTCTGAATGTTGGTCCTTTAGCATCGAAGATCATGATCATGCGATCTGGCGAATATTGACGGATCAAACTCTTTAGCATGTTTACGACGCCATAGATTGCACCTGTGGATTCGCCTTTCGAATTTGTGAGATGAGGTGGCGCATGATATGCACGAAAAAGGTACGAAGAACCGTCGACTAGCACGAGTGGTTTATAGTCAGAAGTAGTCATGTGGATTGTTTCCATTAGGCGATGGATTATTTAGGGCATAAGGATGCCATAAACGTGGCAATCCCGCTATATGAATGATTTACAAAATATTGATCGGATATAAATAACGCGTTATGCCTGTGGATAACTTTGTTAATAACCATTTTTCCATAGCACACCACCCACTGCGATTTTAAGTCAATGGAATAGCTTATTTAAATTGTTTTTGAAATAAATATACGAGACTAGGCTCCGCTATATTATTATTTTTTTTATTATATGCGGCCAGAAACAAAACGGCTGGACGAATCAATCCCCGCTCGAGGGATGAATAATTTACACATAAAAAGATCATTGATCTAGATCTTTTTATATATTTTTTTTGATCGTCACTTAGATTCGTTATTCTTTTTACATTTTGTGGATTCCTGCTTTAATAATGGGACAAAAAGTAGAAATATTTTCAATATATAAATCAATAATATTGCAAGGGTTATTTCTATAGGTAGAATGTGCAGGATAATTATTGCTATCCCGCAAAATCATAGGTGATTCAAGATGAAAAAACTGCTTGTTATATTAGTGTCTATTTTGTTTGTAACATTTGCCCAAGCTGGCGAATCGACAAAAGACGAAATTGCTGAACGAATTAAACCAGTTGGTCAGCTTTATTTAGAAGGCGCTGAGCCTGCAGAAGCGGCTGATACAGGCCCAAAAACAGCGGAACAAGTTTACAACACATCTTGTACTGCTTGTCATGGTTCTGGCGTTATGGGTGCACCAAAAATGGGTGATGCTGGCGCTTGGGGTCCTCGCGTTGCACAAGGCTTAGAGGTATTAACAAAGCACGCACTTAACGGATTCAACGCAATGCCGCCTAAAGGTGGTTGTATGGCGTGTTCAGACGACGAAATTAAATCGGCGGTTGAATATATGGTAGACGGATCTAAGTAAGATCTTCGCCAAAAAAAGCGAGCAATTGAGTGTCCTCACAATGCTCGCTTTTTTATTCACAATTTTTGTGCCGCTACTCATATTCGACTGCGGATAACACTTTCAGCTTTGTTTTAGCCTATGTTGCTATTTTTTTAACATCGCTCTCAAATTTGCAATATTCGCTTTATTTTTCTCTTTTCTGTGTTCTTCAGAAACCTGCTGCCCTGACTTTTCCCAGCGTAAATCTTTTTGATCAAGCTCATCCAAAAAGCGAGATGGTTCGGTTGTGATCGTTTCACCGTATTGACGACGCTCTTTAGCGTAAGTTAAAAACAGTTGAGTTTGTGCTCTGGTGATACCAACATAAGCTAATCGACGTTCTTCCTCTATGTTTTCTTCGTCAATGCTCGATTGGTGAGGCAACAATCCCTCTTCCATCCCAACCATAAACACATACGGAAATTCGAGCCCCTTAGACGCGTGCATTGTCATCAACTGGACTTGGTTATCAGCTTCGTCTTCTTCGTTACGCTCCATCATGTCTCGTAGAGTCAGTTTTGTAACCACCTCTGCTAAAGATAATGGTTCATGTTCATCATCACCGTCCAACATCTGATTTACCCAGCTATAAAGCTCGCTGACATTTTTCATACGCATCTCTGCGGCTTTCGGGCTGGCACTGGTTTCAAACAACCAGTCTTCGTAATGAATCCCTTTTAACATGTCTTTAACGGCTTCTTTAGGCTCGCTTCGCAATACCTGATCGCTTAGCTCCACAATCCAACGGGTAAAATACTGAATAGCGGATTTAGCCGGTCCGGATATCATTCCCATAAAAGCATTATCAAATGCCGCTTCAAATAAACTGATATGTTTGTCATTGGCTAAATGACCAAGTTTTTGCAATGTTACAGGACCAATTTGACGTCGTGGCGTATTGATAATCCGTAAAAATGCATTATCGTCATCTTGATTCACCAATAAGCGTAAATACGCCATGATGTCTTTAATCTCTGGTCGAGAGAAAAACGATGTACCGCCGCTAATTTTGTATGGAATACGGTTAGACATAAGCAATTTTTCAAAGATACGAGACTGATGATTGCCTCGATATAAAATCGCATAGTCACCATAATGGGTTTTATTGGTAAATCGGTGAGCTATGATCTCAGCGATAACTCGCTCAGCTTCATGTTCTTCATTTTTAGTTTGGATAACCCGAATTGGATCACCATATTCTGCATGCGCTTTGAGCTTTTTATCAAATACATGTGGGTTTTTATCAATTAGCACATTTGCAGCATGCAAAATACATCCAACCGACCGATAATTCATTTCAAGTTTAATTAGCCGCAATGCCGGAAAATCTTTGCTAAGTAAAACTAAATTTTGTGGTCTCGCACCTCGCCAGGAGTATATCGATTGGTCATCGTCACCGACCACCGTAAACCGAGCATTGTCGCCGACAAGTAGCTTAACTAATTCATATTGGCTGGTATTGGTATCTTGATATTCGTCCACCAGCAAATAACGTATTTTCTTTTGCCACCGCTCTCGTACCTCATCATAATTTTTAAATAATAACGTAGGGATCAAAATTAGATCGTCAAAATCCAACGCGTTGTAGGCACGCATTTGTGATTGATAACGATGGTAAAGTTCAGCGTAAAGGGCATTTTCAGAGTCTGTTGCTTCATCAAGCGCCTGCTGTGGCAAAATTAAGTCATTTTTCCATGACGAAATCCGATTGATCAGTTGGTAAATGCTTTCTTTATCTTCTTTTAGCTCAGGTTCGGTCAGTTCCTTTAACAACGAGAAGCAATCTTGGTCATCAAATAAGGAAAAATTGGATTTGTAACCCAGAGTTTTTATTTCTTTTTTTATGATATCTAGGCCAAGCGTATGAAAGGTTGATATTTTTAAACCTTTGATCCGTGAACGATCCATCGACTGCTTAATTCGCTCGCGCATTTCCCGCGCCGCTTTGTTAGTAAATGTTACCGCTGCAATTTGATTTGCGGGTAACCCACAACGTTCAATTAGATGAGAAATTTTATTAATAATAACTCGAGTTTTACCGGAACCTGCACCGGCTAGCACAAGACAAGGTCCATCAACAAACGTGACGGCAGCTTCTTGTTCGGGGTTTAAACGCATGGAAATATCCTTGAACTTTGGGAGCCGAATATTACCAATAATTTGCCTTAGTTGGTACTTATACCAATCTGTAAAATTAATTGCGGCCTTGGCACTAGCCTTTTTATTATGAACTTATACAATAGCCAACTTAATGATTAAGGACCCGACTATGTTAGACGCAAAAAAAATTGAGCAAATCGCTGAGCAGATCACCAATGTAATTCCACCAGGCGTAAAAACATTAGCCGATAATGTCGAAGAAAAGATTAAAACGGTATTGCAGGCAAAGCTGAGTCAGCTTGACGTCGTTAGCCGCGAAGAGTTTGATGTGCAAACTCAAGTATTGGCTCGAACGCGTCAAAAATTGGATTTACTTGAAAAAGAATTTGAACAAATTAAACAACAATTTGCTGATACTCCGGCAGAGTAACCGTGAGTTAATTTTACGTCACGGCGCGGTTAATAAGAAAGTTAACTTAGACGTGACGTAGAGGACGGCCTAAATTACTCTCGATGCCAACACACCCTACCTTTTCCTTCAGATTTAGCGGCATACATAGCGTGATCTGCGTTTAGAATAACCATATCTAGTTGCTCTTTTGTTTCGGCACGGGCGACTCCAATACTTGCACCTATTGTGAGTTTTTGGTCTTCGAACATATAATCACGGCTGATTTCAGTGATAATTCGCTCACCTATGTTTTCGACCAATTCATCGCTGTCTACCAGTTCTAAGACCACAACAAATTCATCACCACCAATACGCGCAACTATGTCATAACCCCGCATTAACTTAGTCAGTCTATTGCTCACTTCAATCAACACGGCGTCGCCAGCTGCGTGACCATAATTGTCGTTGATGTGCTTAAAACCGTCCAAGTCGATAAATAACAAATAAATCGTAAACTTGCCCCGGGCCATTTTTGCCCCACACCGGGCTAAATATCCGTTTAAATACTGCCGGTTGGCTAAGTCAGTCAGATAATCGTGAGTTGCCTGATGCTCTAACTTATTACCCAACTCTTTATTTTTTATGATTTCCTGCTCTAGGTCTAAAACGTTTAACTCAAGCTCTTTTTGCAATTTTTTGCGTTCAGTCACTTCCATTTCGAGGTTTAACGTTTTTTGCTCTAGCGTTTCAGTTTTTATTTCAATCAAATTTTCAAGATTCGATTGGTACGCTTTCAGTGATTTGTTGGCGTAAAACAACTGCTCTTGATATGAAAAAACATTCAACGAATTTGAAATCACGTGGCTAATCATAACCAGCAACTCTATATCATGGTCCGAATACGTTATATCCGGGTCATAGGTTTGCAGAATTATCGCGCCTAATGAGTGTTCGTCTGCAACCAACGGAAAACTAAGCCATTGTTCTGGTATCTTAGACTCAACCTTAACTAAGGATTCAGCTTGAAGGTGCTCAATCATTTCTTTTGAATAGTTGCACACGATATTGCTTGTGAGCGCATAAAAAATTAGATTCGAATGAATATCATCGACTGTCAGGTGATCTAAGCTTTGTAGGTCGACTCTGTTTTCAGTATCCGCAACATAGGGAAATCGCAGATAACCGTCGTCACCTAACAGCACTACACAGAAATTTTCCGCATAAGTGATTTTCCGCAGAATAGCATGAACCCTTTCAAGAAGTTCTTTGGTGTTTTGGCATTTGGTAAGGCAGGCGACAATTTCACTGGTGTGTAAAATAAATTCGCGATCGTCTATGTGCATATCGCTATTACATTTTCCATAATTTAAATGCCTTTAATTAGGGCGCAGTATTTAGTTTAGTTCAGTATCTAATATAAATACAAAAGTCAGCTACTTTATCCAAGTCTAAATGTTTAACCCTATGATGAAAATAGCATTATGAAAAATAATAAATATTTTGAACCGCTAATACCACCAATAACGCAATAGAGAGTGATTTCCAAAATGCCATAGGGTTTCTTTCCAACAGGGGAGCTGCGTCTAAACGACTCAACATCTGTGAGTTAGGCGTTTTAATATCTTGTAAGAATTCAGACATCGCTTGATATCGATGCGTAATATTAGGTTGGGTTGCTTTTTGAAGCGCCAAATCAATCCAAACTGGAATGTCTTGTCGGTGTTTTTGAATACTACGGTATCGCCAAAAGTCCAAATTATTAACTTCATTCTTCTGTATAAATGGCTTTTTGTATGGCAACTCACCGGTCAACATTTCATAAACCATAATACCGAGTGAAAATATGTCTGAGCGATGAACTCCTTTTTGGCCTAACAAATACTCCGGAGCGATATAACCTACCGCACCGACCAGTTCATCATTGTTAAATGGCGATCGGATCTCCTCAAGCCCTGCAACTTGTACCGTGCCAAAGTCAATGATCTTAACTTTGTTATTGTCGTTTATGATGATGTTTTCAGGCTTGAGATCTCTATGTACCATACTGTGTCGCTGCAATACTCGAATTGCCGCCATAATCTCAGCAGTTATCTCTCGGACTAACGTCAAACTCGGTTGTGGATTGTCATACATCCACTGCCGCAGTGTTTTGCCTTTTGCGTATTCACAAACATGGTATAAAAAAGGGCTACTGCTCTGCATCTCATTTCGAGGGTAAATTTTCATTACTCCACGACTGTTAATACGACTGCCTATCCACTGTTCCCGAATAAAGCCCTCTAAATAATTTAAGTCGTCACTGTAATTTTCAGTTGGGAACTTTAAAACAAACTCATTATCGGTTGGTAAATGTTTTGCTAAATAGACGTGGCTTCGAGTACCGCTATGCAGAACCTGCTCTATTAAAAAATCGTCTAACTTTGCCCCTTTAGACAATACAGGCGGTATTTTTAATGCCGTTAGTTCACGGGAGACTTCATGGATATCTTGCGTGGGTAATTGCTTAATTTCGGCAATAAAACAACTTAGATTGTCGACACTCCCTTGGTTTTTAGCCAGCAAGCACATGTCTTGTGCTATTTGTTCTAAAGATAGTGTTGTTGTTGCGAGTAACGATTTCATCTGCACACTTGATAACGACTCATGTACGCCATCTGTAGTGAACACAAAACGGTCTCCAAGCTGCAATTCATGTTGGCAGAAATCCACTTCTAAATGGCTGTCCATGCCAAGCGCTCGTGTGAGAAAACTGTTGTCTTTGGAGGTGAATTGGGAATGATCTTTTGTTAAAAGTTGGATAGCGCCGTCACGATACAAATACACACGGCTATCACCAATATGAAATATATTCGCAGTGTTTGACTTAAAAATCACGCCGCTGAATGTCGTCACTAGCTGGTTTTGACGGTAGTCAGCTTGTTTACCGTGATGAAATAACCAAGAGTTCAGGGATGATAGAACTCGAGCGACGGATTCTTTTACCGTCCAGGAGTCGGGAGTTGAATAATAATCACTGATAAAGGTTGTGACACTAAGCTGGCTCGCTTCTTTTGCGTTGTCACTGCAACTGACACCATCGGCGATACAGACAACACTTCCCTTGTTCTTTCGAGTCGACATCTCAGGTTGCTGAGCCGCAAACGCGTCTTGGTTTTCAGATTTAACTCCTTTGTCAGAAAACCCGCCAAAAGCAACATCAAGCGCTTGAGTAGATGGCTTCTTAACATTTTCAACTGACACGTTTTTCCCCAATTAAAACGCGTTTCTCATATAATAAGAAACGCATTACTTAATTCAATTACATAGAGGTTAGTAAATATTTACTAACCAACCGAGATAAGTTCAACCGTACCATCTTCTTGTACTTCGGCAATGTGGCCCTGAGGCTCTTCCATTAATAATAAGGTGATTAAACCGACCAGTGCGGTACCGGCGATAACAAAGAAGAAAGTAGAGTAATCAACTAATGATAGTACAGTAAGATAAACCACTGCCCCTACGTTACCGTAAGCCCCTGTCATACCGGCAATCTGGCCAGTCATACGACGTTTAATCAATGGTACAGCGGCAAAGACCGCGCCCTCACCAGCCTGAACAAAAAACGAACATGCCATGGCAGCTATAACCGCAAGCGCTACGGGCCATGTGCTGTCGACAAGTCCCATAACAAAATAACCTACTGCTAATCCCGCAGTTAAAATAAGTAATACCGGTTTTCGACCAAAACGGTCAGACAACCAGCCTCCCCCAGGACGAGACATTAAATTCATAAAGGCATAAGCAGATGCGACCATTCCCGCCATCACTGGAGTCAATTCAAACGTTTCTGAGAAAAACAGCGGCAACATAGAGATCACGGCAAGCTCAGAACCAAAAGTAGCAAAGTAAAGTATATTTAATACCGCAACCTGCTTGAATTTATATCGATGAATTTCAGGCACTTCTTCTTTAAAAACTTGTTTATTCACTTTCCAAACTTTAGAACAATCAAATATATACAACGCAACAAGGCTTGCATATATGGCCATCTCTGCGAATTCTGAAATCATATTTACGCCATTTGGCGATAATTTCCATGCAAGTAATGCCAGCGCAGCGTACATTGGGATCTTCATCACTAAAAGCAGAAAGAAATCACCAGTTGACGTGATTTCCATCGCGCCAACATTTTTAGGACGATAGTAAGTTGCCCCTTTTGGCGTATCGGTAACATTGCGATAAAAAATAACAGAATATAGCAAGCTCATGAGTCCGGTAATCCCCATGGCATAACGCCAGCCATCTTCTCCACCAAACATAACTGCTACAGTAGGTAAGGTGAACGCCGCGGCCGCTGAGCCAAAGTTGCCCCAACCGCCATAAATCCCTTCAGCTGTCCCTAATTCATTATGCGGGAACCATTCTGAAACCAAACGAATACCAACAACAAACCCGGCTCCAATCAGCCCCAATGCAAAACGAGCAATCGCCGCTTGAGTAAAGGTGTCAGCTAGCGCAAAAGCAAAACACGGAATAGAACAAACAGCTAATAATCCGGAGTAGACGATTCGAGGGCCAAATTTGTCGGTTAACATTCCTATGATGACTCGGGCTGGGATTGTAAATGCCACATTTAATATCAGTAACGTTTTAATTTCAGACGTTGTTAATCCAAGCGACTCTTTAACCGCTTGTAACAATGGAGCAAAGTTAAACCAGACAACAAATGTAATAAAAAACGCAATCCAACTTAAATGTAAGACTTTCATTTTGCCGTCAAAATTAAATAAATTAAATTTTGGAGATTCTTGAGTTGTTGCCATTATCATTTCCACCAATGATTTTTAACCAAAAAAAAGGCCACGGGCAAACATCAACTTTATTGACATTTTCCAGTGGCCTCTTCGCCTAATCTCTTAACGCCGACAACCTAGTTGGCGATAGAGTATTAATATGTAACTGTTCGTTTTAAAACTGTTATTGAAAAGGATTGTTTGCACCTTTAATGCCAATGAACTTTTATTCTATAAAAACAGTTAGTTAAAATAAATTAACCCATGAGTTTAGACTATTTACTTCATTGTTTGCACAGTTTTGATCCACAGACGCACAATCAACGAGCATCTAAGAATTTGTTGTTTGCCTCGCTCTCAACTGTTCAATTAGGACGTCTCAACTTGACAGACAAGTCAATAATGTTCGGTATAACAAACCTTTAAACACATAACGAAATGTAATCCGATTTAATCAAATTTAATTGTTAATACCGAGCTCTGAACCATGTGTATTGGCAGTCCACATGCGTAAAAAAGCGCTGTTTTTTTTTCGATTAGTGGCGAACGCTAAAAAACTCTAGTTTTATCGATTGACCTAGACGGTAATTGTCGACGACAGAGGGGCATCAAATGCAACGAAAAAGCGCAACCGCTGTTATATAAGTCTATGTTTTAAAAAATAATTGGTACGTAATTAATGGGATACATTTTAAATTGATATTAGTTGCCTTAATGTTAGGAGTTGTCACAATTATTCGTTAAAATGCCGCACCAGCTTTCGACTGGATGGCGATGGCTGATTCGACACTTTTCAGCATTAACAATTTAAAATTGAAAAATAGGATTTCTAATGAAAAAACTGACTTTACTTCTCGCAACAGTTTTGGCTTCTAACGCATACGCTAACCAAGGTTCACTAGATGCAACAGTTGCATTCCAGGGTGATTATTCAGGTATCGCATTAAACTATGAAACCGCAGCACCAAATTACATTGAAAACACCAAAAATGGTTATTACGAAGGAACGTTAGTTTACCTATCTGGTGACGTTGGTGATACTTCATTTAGCCATACGTTAATCGGTCTTTCTTATGGTATTGGCGACAAGCTAAATAACCAATTTAATTGGTTTGCGCAATTAGGTTTGGGTTACGTAAACAATAATGTAGATTTCTCTATCATGGGCAATTCCAGTTCTGTTTCAGACTCTGGTATAGAGCTTCTAGGTAAATTAGGGATCAGTTCTTCACTGAACGACAAAATCGACTACAAAGCTTACGTAGCACTTGAAGACGATACCGTATTAGGTATCAATGCAATTTATAAACATTCTGAGAAACTTAAATTTATTGCAAAAATCGAGACGTTCTCAGATAGCCGTCTTGCCTTCGGTGTAAATTACCAATTTTAATTCTTAATTTACATCTGTTGTGGCAAAAACATAAGATTCAAAATTGTTCCATGCTAGATTTAAACAAACAACGGAATTAAACAAAGAACAGAATCAAAAAGGGCAATAATTATATTATTGCCCTTTTTATTTACAGTTTGTACCGCGCTTTAAATTGATGCGCACCGATCCACTTGTAACCCTGTAACTTTATCGCCTCCCGGTTATGGTTCGACTTCTTGATAATCAAAATAACCAAAGTCAGCAAAATTTTTCTGCCCTGATAAGTCTTGGCAAGCAAGTCCATAAAACGCACCGGTAAAGCAGGGGTGAAAATATTGCTCAGCATGCTCTACATAATCATCGGACAAAATACTACCGTCCAATACCGGACCGACTTTCCTCCATTTAACCTTTCCTTCATCATCAATACCATAATAAAACTGCAGGTGTGCGCCAAAATATTCAGCTTTAAGATGTACTTTTTCAAGATCTGAAACGTCAATAGGTTTGGTCAGTGGCTCGCTAATTTCATTATTATCTGCGCTGATTATCGCTAAGTATTTTTTGCCACTGTATTGGCCAAAATCATCGCCATAAATATGTAAATAATAGTGATGAGTGCTGTTGTAGTAACACGTAAGCCCAGCCATTTGTTGGAAATTTTCAGGGTTAAATTCAATACAAGTTGCAGCTGACGTACTATGTGCTTGGACTCGCCGGGCAATCATGCTTTGTTCAAAACAAGAGGCTAAAGAGTCTCGGCCGTATAATCGCAGAAACCCCGGTCGGTCGGTTTGATTAACCCAATCCGGTGTCATGGGCACACGTAGTGACTGAAAGTGAATGTCTATCTCATTTGAATCAAAATTAACTCTCGTATTTGATGGCGTAAATGCATGCTCAGGTAGCTCTGGCGCTTCAACAAACGCCCTTGCCTCATGCCCTCCGCAGGCCAAATAAAGCCAGCCATCGTCGCGCCATTCAACCTTTTCAATGGCACTTTCACGACCGGTAATACAACGCCCTAGAGTTGTTAAAGGGCGGCCAGTAAGAAACACTACATACCAGTCACCATTTTGGGTTTCGACTAAATCACCATGCCCGGTCTTTTGCAAATAGTTGTCTGGACTGTACTTAGCTGTAATAAGTGGATTTTCGGGATGAACCTCATATGGACCAGTAATCGTTTTTGACCGGCACAAGGTAATGCAATGTTCATAACTCGTGCCACCTTCAGCGGTCATCAAATAATAGTAACCATTGCGTTTATATAAGTGTGGCGCTTCTGTGCGACCGTGTTCAGTACCGTCAAAAATGTAGTGAATTTTACCCACAAGTTGATTTTTCTTGGTATCAAATTCTTGCAAGATTACGCCGCCAAAAAACTTGCCGTCGCGGTGATCCACTAGCATATTAACGTAATACGAACGGCCATAGTCATCATGAAACAACGAAGCGTCGAACCCACTAGAACTGAGAAAACAAGGTTCAGACCACGGCCCATTAATATCTGTGGCGGTTACTAAATAGTTAGGCGTGTCTTTCCAATTACCATTGAAGTTTTTAACATTGCTATAAACCAGATAAAACACGCCATTATGGTGAGTCAAACAAGGCGCCCAAACGCCACAAGAGTCTGGTACACCGCGCATATCAAGTTGTGAGACTCGGTCAAGTGGCCGGTTAATAAGTTGCCAATTAACTAAGTCTCTAGAATGATGAATTTGGCAACCGGGGAACCATTCAAATGTAGACGTGACAATGTAATAGTCATCATCTACGCGGACAATGCTTGGGTCTGGATTAAACCCTTTTAAGATTGGGTTTGAGATTAGTTTCGTCATACTTGTCCCTACTTACCTTCAAACTGGCTCGTTTGGACCCAGCGTGTTTCGTCGTTAATTCTCTCTAACCATCGCTGTTTTATTAATGCATTAGCCTGTACTCGGGTATCACCCCATTGGCCATTACTGCACCCGGGTTGTCCGGCAGCAATACCAGGTTTACAGACCCACATGCCCTGCGTTTCCCAATGCGCATTAATATACGCAGCCGCTTTAATCACGTCGCGATTCTCGTCAATAAAGTCAAAGTAAGGCTTAAACCAACCTTGCCAAATCTCTTCAGCCGTAACGTCTTCGGGTAAGTTTTCTTGGATCACACTTTTGGTTAAGCCGCCAATTCGATAACCTTGAGGCGCTGACTCAGCAATCATCACGGGCTTGTTATGTGTCCGCGCAAAATCAACTAGCTTTTGCTGAGCAATTACTGGCGTAGTCCTAGGTTGGTAATTCCACTGTTTTAAATCTCGGTAGAAAACCGATAGCCCAACCCAATCAACAACGTCATCGCCTGGGTACCAAGCGTCAAAATGATTTTCCCGAGTAATGTCATAAATATCAATGCCAAAGCTGTCAGACCACGCCGCTGTTTGCCAAACGGTCGTTATATTCAATGCGTTTTGTTGCACAATAACGGACGCTATTTTACGAAATGTTTTTTTGTAGTTCTCTGGGGTATAGCAATTCCATGGACCGTCAAATTCGTAACCTATTCGTAAGTAAATTTTGCGCGGTGCCAACGACTTAAAGTGTTTAATCATGTGGCTTATTGTTTTGTCGTACTTACCCTCTACAATATTTTGCTCATGGGAATTTTGCGATTCGGCTTTATTACAATGATCAAAGGATAACCCCACTGCAAGTGATGCATGCGGGTCAACTAATGCGAGTGATTCATTAAAGTTGGTATCGCCCGCTAACCAGTTATCGGTTTTATGGACCCCCATCAATGTTTTTTCAGGATCAGCGGCTTTTAGTTGGGTGTACAATGTTAACCCCTCTATATTGTCTTCAGGAACATCTTTTATGTAATCCGCTATCGACTCACTGTCCTGACCAATAAACATTAAGGTTTTATCCGCGCTTGGCACAAATTGGTAGTCTTGTGGCGGCTCTGAAACACTGGATTGATGATTTGAATGACGCTCTGGACTACAAGCCAATAACATCGAAACCGCATAAACCAAAGCAATCACGCTGCTTATTCGAAAAAGAACACCATTCATAAAACCACCTCACAATAATATTAGCTGCCACACTATGTTCTTAAAAACATCGATGCAATTGCGCTATCAATTAACGTAAATACGTTAACTAACTTAATAAAGCGCGACAGAGAAATGTACATAAAATTCGAGGTATATAGGGCCACACTAAAGGCAAGAAGCAAACGTGTTATCGACAGGTCATCAAGTTAGCCCAACCACTACAGTTGAGCTAACTCAAAAGTTTTAGCTTGATGATAGGCTCTTATCTAAAGCGACTTGGATCGATGTTGGAACTTGAATTTTTGCTCTTCAATTAAATCCCCCGAACCATCACGCGGGGTTGTGAAAAAGTTAACATTTAACGTGTCGTTATTATTGTCTAACTGAATCGATGCAAATCCCCATATAAAACCTTTACCCCAAATGATGTCCATTTCTGGGTAAGCACGCTCTTGGAACGCAGCTAACGTTGAATGCTGCCCCCGCATTTTTGACGCAGCGCCACTTATAATCAAAGGTAGTTTTGGTCGTTTGGCATTTTGATACTTAGAACAGTCATCTGTTAATAACTCTAAATCATGCTCATGTCCTGCGATATAAGCGTCTGCGTATTCACATAAACTTGGTAACAGTAACTTACGTAATACATGCCCTTCATCGTATTTTGACCCACCGTAAGACCACAAAATATGATGTCCGTAAACAATTTTCCATTTTGCTGTCGACTCTTTGAGTCCCTTCTCTAGCCAAGATAACTGTTCAACATCTTCATTATTTTTTGGCCCCTCGTGCACTTCTATGCCTTCTAGCTTGGCAACACCGAGTTCGAGGGCTTGGGCTAATGGCATTTCGCTGCCGTCGTCATTTAATGGCACTTCATAATACGTCTGACCGGCCAGTAACATATTTGTATCAAGCACAAAAAATTCGACTTCATTACCTGGCGTGCCTTGTGTATAACGATAATACCCTTTGTCACCCATGTGGAATTTGTCTTGTTTTGCCATCCATTTTGTTTGTAACGCGACACCTTTACGCGACGACTTCCAGTCATGATTACCCAGTGATGAATACACTTTTAGATCAGGCACTTGTTCAAACAACGGCACTAATGGTTTTAGGATGAGATCATTCATTCGCTGTTGATCGTCTTTACCATCATTTGCGTCGGCACCATCTGGATAGATATTGTCGCCCAATTGAATGCCAAAATCACAACGATTGGTTTTACAATAATTAGCCATCGCTTTGCCCACAGGCAAGGCGCCACCCCGCTCAGTAGCAATATCAGTCCCTGGATAAATATAAATTGGGGCGTGATCAAAATCTGCTAAAGGGCGTTTTTCCTCCAACCAATCTTCGATTTCCGAGACGATAAATTGTTGTCGGTTTTTCGGGTTAGATATGTGTTTTTGTTTTGGATAATCAACATGATACCCGCCGTCACCAAACGCCAAAAAATGAATGTCTTGATCATTACTTTTTACCGCTTGGGTTGAAGAGGGAGCCGTCGTACTGTCAGTTGCACATCCATTTAGAAATAATCCAAATAGGGTTATCGATAAAATATGTTTCGCGGCTGCTATTGCGTTCTTTTTTGTATTCAATCGTGGTTTTGTAGTCATATTTCTTTTTGCTCTTTTTTGCTCTTTTTAATCAATAGTGCAACATCCCTGTTGCACTATGAGTCACTCAAAATCTATTAAAGGCCGTTATATGTAAAGCCTATTTCAAAAGAGCGGCCGTACTCTTCATACTGATAATTGTAGTTACGTGTACCGTGGTATAAGTAGTAAGATTCGTCCGTTAAATTAACCGCATTAAAATAAACGATACTATTGTCGTCGACATAATATTTGGCGCTGAACTCAAGCTGTTGATGTTCGTCTTCAAATACTCTACGGTCAGCATCTTCAAATAAAAATGCTTCACTCTTATAACTTGCTGTTAAACGTGTACTAAACTTGTCTGTTTCATACGCCACTGATACATTTGCAATCGTATCTGATTGACTCGGTAAGTCGTCACTCGCATCGGTTAATGTGGTATTAGCTGACAACAACCAGCCTGAATCAAACCCTTTGGTATAGGCCAATTCTAAACCCGTTAATTTCGCACTTCCGCCATTGACTGACTGTACAACTTCGTCAAATCCAGACCAACTGCCATTGTCTTGCACTTCTTGCTTAACAATAAAGTTGTCTATGTTTTTATGAAAAAGCCCAGCAGAGATAACCCCTAACTGACCTGGGTAGTACTCAACTGAAAAATCAAAGTTGCTTGCTTCATACGCTTCAAGATTCGGATTGCCCACTTCGGCAATTACTTCTGACTCGCCGTCTTCGGTTTCAACTTCAATCAACTGAAATGCCGCAGAATCACTAAAATTTGGACGACTAATGGTATTGGTATACGCAAATCGCATTAGCAAATTATCACTTAGGTCGTACCTAACATTTACGCTAGGCAAAAAGTGGTCATAGTCTTTTTCGACGTTCCAACCGTTTACAATTAGCGTTTCCGTGTCTTCATCGTCATTCACATCTAAGCGAACAACATTTCCGTTTGTCGCAAATTGAGTAGATTCAAAACGCACCCCGGCGATTATCTGCCAATTTTGATAATTCATATCAAACATCGCGTATAAGGCGTTGATAGTTTCCTCTGACGTATAACTTTCGCCTTTACTGGCAACATTTGACTCGTTTTCATTAAGCTCAAGTACGCTGCGGTTTTGCGCCATGAATTGCTGTAACTCAGCTCGGCTTAATCCCGGTCCAAAGTCACCTAATCCCCATGAAGGCGTAGCTGTCTCAAAATCTGCGGCGGTAATATCATCAAAACCACCATCATATATAGATACTTTCATGTCGTTAGTTTTCTCACGACCACGATGTTTTAAACCAAATTGGGCCGTGCCGTTCATGTTTAGAAATGAAATTGGGTGACTCATATCAAATTTGAATGACAACTCTGAATCTTCGGCCTTATTGTCGTTCGCTTCAATTTCGTCCATTTCAAACGCCGACATATCAATGCCGCTATTTGGTGCTTGGAAGGTTGGAATTGGTCCTGAGGTTAAATAGCTTAAATCCAACTCTTCACCGGCAAAAGTAACGTCCATTCGGCTTGGTTCTTCTTCTGTCGAAACGGAATAACCAACATTGTATTCCAAGTGCCATGTATCTATTTGTTGCTCGCCGCCAAGTACAGTCGATAGGATAGTTTGAACTTCATAACGGTCTTTTGTATCCCGATCCATTTCAGCGTCAACCACAGACATCGAATTCGCCGTGTTGGAGTTGAGCTTACCATCGCTAAATTTGTATTCGTTGCGAAGTCTAAATTCATCATCTGAAAATTCGCTATACAAGGTTCTTAAATAAAACTGGCTTGTTGCGCTAGCGATAAAATCTAAATTTAGGGCAACGCCTAATCGCTCGCGGGTGATTTCGTAATATCTCTGTTCTATTTCTTCTGCGCCAAATACTTCAACATCGTCACCTGTAAGCGCGTCTTCAATTTCCATATCTTCTAACCAACCACCGTCAGTTTCGACATTATGAGAACCAAATTTGCGTTCCAACCAGCTTACCGCCGCAGCAACGCCAAGTTGTTGGCCTTTGTCTAAATGAATGATGTCGGTGAAACTTCCAGATAACTTCGGACTCACTTCTTCTGTTAAATCACTATAACGCGCCTGTGCTGTTACTGAGAACGTTCGGCCGTTACGGTCAAAAGCGCTTAAACTTTTAACTTCAATTGAACCACCAATTGCATCGGCATCCATATCAGGAGTAACCGTTTTACTGACTTCTAAACCTTCAATCAGCTCGCTTGGGATAACGTCCATTGCCACACTTCGCACACCGGCTTCCGGTGCAGGGATGTTAGCGCCGTTAATAGTTACGTTATTTAGATTAGGATCGATACCGCGGATCCCCACAAATCGGCCTTCCCCCTGGTCCCGTTGAATAAACATGCCCGGTAGTCGTTGCAATGCTTCCGCGGCATTTTGATCGGCAAATTGACCAATAGACTCTGATGAAACAACAGACTTAAGGTTCTTAGAGTTTTTTTGTCTGTTTAGAGCATCCATTTGGCTTGAACGCTGAGCGTAGGCAACAACTTCTTCAAGCTCATCGCTTTCACCAAGTGTAATAACTAAAGGTTTAGCGACTTGATTTTCGACAATGACAGTCTGCTTTACTGAATTAAAACCAATGTAGGTAATATCAAGAGTGTATATGCCATCTTCGACGCCAGATAACTTAAATGCGCCATTACGCTGTGTCACCGTTTTTAAGTTAAGTGATTTAATTTCGACTAACGCGCCTTCAAATTTTACGTTTTGATCCGCTGACATCAAAACCCCTGTAATGTCGGCTGCGACCGACTGACCCGCACAGATCAGAGCCGCACAGCTCAAAGAAATAGCGTGTTTTTTAAACTTCTTACGAAGAAAGTGAGTTGTCATTACTTTGCCTTTTATTGTTAGATTTTTCATTGCAGTCTTGCTGTTGTTTGTTAGTAGTTGTTTGTTATTAGTCATTTGCAGGGCGGCACTGTATTGATGAAAAATGACAGAAATATGATGGCAAAGATTTTTAACTCGTTGATGGACTCCTATTGTCACAAAAATATTCGTTTTCTCTGGTTAATGAGCGAAATTAACCCCGCTCGCGCCCTTGTTTAAAAGGCCATACAGCCAAATCAAAAATGTTTAGTCATATTTCTGCAAACTCCCTGAGCTAAAATGACCCTGTTTATAAAAACCGAGTTAATTAGACTTTGTAAAAACATAACTGGTTAGAAAAATGAATTTCAATTTATTAGGACAACATCATCGGCTGATCATATTTACTTTCTGTATGATTATTTGCACCTTCGTTACCACCTTCAGTCTTGGCCAATTAAAAGACGTTGCCACTTACGACTTTGCTGATTTATTAGGTGAAGGTGGTATCGCAGCAGTCACGTTAATGTGGATCACGGTCATACTGATGAGCCGCCCTGCTGGACAGCTAACTAATTATTTAGTGGTGGGTTTGGTCTTTATGCACATTTCTGTGCTGGCGGATTTTCTCGATGAGTTTTTATTTTACCCTCCTGAGCAATTGTGGATCACCGCATACGAATCCGTTCCTGCGCCAATAGGCATGTTATTAACAACGTATGGCTTATATCAGTGGCATAAAGAACAAGTAAGCATTAACCAACAATTAAAAAAACGTGAACAAAGTTTTAGAGAACATCAATCAATAGACTTTATAACTGGGCTTTATAATGGCCAGTTTATGAAAGCTCAAATAGAGCGAATGATTGAACGAACCAGCGCAAAAAAAACCAATATTAACTCTCAATTGCTGATGTTAGATATCGACCAATTTGATGACTTTGTGCAATTTAACGGAGACCCAGCAGCTGACCGAGTATTGCGCGAATTGTCAGAGCTTTTTTTGATGAACCTGCGGCCAACCGACTTATTATGTCGTTATGCTGGCGATAGATTTATCGCACTGTTGCCCAATCTCACCTCGTCGCAACTCGGTTCTGTGATCCACCAGTTAGAACAAGCAATTGCAAGTTATTCGATTAAGCCAACCTCTTCTGTGGCTGCAACGTATTTGAGCTTTTCTTATAGTCATTGTTCAACCAAAGAATTTGAGTCTGCCCAAAGCGCATTTGAACTGCTAAATAACCGAATGGTTCAGCAGAAACATGACAGAACTAGGGTTGCCTAATCATGTTGGTAAGTTGGCCCACCGACAAAGTTTTGCACACCCATATTTGGGTTTCAACGCTAGTTGAATTGTCGATGAGTCGTGGGGCGACGATAGAGCAATTGTTAAAAGGAACTGGCATATTTGCTCAAGACCTGACACAGCTCAACCATAATGTTAGCGTTCAACAATTTCATATCCTCATTAATAACTGTCAAAAATATACGCGGAGTCAGGATCTCAGTTTTATGTTGGGACGCCGACTGTTATCCGTAAACAACTCTGAATTTGCCACGTTACTACTCAATTGCCGCACCCTGACTGGGCTGTTTAGAATTTTAATACTCTATCAAGCAATGATATTTCCTCTGGCTTTTATCCATATAAGGCGTGCCGATAACAAACACTATATTTTACTAAACACGAGTTATAACGATGAAAACCAACAGTTTATTTATGAGGTATTTTGCTCACTCATCTACCATTGCTGTAAAACAATGAGCGCAGCACAACCTATTGTTCAGTTTCAATTTGAGCACAGTCGCCCGCGTAACATCTATCAATATGAAGAAAACCTAGGCCATCGCTTGCAGTTTAACGCTCACCATAATGCCATCGTGTTTCAATCTGCCGAGCTAAACGTCCTTAACAAACAGGCCAGCAAACTCGCAAGACAGCGATTATTGGTCATTTGTCGCCAAACACAACAATGCGATTCAAATACCGGCATTAAACAATTTTTACATATGGCGATTAACCGTGGCCACATTGTTAATTTTGAACAAGCCGCAAAACGCTTAGATATGAGTCCCGCCACCTTAAAACGACGGTTAAGCACGGCGAAGTTACGTTTTCAACACATTCACGACAACGTAAATAAACAACAAGCTGTATTCGAACTTGTAATCTGCAACAATAATAACGAAACCGTCGCAAAACATTTAAATTATAGTGACGTAACTAACTTTCGACGCGCATTTAAACGTTGGACCGGTTACACCCCGAAGGAAATTAAAGGCACCTAGATAAGATCATTTGGGTTCTAGGCAACTCAAATGGGAATACGATTTTAGTGGGCTTTCAAAAACGGTAGCCCTCATAGTGCTAAATAAATCTAACTACGCGCCTTAGCCTTGTGCTTAATGACTTCATTAAAACTTAAGCTTAGCTAGATATAGTGTTACTTTACCTTTTAACGAGTTAACTCCTTTTAGTAAAAATGGCAGAGCAGTAAGGCCCTTAAATGATTGATTTAGCAAAATTTGACGCAATAATATTTGATATGGATGGCACTTTAGTTGATTCAATGGGATCACATTTAGAGGCTTGGCATAAAGTCTGTGACAAATTTGGATATGACTTTGATCTAGATTACATGCATGGATTAGGTGGCGTTCCGACTAAACAAACCGTGCATATTTTAAATGAAAAATTTGGCTTAAATCATGATTCACTTGTCGTCGCTAAATACAAACGTGACGTTTGGAACGCAATGGATCATTCTCCAACGCTTATAGCCTCCACCGCCGCAGTGTTCCATCACTATTTAGACTCGAAAAAAATCGCTGTAGGGACTGGTGCAGAACGCTCCCACGCTGAAGAACTTTTAGCAAAACATGGATTACTTGAACATTTAGGTGCACTCGTTACGGCTAACGATGTTACCAACGGTAAGCCACATCCAGAAACCTTTCTTACGGCAGCAAAACTTATCGGTGTACCACCGGAAAAGTGTGTTGTATTTGAAGACACTATCATTGGTAAACAGGCTGCCACAGCTGCTGGCATGGCTTGTATATTAGTCGAAAACGGCAAGATAATGTAATCACCTAAAATACAAATTTGCCGACTGCTAAGTAGCGATTATCGATTTAACTAATCGAGTGACATCGCTGCTAGAATTTATCTAATAGCGACTGTTGATAGTCTTCAACGGAAACTTTGAGATTGAGCGATTCGATTTTGTCCTGCAGTTCATTTGATTTTTTAGTTAGTGAATTTATGGTTATTGTATTGTCATCTAACGTGTAAAGTTGCTCGCAGGCCTTGTAATAAAAGTTCATCACTGTGATGGCATCAACATTGTTCTCAGCAACCGCTGCGTCAATTTTTCTGCTTTTTCGGTAGATATAATTAATTTGTTGTTTAAGCTTCCAAACATAGTACACCTCACGCATATACGCATGTTGATTAACTTTCTTGAGGGCCGTACCTATGAGCATCATAGCAACCGCTACCCCCATTACATTTAGCCAAAAATGGCTGCCTTCTCGGTCGGTGAAAAAATAGATAGCCGATTGCGAAATAAGTAATGACAAGACGGCCAAACTCACAACGCAAATCGCGATGACGACATTAAGGTGTTTACGGTAAGTTTGTTTGTCTATCGTTAGCAGTTTCATTTGTTACACACTTTTTTGAAAGTTAATCTGGATAGGTAATGGCGGCATTGTACGCAAACCTTTGGGGTCACGTCTAATTGTAAAAGGCGTAAGGCGTCACATTCTTATAAGCTCTATGTTTAGAGCCCTAGAAAACGAATAAAATCAGGCAACATGACAACGCGCTGATTAAAAATCGATTATTGTAAATACGCGAAAAACAAGTTTCTTGAATATGAGCTAAATATTTATTACTGTGCGCAATAATCGTTTTTCCCTGCTGCTTTATCGACTCTTTTTAATCGACTCTAATAGGATAGGTTCCAAATGAAATTAATCTCCATGCGCATATTGCATCGTTATTTAGGCTTTTTTTTAGCGGGAATTATGACCATCTATGCACTCAGTGGGATTGTGCTAATTTATAGAGATACCCATGTCTTTAAAATATCGAGTGCTGTGGAACAATCACTTGCGACAAATCTTGACCAATCGGGATTAGGCCAGTCCTTAAAAATCAAACGATTTAAAGCAGACTCTGAAGACGAGCAATTTATTTATTTCCAAGATGGGTCATATAATAAAACGACTGGCGACGTAAGCTACACCCGTTACCAACTGCCAGTTGTGTTAGATAAGTTGACTCACTTGCACAAAGCTACAACAAATTCACCGGTGTATTGGTTAAATATTTTCTTTGGTGCGTCGTTATTGTTTTTTTCGGTATCTTCATTTTGGATGTTTATCCCAAAAAGTAAGACATTTAAAACCGGTGTAAAATTCAGTATTGCTGGGGCGGTACTGGCTGCTATCTTAGTCGCCATAAGCTAATGCTCTGATACGACAAAACTAACGGCAATAGTGTCGTTAGTTTTGACCCGCTAAATCCTCTAAATGGCTTATTTGTGCCATAACTCATTAATAAGCTCTCTGACAAATCCTAAAAGCTGCATCAAGAATATAAGTAAAAATGGCAGGGCTCCAATGATCGCCACACTTCTGTTTAACGACTCATTGTTTTGCACCAACAACACATAGGCGCACAACCCTAAGGCAAATGACCAACCGTATAGACTCCAAGATGGTCTTTCGCTTGCCCCACATAATTGTCGTATGACTAAAACCGCTGAATCAGCGGATGTGGCGACAAAAATGAGTAGCAATAGCAAACTTGCCCAAACAAGAACGAAACCTTGCCAACCGAGTTGCTCAAAAAACACAAATAGACCTTGGGTATAGTCCGTTTTTATCGCCTCTAAAATACCACTTTGATGACTAGTATCCCACGCGATTGCAGAGCCCGAAAAAACGCTAAACCACAAAATGGTCACCAACGTCGGTACCAACACAACGCCTAAAATATACTGCCATACCGGACGACCTTGGCTTATTTTTGCCAAAAACACACCGACAAAAGGCCCCCATGCTAACCACCAAAAATAGTAATTGTAGGTCCAACCATTCGCCCAATTAGGATCATTCAACTGACTAGAGAATTGCCAAGTGCCACTTGTGATCAACTGAATGTAATCCCACGTGCCACTAACAGCAGTATCAATAATGGGTTGAATTGGTACAAACATGAGCAACCACACAATCAGAGAAAACGCGATAAACATGTTTAGTTTACTGAGGGTTTGGATCCCCTTTTTAAGTCCTAACTTGGCCGATAACGTGTATAAAATCACGATTAAACTGATGATGATAAAACCCGATAACAACGCTGAACTTATGCCAAGTTTTAGTTCTAATCCTTTGCGTAATAACAACGTCGAGTTTGCAATCGTGCCAACCACACCAAAAAATATAGCAAAAACCGCCACCAGCTTAACGCTAAAGCCTAGTCTGCCCTGCCAACGTTCATTAAATAGACCTTTGCTTGCACTCAAGACCGGTCCTGTAATGTCTCCAGACTTATCGCTATTGAGGCTAAGCCCTCCTAAAACCAGTCCAAATACGGCGTATAATGCCCATGCATGTGATCCCCAATTAACTAAGGTCAATGCCAATCCGCTAGACTGCGGGTTTGGATAAAGACTGTGTTTTAATGGTGAGGCAATGGTATGCAGTGCGGGTTCAGCAACGCCCCAAAATATCAATCCAGATCCCATACCGGCGGCAAATAACATCGACAACCAACCGAACAGACTAAATTCCACTCGGGCGTACTCGCCACCGATTTTGCGCCGACCAAGAGGACTGATGGCGATGGCGATAACCGTAAACAGCAAGATGTTAACGAGGATAAAAAAAGGAGATCCTAAATAACGCAGAAGTTCTGAGATTACCGGTTGCAGTTGGTCGGTTAGTAATTGAGGAAATAGGAATGCGACAACAGATAAGCTGACACAGACAAACAACGCAATTTGTTCTAGTTTTGTTGTTTTACTTTCAACCAACTTAATTGTCCACCAAGGTTAGTTTCGACTCAATAAATAGTCGGCAAAATAATTATTTTGGTCAGTAAACTTTTGGGTTATCTCAAAGTCGGTTTTAGCCAATATTTTAGAGAGAATGTCATCATTGTACTTACGTGAAATTTCTGTATGAATTTTTTCCCCTTCCTTGAAATGATACGTCTTTCCTGTAGCTTCAATTTCAACGGACTGTTTGCGGGCACTCAACAAATAGCTTTTAGCAATGCCTTCGTCTATACAATATTCAGGGGCGTGAACAAACTCATCAGGGTCAAAACTGGCGCCGAGTTCAGCATTCATTCGATGCAATAGATTAATGTTAAACTCGCTTGTTATGCCCTTTTTGTCATTATAAGCAGGCAATACAATATCCGCAGATTTAATCAGGTCAGTTCCTAACAATAGTTTGTCGCCTTTACTTAAATTCGCCCCAAGTTGATATAAAAAGTCGCTGGCAACTGCGTCTGTCATATTGCCAATATTCGAGCCAAGAAACAGCACAACTTTCGGGTGATGACTGTCTTTAATGGAGCCTAACATCTCAAAGTAATCCCCGTGTTTTGGAATAACCGAAACGTCTGGCAAGCTTTGTTCTAGTGATGTTTGGAGTTGATCTAACGAATTTTTGGAGATATCTACGGGCAGATAGTCAAACTGATAACCTTCCGTACTTAACGCTTCAAGTAATTTACTGGTTTTAGTTCCATCACCAGCGCCGAGTTCAATTAACTCAAAATAGGTATTTTTATCCGCTTGAAATGACTCTATTAATGCGGCTGTTTGGGTGCTAAAAATCTCCATTTCACAACGGGTTAAGTAATACTCTGGCATGTTCATTATTTCAACAAAAAGTGCATCGCCATTCTTGTCATAAAAATATTTAGAAGGAAGGGTTTTCTCGGGTTTACTCAACCCAATGTCGACGCTCTTTGCAAATTGCTCAATCATATTGTGTTGTATCCTTAACAGTCCATTTTAGGTGGACCTATTTAACTAACCGCAGGCCAGAAAACTGCCATTGAAAATGCGGTGCAAAAAAGTTTCGATAAGTGGCGCGTGAATGATTTTCCGATGTCGCCACAGATGCACCGCGCAATACCATTTGGTTAATCATAAATTTACCGTTGTATTCACCAACCGCTCCGTCGCTAATGTTAAAGCCTGGGTATGGTAGGTAAGCCGATGAAGTCCACTCCCAGCGCTGTCCCCATTCAAATTGGGTTGAGGCCACTTCCCATTCAAACTCGGTCGGCAAACGCATCTTTTTCCAATGCGCGTATGCGTTCGCTTCGTAATAAGAAATGTGCGACAAAACAGCCTGCTTGTTAACTCGCTTTAATCCTGCCAACGTATAGTAATGCCATTCACCATCAATATTTTTCCAATAAAGTGGCGCAGTAATATTATGGCTATTTAACCAGCTCCAGCCATCATCCAACCAATAACTAAATGTGCGGTAACCGCCACTTTCAATAAACTCAATATAGTCGCCATTTGTTACCAATGATGAAGCGATTTCAAAATTTTGCAGGTACACTTTGTGGCGTCCACGTTCGTTGTCAAAACAAAAGTCGTCGCCAGCATAACCCACTTCATAAACGCCTTCTTTCACACTGAGCCAGTGTTTTTCCTCTGACGTCCCCGCATTGCAACTATCCACCAAATTAAAGTCAGGTTGATATACAGGCGCAATTGGGTTTAACGAGAGAGTGTATTTTAGGTCGGTCAATAATAATTCTTGATGTTGCTGCTCGTGGTGAATACCTAGCGTGATAAGTGCTTTGACAGACTCGGAGACTTCTTTACTAAGTAAACGCTGGATTTGTTCATCCACATAATGTCGGTATTGGTATACCTGATCTACTGTTGGGCGTGTCATCAACCCACGTTGAGCACGCACCGCTTTTTCTCCAACACTTTGATAATAACTATTAAACAAAAAACCAAAATGAGCGTCAAAAACCGCATAGCCGTCCAAAAATTTGGTTAGGATCATCTCTTCAAAAAACCACGTTGTGTGGGCCAAATGCCACTTAGGCGGGCTCGTAAAATCAACAGCCTGCGGAATGTAATCTTCGATGTTTAAAGGTGCACAAAGGGACTCGGTATATTTCCGTGTTTGTTGAAATAAAGCTAATAACATGCAGCTACACCTTAAATTCATTTAGCATTTTGGGCATTTTTCAACCGAGTAAAATACGTCAACCAGCTTTCATGCTCTCGACCTGCGGCGGTTAAATAGTCGCTAACGTTATCAGATTTACCTTCTCGGATCCCCTGATAAATACCTGCAATCACAGTACCAATAAATTCGCCAAGTGCGGCAATGCGTTCCTTTTTGTATTCTTCTACGGACACAGCAGAATAGGTTAAATCTGTCCCAAACCCCATATTAAGGTATTCAGCGAGTTGATACTGGGTGATCACCTCACCGTGTAAATTGTAGGTTTGGCCATTATGCTTATCTTCCATTAGCATTTTGGCATAAGCATAAGCCAATTCCGCTCTTGAGGTATAACCGCACCGACCGTCACCGGCGCAATTAGATATCCGTCCCTCTTTTTTATAAGTTTCTATATATTCGATGTCAGGCTCGATATAAATGCCGTTTCGCCCAATAACCCATTGTAGTCCACTTTCACTGACATCTTTTTCCGTTTGGCGGTTACTTTGAACCACCGGCGAAAAACTGGTGTTTTGTTCCGCACCTTGAATACTGGTGTACACTATCTTTTTCACACCTGCGTTTCTTGCCGCCTGTATGACATTTTGATGCTGCCCAATTCGTTTATCGGGCGCATCCATACCAGATACCAGTAATAAGCTATCAACCGACTGCAATGACTGTTCTAATTGATACCTGTCATTATAATCGCCCGGACGTACTTCAATTCCCAAATGCTTCGCTTTTTCAGGTGTCCGAGCCAATGCAATCACATTACTTTGGGGGACCATATCAGCTAATGCTTTCACTATGTGTGAGCCTAATTGCCCACTTGCTGCTGTAATTGCTATTTTCAATTTAACGACCTCTGAATTAAAACGGTTCTAATTTGCAACCTGACTTCATTGTATAAGCCAAACGTTACGTTTATTTGTCCTCTTTTCTACCCACAAAAGTGTTTAGCAAAAAGATTGAAATACAAACCTCGACGTTAATTGGCCCCTTAGTTAAACGGACCAAGGCTAAATACCCCCGATACGAAATAAATAACTGCTAATCAGTCATGGCGAACAATGATTTTAGGGTCTATTGACGGATCGAGTCTAAGCTCGATTGGTCGATAAACGTGTATTTTTCCCTTTATTATGACGTCCTTACCAATCTCTATAGTTGGTACGCGGGTTTCAAATTTAGATAAAATAAACCCGGTTTTTTCAATAATAATATCGCCATCGACCTTTGCTTCATCGGCCAAAACTACATCACCAGTGACGGTGATAATGTTGCCACCAATCACAGATTTGGTTGCAATTCTAATTTCACCATTTACGGTTTTTACATCTCCAGTTACTAAGACCTGCTTACCTGTAATTATATTTCCGTTGGTGGTTTCTAATGACAATGCACGGCTAAAATCACCAATGGCTATATTGCCATTTACAATCTCAACGGCTTTTACCTCAGCGTTTTGGCCAATACTAATATTGCCATTATAAGCACTTAAATCCCCTGCAATGTTATTATCCCTTACATCAATATTTCCCGCAGATGTATGGGAATCAGAGCCGTCTTGGGCAATTCTGTTCCCGATAACACAGCCAGTGAGTGTCATAAATAACGTCGATATCGTTAGATACATACCCATTATTTTAATGAGCTTAAGCTTATGATTTAGTGTTGTTTTCATTTTTCTCGCTTATTTTCTCGCTTAGTAGTTTTATAAAAACCATGATAATCAGCTATTCTGTTTGAGTTATTGGTTTTATTCAAATGTTTATAAAGTTAGTCCCATCAACATAATAACGATTTGACGCCTAACGAGTCAGAGAAAAGCGACTGACGGTACACTCATGTTTAATGGTTCTAATAACAATCGGCATAAGCCATCATTTTAACGCCACAAAAAAACCGTAAGTGCTAAGGATAGAAGATGAAAAATATCGCAATGTACCTGCTCGTACTGTGCAGCGTCGGGGCAAAGGCAAACACGTTTGAAGCCGACATCGTTTCAGCGCTATTAGAGCGTACAACTCACAATGTGACTTATGATGGTGCGTATATATCTATCCCTTACCCAAATGGCGATGTACCTGACAATATTGGCGTATGCACCGATGTTGTTATTCGTGCATATCGCACTTTAGGTGTGGATTTACAAAAGCTTGTTCATGAGGATATGGTTGCCAATTTCAATTTGTATCCATCGAAACGAATTTGGGGACTGACACGGACCGACAAAAATATTGATCACCGACGTGTCCCTAACCTGCAACAGTTTTTCACTCGCCACGGAACAGTACTAAAGGTATCAAACGACAGTAAAGACTATAAAACAGGTGACATAGTCACTTGGATATTACCGGGTAATTTACCCCATATTGGTATTGTTATTGACCGTATATCCGAGCAATCGGGCAACCCGTTGATTGTCCATAATATCGGCCGAGGTCCAAAAGTAGACGACATGTTATTTGACTATAAAATTACTGGCCACTATCGCTATGTGCCTGCAAGCTGATCCGCTAAATTGTGATAATGCACGCTACGTATGTGTAGCAACTTTGTAAATCACGGCTTCCTTTTTGGGCTCGTATGTATCTCGACGAAGTGGTTTCAACTTCACCGTCATTAAGCCCATTTGCTAACGATACAATTCCAGTTGTTTCATAGCTTGGCCAATTTCCTCAATCACATCTTTATATTTCTGCGACTGAATTGACTTGTATCTATCGTTAAACTCTTCGGCTGAAATACCTTCTGGCCGGTGGTTTATGTCTAATATAAACATATCTTCTGTATAAACATTGGCCAATTTGAGGCAGGCTGATTTTGTATCAGTCATTGGGTCAGTCAGAAACTCTGCAAACGTTAAGCCCGCTTTGTCAGCAACAATGTCTGCAAAGCTAAAGCCGGTGCCTCCTGCGTTACTATCAATTAACTCTTTTATTTCGCCAATACTAAATGCGGTTTGTGTGCCACTGTTTAATTGTAAAAAAGCGGAATAGAGAAAATGCAATGCAAGATCTTCGCGGTTTCTCAATGTGGCCGACATACCTCGGCCAATTTTTCCGGGTATTCCTACGAGTCGACCAAATTTAGGGTTACCGTAACGGATCACTAGTGCCCAAATTGCAGCTTGAACATGGCGGTTTCGAACATCAGTTGGGCTGTTACGTGTTTGCTCTTTAACATGTGAAAAGGCGCTTCTAATTGGCTCCATTAACGACTTTGAATCATAATTTTGTAACGATAAATGCTCAATATAATTAGTGACTAGAGCTTTATCTAAATTTGAAGTACCACTTACTAGGTTCTGGGCTTCATTAAAACTCGCCTGAAGTGCCGGTTTAATAATATTGGCGTCCAAGTTTTTCACAACTAACTTGTTTCGTTCAAAACTTAAATTGGTTATAAAATGCTGCCATAAGTCATAACTATGTTTGCCTACAAATTTGTTAAGGCCATACTTTATTATTGGTTTGAGGGAATCTCCAGGAAGTGTCACAGAACCTATTTTACAGGAGTCGATATCGGCTCCTTCATAACCGTTGGTCAACATACATATGACATTTACATAACGTTTAAAACCACGTTTTTCCAATTTGACTGTGGCAACTAAAGTTAATCCCAATGACGTTAATCGTGACTCGATATCAATATTAGGCACAGAATAGCTTGCGACATTTAACGCAGCTGTCAGTTCGTCATTCGATAACGAAAACTCTTGAACCGCTTGTTTCGACGCGATACTACGATGAAATTGTTTAGTGACATTCTGAGCAATTTTAGCGTCATCTGCAGTGACGGACTTAATCTCTGGCACTAATCGCTGCTTGTCTGTTGCCAAAAATGGCAAGCTCGCCATACCGACTAATAAAATTACGATAAAAATGCCAATCCACTTCACACTAACTTCCTTTTAAATTTTTATTAATAATAGCCATTAGGGCATCAACTCGTTCTTCGTAACTGTCAAATTTGTCATTTATATCGACTTTTTCTAAATATAACTTTGCCAAAGTCCAATTTTTTTCTGCTACATATAACTGCCCAAGTCGATAATACGTCAGCTCGTCAATATTTGAATCAACTAATTCCGACGCTCGCGGTATCAACTCTAAAAAAATCGCTATCGCTTTGCTGTTTTGCTCTAATTTCTGAAATGTTCGGCCATAGTTGTAATTAGCAATGATATTAACATTAATTAATCCGGCTTTACGCGAATGTTCCATGGCAACAAGGTATTGAGTTTGCGCTTTAACCAAGTCCCCAGTGAGGAGATATAAATTGCCTAAGTTAATCGCGACTTTAGCAATTATATTGGCATTTTTATGATCACTAAACTTTCGTTCCAACTGCTTTAAAAGCCTAATACCTTCAGTGTATTGGCCTAGATAAATATGCAAATTAGCATAATCGATTAACGTGTTTGGGTCGTCACCTGTTTTTAACAACGCTTGGAAAATTAATTGTGCTTTTGCTAAGTGAGCTTTACGTTCAGGGTCATCCTTTTGACCTATTTTTAACTTTGCCGAATAAATATGAATTTTAAGTTCTACCACTTTTGGCAGCCTAGATGCGTTGATCAGTTTGCCCATCTCTATGTCTAACTGTTGGTATTTACCTAAATAATAGAGTGAATCAAGTTGGTACATCTTAAGCTTATAAAACTCAATTTTACTTTTGGGTTGTTCCGCTAGTTTTTGCTCAACCAGTCTTAAACAATTGGAATAATCATTAACACAGAACTCATCTAATTGCGCTTGGGCCAAACTAGGGGTTACGAAAAAAATGATTGGAATTATCTCCAACACCAATATTTTTAACCGTCTAATAAAAGTCATCTTATGTTGGCTAACCTTGTACTTCATGACTAAAACAGACCGTATCACCAACACTGATACAGCAATCATTTTCCAAAGATTTACTTTTGATTAATACGCCATTGTGTCCGAAATAGGCACCTTTATCGGCAATATTTTCCATCGAAAACAGCGTTTTCAACGGTTGCTTAGAATTGCTTATTTCACCGGAGCTCTGATCAATTGACGTCATTTTACAACGTTCGCAGGGTTTACATAAATGCAGAGTACCAGCCTCTCCCATTTGCATATACTTAAATTGATGTTCAACAAATGCTGTTGTTCCAGCAATAACAACATTTGCTCTAAATCGAGACATAGGAACAGCCGACTCTGACTGCGCCACCAATTTTGTATTGAGTTCATCTAAAGAAGCAGATGTAGCCACTAAAAACGGATAACCGTCGGCAAAATAAGTTTGATGAATATCACCGTTGGTGTGTTTATTACTGACAGCTCGTTGGCTTTCGGGATTTAATCTTACGAGTCGCAACGCCTGCCCACGAAACCGACCTAAAATAGAAGTTAACCACGATCCAATTTTATCGCCTTCATCTAGAACGACACATTCACTTTGCCAAACTTTTGCGTTAAATGAGGTCGCCTCAAGCTCATCTGAGCCCGCATAAAGCAAAGGTATGTGGCACTCTCCAAATTGGTCATGACTTAAGACCAAATGGCTGTCCGTCAACGTGGTTGAGATAGTTGCCATCGCAGGGATATTTCGCTGCGACATAAACAACCCGTCTTCATTCACTATCATCCAAAAGCGGTCCCACTTTAACCCTAGGGGCGTCACCACAGATTGGCTCAATGAAATGCCCTTTAAGGACTTCACGGGATAGATATTAATTTCTTCGATAGTACCAGTCTGACGAGCTAACAATTTAATGACCTCTGGATATGCCAAAACTTTAGTGCAGTCAACAAACTACAACTAACGGTTTTAATGTCTTTAAACATCTATTTATTAAAAGACTTTTTGGGCGCTAAACGCCTTTACAGTTTGAATGTGGCTAATTTTTTCTCAAATTTTTGAAATGAATCTGCACTGCCAAATTGAATATCATATTTGCCATGAAACATCATCGTTAACGTTACATCGTTTAGAGACAGATAACAGTTGTAGCCGTCAAAATCGGACCACGCCTCTAGTCCTTCATAGTGGAACTTATCTTCTTTTTTTTCACCATCCGACATAACTTTGTCGAAAATCATCAAACAACGTTTTAAATCAATACTATTTTTCATCGCAATTACTCAAATAGATAAAAATATACTAATCCACCATATAGATGCTGCTTAGATTTTACCAATGGAGAATCAACATATTTTGCGCCGCTAATATCGGCATATGCAAAAAAACTACTGACAATATGTCGCTTTAATTGCCAACGAACACCGCCGTTTACTCGAAAGCCCGCGAAGCCACCTGGGGCGACAAACGCATCTCGTTCATCTGTCATATATTCTGGACTCACACCATAAAATTCATTGGCATAATCCTCAGACACAAACTCATAACCTAACTTTAATCGCGTGTTAACTTTACCGCCAAAAAACGTTTGGCTTAACCCTTTTCGCATTAAGATTGAAGGACTAGACGTTAATTTCAAATTAGTGAATTTGATAGTTCTGGCTTGACGAATATTCATATCGAGAAAAATGGCATCGGGGCTTGAGTCATCGCCCACAAGGTAATATTTAAGACTTGGACCAAACTCAAAAATGGCATTAATGTCTGGCATGCCTTTCCGTGCTTCAGCATCATCACTGTCGACAGGAATCGCACCGGACAAACTGACAGACAACAACCATTTTTCGCTATCAAACAATCTCGCGACAATACCGCCTTGGCCAATTTTTAAATTTGGACTGCGATAGTTGATATACGGGATTGGTAAAATAGCAGAACGGGTTTCTTTAGCACCAATATAAACAGGTACATTGACCGCAGTTGCAACACCAACACCAAACGTCCAGCCGCTTGGTTGACTTTCTTTTGGCATATCTAGGTCGCAATCGAGTAACAATTCAATTTGGCAGCCACCAGCGTCATCGGCAAGTGCACTAAAAGAGAGTAAAAAAGACAGAATAATTAAGGCAAATAATTTCATTTGCTAAAAATAACCAAATGTTGTGCGCTAAACAACTGAAATTACCGTTGCTGACAAAAATAAACTAGTATTAACGGAGAAACCGAAGTTAAAATTCAGGCAGTACTTATTGTTCCTAATCTCAATGTCAATTTCGACCCTAATGGACTATAACTGATTACAATGAAACTCTTTTTTAGAATATGCACCCTAACAGTTAGCCTCTTTGCGTTTTGGCTGATTTACCAAAAAGACCTAGGCATATCCAATGGCATCATCAATTATGTTGCGGCATGGCCAAATGGCGACAAAGTAGGTCATTTTTTTCTGTTTGGTTTTTTATCTTTTTGCGCTGTTTTGGCTACTAACTTTAAAAAAGCGTCGAACAGCCGATATGTCCCGATATATTTAGCTAGCTTGGTCGTTTGCATCATTGTTATATTAGAAGAATGTAGCCACTTACTATTTAAAACCCGAACGTTTGAAATAGCTGATATTATGGCCAATATCTTAGGTATCATGACATTTAGTTATATTGCCTATGGCATCGACAGTGTTTATAAATTAAGTGTTATGGAACAACAGGCTGAGAGCAATCAATGAAATATTCGTATAGACAAACACAACACAGGGAATATGTAGGCGATGACAAGGGTGATCTATATTTAAATCACTTAAAATATTTTGAATTTCATCATTATCCCGGAGAGAGGTTACATAGCTTTTGGGCTATCGCAATTGTACTTATATTACTTTTTAAAATTGATGATTTATTTTCTATAAATGTATTTTATGGTTTGCTGGGCATTTATGTAATGTACATTGCGATATTTACAAAATACTTATTGACCAAAAAAATATGCAGATATAAAGGCTATTTCCTTTACCCTAATGCTATGATCCGTTTTTTTAAAAAACGTAAAAAATCTACTAATTCAGTGATTTAAACCTCAACATACTTGGCGTTGCTAAAAAGTTTTTTCGCTCTTAAGGCTACTTCATCTACCGTCGATTTAGGTAACCACAAGTCAAACGCAATGCCACTTGCGGTGAATAATGTTACGCAACGAGCCGCACGTTGAATTTTAACAACATCTGACTTAACCAATGCTCGGCCATTTAGCTTGAAGATCCGAGCTAGGGGCAAGTCCCGACAAAAAACCGTTGGGCCAGCTTCAACTAATACCCTTTTAGCCCCATTGATTGTCGCCGAACGATTGAGTCCGATAAACAAAAACAACATGCCCCAAAGCCCAAAAAACACTGGATAATCAATCATTCCGTTTCGCTTCTTTGTTCATTTTGAATTGCCCACATTGTTGCGTAATGACCACCTAAGTTTAATAACTCATGGTGTGTTCCTTGTTCAACAATTTTTCCTTTTACCATAACCAAAATATTATCCGAATCTACGATGGTCGACAACCTATGTGCAACAACTAAAGACGAATGTCCTTTAGCTATCGACTTCAGAGCGGTCAAAATAGCTTGCTCAGAACCAGAATCAAGTGATGATGTTGCTTCATCAAAAACCAAAATCGGCGGCCGCTTCAAAATAGTACGAGCTATCGCTACACGTTGTTTTTCACCACCGGATAACTTAAGCCCTCGCTCACCGACCATGGTTTTTTCTTGGTCAGGTAAAGAAACGATAAAGGATTTGAGATGAGCTAATTCTATCGCGCGCCAAACATCTTCCTCTGAGGCTTGCGGGTCGCCGTATTTTATATTTTCGAAAATTGTATCGTTAAACAGCACAGTGTCTTGTGGCACCACACCAATATTTTTTCTCAACGAGTGCTGACTCACGCCGTCAATTGGTTGTTCATCTATTAGGATTTGACCACTGCTAACATCATAAAATCGAAACAGTAATTTTGCTAATGTAGACTTACCCGCCCCACTTTCACCAACAACTGCGACTTTTTGCCCAGGTAATATTGTGAAATTAATGCCGTCCAGGATTTGGCGTTTTTTATTATAATGAAACTTTACATCTTTGAATTCTATTTTTGCCGTGGTGACCACCAATTCGGTTGCAGCTATGCTGTCTTGCACTTTGGGCTGCTTTCGTAGCAAAGCGAACATATTTTCAATATTGGCCAAAGATCCTTTAATTTCGCGATAAACAAACCCCAAAAAGTTAAGCGGCATAAACAATTGCATCATAAAAGCATTAATCAGCACAAAGTCACCTAGTGTCATTTCCTTTGCAACTACGCCTTCTGCGGCTAGTACCAACATCGCCGTCATCGATATAGCAACAACTAATGCTTGTCCCGAATTTAAAGCAAATAACGTGAGCCGGTTTTTACGGCGCGCGGTTTCCCATTTGGCTAAATCTTCGTCGTAACGTGAAGCTTCATAATCTTCGTTATTAAAGTACTTCACGGTTTCGTAATTCAGTAAACTGTCTATAGCTCGCGAATTACTGCTCGAATCTGCTTTGTTGGCTTCACGCACATATTTGGTTCGCCATTCCGTCGCAACTGCGGTGTACGCAACATAAGCCACAATTGACAATAATGTTATCGCCGCAAACTCAATACCGTAGTTAGTGAAGAAGATAATGACGACAAACATAATTTCGAGCAAAATTGGAACGATATTAAACACCATAAAGCGCATCAGAAAACTGATACCAGTAGTTCCACGTTCCATGTCTCTAGACAAACCACCGGTTTGACGATTCAAATGAAAGTCTAAATCTAACTCATGGAGGTGATTAAATAATTTCAACCCCACTCTTCGCATCGCACGCTCGGTTACTCGACCAAATAATGTATCGCGAATTTCGCCTAGTAAAACAGTAGAAAACCGAACCGCACCATAGGCAATCACTAACGCCAATGGCACACTGACTATTGCCACTAAACCGTCGTTCATTTTGTCTAAGTCATCAACCACATGTTTAAGAATAAACGGTAGGCCGACACTTGCGACTTTAGCCAAGACCAAACACCCTAAAGCCAAAAAGACACGGACCTTATGCTCAAGGATATAAGGAATTAATGCGGTTAGGGAGCGCCAGTTAAAGTCAACTGGATCATCGGGCATAGAACGGGAATGTCTCACAATGCGCCTTTTCTTAAGGGGTGATTTGTTTAATATGGAGATAACGAACAGTTACTTCAATTATCCATTTGAGATCAGTTTATATCTGTTTGTAATTTAAACCAATTGAAACAATACTAATACCAGTATGCATAATTAAATATTTTATAGGCGTTAGAAAATAACACTATCGCGGTTGGTAGTATTTGTCCGTTTTAATCATGCAGACTATCTCAAACTTCATTCATATAATAATTAAAGATGTTATGCTCATGTAGCGTCACTATCGTTTTTTAATATTGTTTTACTAACCAAAAGAGTTGGCCCATGCGCTGTATTTTAATTTCCCTAATGCTTTGTCTTAGTTTCAGTTTTTCTAGTTTTGGGCAATCGTCAATCGCCTCTGATATCTTATCGATGCAAGAGCGCGCGCAATTTATTGATGACATGACAGAACAACGTGTTACTCAACTGCTACCAGCAATGATGACTAAATCTGGGTTAGATGCGTGGTTATTAATAAGCCGTGAATACAATGAAGATCCGGTGCTAAAGACGATGTTACCAGCAACCTGGATTTCAGCACGACGAACCACTATTTTACTCTTTTTATTGACGCCAAACGGCACAGTAGACGCCTATGCGATTGCGCCTTATAAAGTGGGTTCGGTGTTTAAACAAGGTTGGAATAAAAAACGTCAATCCAGTCAGTGGGAAGCCCTTAGCGAACTGCTTGAGCGTTACCAGCCTAAAAATATTGGTTTAAACTACTCAACAAATTGGGCCCACGCCGATGGCTTAGTGTTAACGGATTATAAAACGTTAAAAACGAATCTTCCCGCCAAATGGCGTAACAAAATGGTGTCAGCAGAAGCCCTTGCGGTTTCTTGGTTGGAGCAACGAATCGCGCCCGAAGTCGCTATGTATAAAGACATAGTGCGTATTGCTCACGCGATCATTGCCGAAGGTTTTTCGAATCAAGTTATCACTCCTGGCGTAACTTCAACAACCGACTTGCAATGGTGGTTTAGAGAACGCGTTCGCGAACTGAAATTACAGGTCTGGTTTCACCCAAGTATCTCAGTGCAACGCAATGAACAACCAGCCTTGGATAGCGACACCGCATTTTCTGAAGGTCATGAACAAAATATCATTCAATATGGTGACTTATTACATATTGATTTTGGCATTACTTATTTAAGGCTTAATACCGACACGCAACAACATGCCTATGTTTTGAAACCTGGTGAAACCGCGGCACCTCAATATTTAACTGCCGCTTTTACCACAGGTAATAAACTACAAGACATTTTCACTGACTTATTTAAAGCGGGTAAAACCGGTAACCAAGTGTTAAAACAAGCCCGAAGCGCCGCAATAGAAGCCGGCTTAAAACCAACCATTTATACCCACCCGATTGGCTATCACGGCCATGCCGCAGGGACAACATTAGGTATGTGGGACGCACAAACTGGCGTGCCTGGCGATGGTGATTACCCGTTACATCACAATACGGCTTATTCGATAGAACTAAACAATGCGGTTTTCATCGATGCGTGGAACAAAGAGATCCGCATTATGTTGGAAGAAGACGCGATGTTTGATGAGTCTGGCGTTTGGTACTTAGATGGCCGTCAAACGGAGCTGATTTTAATTGGCGAAACCCCTGCGAAATAAGGGTTTGTTGATCTACATTCGGTAATCAAACAATTACCTCCAAGCTTTTTGCCAACCTAGGTTGGCAATTTGTCAATCTCATGTGACAATAATCATCTAATTTTTGATAACCGTAGTTAAAAACCTTTGTCAAACCACGTCCCATTATTATCATCAAAGCATTTAACTTGCATTCGTCAAGATAGAGTTCTATTTGAAGACCTCAATTTTGAGCTTAGTGCTGGGGATATCATTCAGGTTGAAGGGCCAAATGGCGTGGGCAAAACGAGTTTATTAAAAATACTCGCGGGACTGTCTTTTGCCAACGAAGGCGACGTACTTTACCGTGGCAAAAACATCCAGCAACAAGCCGAAGAATACCGGCAGAACCTGCTTTACCTTGGCCACCAACCTGGTGTTAAGGGTGAGCTCACCGCGGAAGAAAACCTGGAGTTTAGCTTAGCTCTACATGGTCAAACCGTTGCTAATACAGAACAAACGCTTAGTGAAGTTGATTTAGCTGGGTTTGAAGATGTTTACGCGTCGCAGCTAAGCGCCGGCCAGCATAGACGTATTGCGCTTGGTCGCCTTTGGCAGTCGACCCAAAAAATATGGATTTTAGACGAACCGTTTACGGCTATCGATAAATCGGGCGTTAGCAAGTTAGAGAAGTTGTTTTTAAGTCATATCCAACAAGGCGGGGCGATTATTCTCACCACGCATCAAGATTTTAACTTAATTGCATCACATGTGACAAAGTTAACGTTGCAGTATCGGTTTGATTAGGGATGACAATGAATTCTAAACCTGCGATGTCGTATTTCACGGTATTGACACTTATCATCAAGCGCGAACTTACTTTGGCTTACCGCCATAAAGATGACGTATTAAACCCGATCCTCTTTTTTATTATCGTCGTCACACTATTTCCACTTGGTATTGGGCCGGCAACCAATACCTTAGCGACAATTGCACCAGGGGTCATTTGGGTCGCTGCATTACTCGCAACCTTATTGTCACTCGATAGAATATTTAAATCTGACTTTAACGACGGTTCATTAGAGCAAATGTTACTCAGCCCCCACCCCACATACATTATTGTTTTGGGAAAAGTGGCGGCTCATTGGCTTATCACTGGGTTGCCCTTAATTTTTATCGCGCCAGTTTTAGCCGTGTCTTTACATTTAGATGACAATGCATACAACGCAATGATGTTAACGCTATTATTGGGCACACCGGTATTGAGTTTTATTGGTGCAATCGGTGCTGCGCTGACGGTGCGCCTTAAAAATGGTGGCGTTATTCTTAGTTTGCTTGTTTTGCCGTTGTTTATTCCAGTATTAATATTTGCGACAAGTACCATAAATACTGCGGCAATGAATTTACCTTATCAAGGCCAACTTGCTATCATAGCAGCCTTATTAGTCGGCGCGGTTACCCTCGCCCCATTTGCAATTAGTTCAGCATTAAAAGTGAGTACAAATTAATGTGGAAGTGGTTACACCCTTACGCCAATCCTGAAACAAGTTATCATTTGGTTGGTAAACTTATCCCATGGTTCGCTGTAGTCTCAGGTGCTTTATTAACAATAGGGCTATTTTGGGGCTTGTTATTTGCGCCACCAGACTACCAACAAGGTGATAGTTTTAGAATTTTCTATCTGCATGTTCCTGCCGCCAGTCTGTCGATGGGGATCTACCTAGGGATGGCCATAGCCGCGTTTTGTGGATTAGTCTGGCAATTACGTTTGGCTGGCGCAGCTGTTGCCGCTATGGCACCTGTAGGGGCTGTATTTACCGCAATCGCACTGATAAGTGGCGCCGCCTGGGGTAAACCTATGTGGGGAACATGGTGGATTTGGGATGCCCGACTGACTTCAGAACTTATTCTATTATTTCTCTATCTCGGCGTTATGGCGTTAAATAGTGCATTTGACGATAAAATTGCCGCGGGCAAATCTGCAGGCATCTTGGCATTAGTTGGAGTCATCAACCTCCCGATTATTAAATATTCGGTAGAATGGTGGAATACACTTCACCAAGGTGCAACCGTCAGCAAATTAGGTAAACCCTCTATGACATTAGATATGTTTTACCCATTTGTATTTTGCTTTCTAGGTTTTGCATTTTTAAGTGCTGTGATTATTTGTATCCGCTTTCAATCACAAATATTGCAACACAATGTCACTCGCCCTTGGGTAAAAAAGCTCGTTACTGTTGAGGAGAACAAACATGCAGTTTGATAGTTTTTCAGCTTTTCTCGATATGGGTGGATATGGCTTTTTTGTTTGGTTATCTTATGGCTCAGCTTTTCTGTTATTTGCCATTTTGTTGTGGTCTAGTTTATCTGGCCATAAACACACAAAACAACAAATTATTAAAAAACTAAATCGCGACGAAAAATTACGTCAACGTGCGCAACAATCGTCTGCAGGAGTAGAACCGTAACATGAACCCTCGTCGTAAAAAAAGACTCGCTATAATATCGACCATTGTTCTCGGCCTTGGTGCTGTAACAGGCTTGGTATTGTACGCATTAAGTCAAAATATTGATTTGTTTTATACCCCATCTGAAATCCACTATGGTAAAAAAGAAACCGGTGTAAAACCAACCGTAGGTCAACGCCTTGATATCGGCGGAATAGTTATTCCAGGCAGTGTCATTCGAAATGCAGACACACTGGAAGTGAGCTTTGATTTAGGTGACATGAAAACGCCAACGGTCTTTACCGAACAAGATCCTAAAGTGACAGTGCAATACACAGGTATTCTTCCTGATCTATTTCGAGAAGGGCAAGGTATTGTTGCACAGGGCATGTTAACCGATGGGTTTATCATAAAAGCCACTGAAGTATTGGCTAAACATGATGAAGAATACATGCCAAAAGAAATTGCCGATAGTGCCAAGAAAAAACATAAAAACGTCGATTACGGCGGTAACTAATACTGAACAATAAATACCAATATAATTGATAACGACGTTCAGGTGAGCGTCGTTAAATTTGCAGGTAGCGTTAGAATACAATCAAAGAAACTAAAATTTTTATATGGACGTAAAATATGAGCAACCCCGATTTCAGCGATTATTCATTGGATGAACTATTAGACGCTCAATGCCACATTGATGCTGAAAAATTTCCAGACCGAGTCAAACAAATCCAAACAGCCATTGCCGCAATTTTGCGCCAGAAGACGGGGCAGCAAATCCTCCTCAGTGGTACACATTCACTATAATCGCAATGGGTATAACAATGTTGCTTTGGCACTTGCTCGAAATTGTTACTATGTTGTTTAGTGCTAAAAACCGGGCATTTCATGATTTTATTGCAGGCACCGTCGTTGTTCGCATTCAGCATTAATTATTGGTACCTTAGGTTTTGTGTTTACACCGAAAAGGAAAGCTAAACAATGAAAGTTGACGATATTCGCGTATTTATTCCAAGTAAAGATTATCAAGTTTCCCAAACGTTTTACCAGGCGATGGGGTTCAAAATGGAGTTTGTTACTGACGACCTGTCGCTTTTCACCAATGGCGATTGCACCTTTTTCCTAACCCGCTTATATAACAAAGAATTTGCTACAAACTTAATGTTCCAACTTGCTGTTTTAGACATCGATGAGTCGTTTGAGACAATCTCAGCTTTGCAAAGTAACTGTTTAAAAGAGGGGATCGAACTAGACATTAAATACGAACCCATTAAAACAGAGCATTGGGGGAAGGTAGTCTATTTATGGGGGCCATCAGGTGAACTTTGGCACGTCACTCAATTTGCTTTATAATCTGGCTTACATTTGTCGATGATCGGGAAGATTAATTGCTTTAGAAAAATATCCATTCTTCATTTAGGCATATGAGTTTATGCGCGTAACTGGCGAACTAAAAAGAGGCTCAATTTTCTAATATTAAATACCGAAATATTCAAATTTCACCAACGTAATATTAATCCTTTAACATACAAGTTTTAAACTGAATTATTAGCCCTATTATCGGCAGGTAGTCGAAAAAAGTCTTTAATTCTAATATACTCGTTTACGATCGTTAAGTAGCAATACACTCGATTTTAACTCGTTCTTCAACACTCTAGGTTCACGTGAGACAAATCTCTAAACCAGATCATTGCCAGCGTGTTCAGACAAACAAGGACCTTAATAATGATTGATATTTTAGCGACCTTTATCATATTTTTTGCCGTCATTGACCCAATAGGAACCATACCGGTATTTATAGCAGTAACTGAAAAATATGATGCTAAAACCAAACGACGTATTGCCCTACTTGCAGCGGTTTGTTCCACCTGCATCCTGATATTTTTTGTCGTTCTTGGTGAACTCCTACTCAAAGCATTGGCAATACCACTACCCGCTTTTCAGATCTCCGGCGGCATCGTTCTATTTCTCTTTGCACTGAATATGATTTTTGGCGACAGTAAACCAGAAGAAGAGCTCAAACTTATAAAGAAAGATTACCGACAAACAGCCATCTTTCCAATTGCAGTGCCTTCAATCGCGAGCCCAGGTGCAATGTTAGCGGCAGTTCTACTTACTGAGAATTCGCTCTTTAGCATTTGGGAACAGGCGCAAACGGTAGTTGTAATGATTTCTGTAATCCTCTTAGTCTACATTATGATGCTACTTGCGGGTTGGATTAACAAAGTGATTGGTAGCAGCGGAGCAAGCGTTGTAAGTCGTGTTATGGGTCTCATTCTCTCGGCCGTAGCAACAACAAATATACTGGCTGGCTTTAACGAATTTTACAATATTACACCTATGTAACTTGGGTCCAATTACTTTAGTCGATAGCGCCATAGGAAAAAGTTAAGTCCAATGGCGCCACCAGTAAGTCTACAGCGACTTAAATTGCAATATTTTCTGTCGATAATTCATTAAAGTTAGCCAACAGCTTGTATGGTATTTTTAAATCGAACTGGTAATAACAAAAAACACAAATTTAATATTTAATTTATGTTTTATCGTTAGAAAAATCTTGAGTTTTATTAAAAATAAATCACATTGCGTTTGATATTGTCTCAACTAAAAAAACGTCAATATAATGCCCACATCACAAAAAAATTACATTACTCATATAAAACAACATCTTGAGAAAAAACCTAGCAACGACAACTTCATAAATAGTTAATTTTTAAGCAAAAAACGCCTTCAAAAACAGACCAATAATAAAACCAATTTGATAACCAAGGTGGCAATCTTGGCCTTACCAAATTAAATTAAATTAAATTACCAATTTGAAGAATTGCCAAAAGCTGTTATAAAGATACAATATCGCCAACAATTCATTATCAATTCTTGCTTGTTAGCATTACGTAATTAAGAGGTTTAGCATGGGTAGCCGCAGGTTATTTTGGGAAATAGTAGAACAAATTGAACGTCGTATAGATGCGGGTGACTACCCTCCTGGAAGCCGATTGCCCCCAGAACGTGTCCTTGCTGAACAATTTGACGTTAGTCGTCCGACAATTAGAGAAGCAATAATCGCACTCGAAGTCCGAGGACGTGTTGAAGTTAAAACAAGCTCTGGTGTTTACGTTTTAGACTCGAACAAAAAGCAGCAACCAGAAATTGAAGTGAGTGCTTTCGAATTAACTCAGGCCCGAGCTTTAGTTGAAGGTGAAGCTGCTGCATTAGCAGCGACGACTATTACTGAAGAAGAACTCGACAAACTGGAAGAGACTTTACTCGCAATGGAAAGCGGTATAAACGCCGACCAAGCGGATAAAGAATTCCACCGTATCATTTCTAAAGCCACTCGAAACAAAGCTATTTTGATGGCTGTTGAAAAGTTTTGGTCGCTACGAGAGAGTCGTGAAAATATCATCCAAGCATATGCTGGTGTTTGTAGCTCAAGTGCAGAAGCGCGCATGAATGAACATAGAAATATTTTTAACGGTTTAAAAAACCGCAATGCAGAAAAAGCGCGAGCAGCAATGCATGAACATTTTAATCGACTCATTAATGCACTTTTTGAAGCTAGTGAAGCCCAAGCATTGGAAGAGATTAAACGTAAAAGTAGTGAAACTCGTGGATTGTACTCGCTCAATCACTTAGTTCAGTAACACTTTACCATATGACAATTACCCACCTCTAAGTTGTCATATGATTTAGTATTACACATAGATGCCCTAAGGCAGTCTCTTATACCCAAATCCCTGCTAAGAAATTAGCAGGGATTTTTTTGAACCATTTTCTTAATCCATGAGCAGGTCTCCAGGCGATTTGGCAAGTTACTCTCGTTTTATGCCTAATGAAAAATATAGTAACGCCCGTAAATGCTGAAGCAAGGATTAAGCTTTCCGCAACGAGCGCGACACAACATAACCTGCTACTTTCCTTGGAAAGTACCACTGATATCATTTATCGCCATTGATCTATTCGAACGGAATTAGGCTTCATTAACCAAGGTTACCGACATCGTGGTTTGCTTGCACATAGTATCGTTTTGTTTGCCCTAGAAGTATCTGAAGTCGTTGGGCTTATTGAACAGTGGCGATGGACAAAGATACAAAACGCACCGACTGTGCGTCTGTTAAAGTGTAATGACAAGGATGGTTAAGTTACTAACCATCCTTGAAGATGACGTGTTAGCCAAAGCTCTTGAGTCAAGCTTGTGATCAAGAGACAGCGCTTAGGTTGTTTTTGGTGCATAAATAAAACTACGCATCAGCATAATCAAAAACGTAATCAAAAACGCACAGCAACATTGATTAGGAAAATAACAATCCAGCATTAATGTCGACACAGTTACCCGTCATATAAGACGATTCGTCTGATGCCAAGAATGACACTAATTTAGCAACTTCTTCTGACGTACCTTCTCGTTTAAGTGCAGTTGCACCTGCTACGTTCGTACGGACTTCACTCTTAGTGAAGGTATCGTGAAATCCTGTACTAATCATTCCAGGACACACACCATTCACTCTAATGTCAGGGCCTAACTCTTTAGCTAAACCACGCGTAAATGTCATTACAGCGCCCTTAGATGTCGCATAGGCAACCGCTCCAGGTCCACCACCATCACGCCCTGCTTGTGAAGCAAATGTAACGATTGAACTACCAGCTTTCATATGAGGAACGCATGCTCTTGTCATCTTAAATAATGACGTTAGATTTACATTCATCACGTTATGCCAATGCTCATCTGTCATCTCGCTAATTTTGACGCGACCAACTAAGCCACCTGACACATGTACTAAGCAGTCAATGCCACCGAGTTGGTTTACTGCAGCATCTATCGTTTTATCTACATCGGCTTGAACGGTTAGATCAGCCTGAATAGCAACGGCTTTTTGCCCCAACGCTTCTATTTCAGCAACAGCTGAAAGCGCAGTTTCGCTACTCGAATGATAAGTTAATACAATATTTGCACCTTTTTTGGCTAAATCGATAGCACACGCACGACCAATATCACGGCCACCACCGGCTACAATTGCAACCTTTCCCTTCATAGACATATGATTCTCCAGAGGATCCAATAAATGAAATAGATGATTGCAACTAAGTAAATACAGGCCGCACTCCCGATTTAACTAAGTTGACCCGATCGAATGTAAACCACACGACAATGAATTGTCAACCAATTAATTGACCAATGGTTAACCATTTTGATTAATTCTTATCCAAAATTCCAATATCGAGTTGCTAAAAGCTTCGTTAGAAAATTTACCAAAGCAAATACAAAAGGACACCTCGCTGACCAATCAGTACATGCCACTCCTTAAATCGGCGACATGACTTTTTAACGAAACAGGAGCATATGGTATTCCTCAATAAATTATTTCAGTTTTCTAATTTTTTATTTTATGCAGTTATTTCGGACATTTACGTCAAAAAGTAAACAACAGTTGTACCAAATAGATTAGTTGCTTAGAATTCAGTTAACCTTAGGTTAATCAGAGCACCACATGAGTTCAGTGTTATTTTGGCTTTTAGTCATCGTTGTTGTTTATTCTTTATATGTCGTCCGAAAGAAACAAAAAACAATACACGCGTTAAAAACCAAGCAACTTTCGTTAAATCATTCAGTCCGTCAATTGCAAAATCGCTATAAAGAGTTGGTCGCGTCGCTACCACAACAGTATGAATTGGAACTTGAAACAGAACACAAACGTCGATTGATTGCCGTGGGCAATAACTACTTTGTGTTTCAAGCGGTAAACTCGTTAAACTTAGAGCGTTTGTCTGACTTAGTCGATACATTTTCCAATGTATTTTCTCAGTTTGAAGATATCAATTGGTACCCTAAAGAGCAGCTTCCAGCCTTAATATCAAAGCTCTGTGAAGCCTTGCCTAGCGATACCCGTAGCTTCAATAGCCAGTTTTATCTCGAACAAGCGCCAAGACTATTTTTTGATTTTTCTGAGGAAATTAACGAATTAATTATTAAAAATGAAGCACAGTCAGAACAAGACATAATAGAATCCGAAGAAGATGAGCAAAGTAATACTTACCAGTATTCTTCTGAAACAGAACAAGACATGTCTAACAACTCCTAAATACAAAACAAGCCGGCCAAAAGCGTGTCCGCCTATGGTTGTGAAAATACTGAACAAACATGGAATATCGGGATTTATTGAGCTAAAGTAGTTGATCCCTTTTGCCATATAAATAAAGGTAAATAAAATAATATGGTCCCTAAGCGATTTATTACTGCTCAAGAATTATTAGAAGATTCCTTTCGTCTTGCCCATCAAGTTTATGAATCTGGATTTAAACCTGACTTTATTATTGGGATCTGGCGTGGCGGAGCACCAATTGGCATCGCCGTTCAAGAATACTTCGATTTTAGAAAAGTCGAAACAGATCACATTGCGGTGCGCACATCTTCATATTACGGTATTGGCCAGCAATCCAAAGAAATTAAAGTTCATGGTTTACATTATTTGATTGAAAATGCGAATGCGGACAACTCGTTACTTATTGTAGATGATGTTTTCGACTCAGGACGAAGCATTGATGCGCTGATCACACAAATTAAAAGTTTATCACGACTTAATACACCAAAAGACATTCGAATAGCGTGTCCGTGGTTTAAGCCAAAAAACTGTCAGGTAGACATAGTTCCCGACTATTACGTTCAACAAAGTGATGAGTGGTTAGTGTTTCCACACGAGTTATCAGGGTTGACGGCTGAAGAGTTAGCGGAAGGTAAAACAGATCTAAAAAATATTATAGATCTGTTTAAATAGATTAAAAAAATACGGGGTTGATGCATTCAACCCCGTAATTAAATTCAATAAAAACACAATTAACGATTTTAACAAATAGCTGTAAATCACTAATCAACAAATGCAATTTTAGCAATAAATAATACCGTCAGAATCCAAACGCTTAGACTGACTTCATCTCTTTTGCCACACAATAGCTTAGTAAATGCATATGTTATAAACGCCAAACTTATCCCATGCGCAATAGAAAATGTTAGCGGTGTAAAAAGCAATACTACAGTCACCGGCGCAGCTTCCGTAATGTCACTCCAATCAACATTTTGCAAATTAAATAGCATTAATATCGCCACATAAAACAAAGCCCCCGAGGTCGCATATACTGGGATCATACCCGCCAAAGGGGCAAAGAAAATACTCAGTAAAAATAGCACACCAACGCAAACCGCAGTTAACCCCGTGCGACCACCTTCGGACACTCCAGCTGCACTTTCTATATAACTTGTCGTTGTTGATGTACCTAACGCAGCCCCCGCTAACGTTGCGACAGAATCACTCGATAATGCTTTTCCAAGGCGAGGGATATTGCCAACTTCGTCAATTAATTTGGCTTTTTGCGTAACTGCAATCAATGTTCCTGACGTATCAAATAAATCAACAAACAAGAAAGCAAAAACAACACTTAACATAGAAAGTTCCAACGCGGCGCTTAAATCCATTTGTAAAAATGTAGGGGCTAACGAAGGTGGCATCGACATGATACCAGCGTACTCAATATCACCAAATCCTATACCGATTAACGTCATGGCTAATATCGCAAATAATACACCACCTTTAACACCTCTTGCAGTTAAAGCGGCAATCACAAAAAAGCCAATCACACTCATTAAAGGGGTGAATTCAGAAAGGTTACCTAGGCTAACAAATGTAGCTGGATGAGCGACAATAATGCCCGAATTTTTAAGTGCTATTAACGCCAAAAATGAGCCAATCCCCGTTGCAATACCGAGTTTTAGTACTCTGGGGATCGCGTTAATGATCCATTCCCTAACCTTAAAAAGGCTCAATAAAAGGAAGATAATCCCCGATAGAAATACCGCACCTAAAGCGGCTTGCCATGTATGCCCCATACCAAGCACAACACCATAAGTGAAAAAAGCGTTTAACCCCATTCCAGGCGCAAGCGCGATGGGATAGTTCGCAACAAACCCCATAATAAAGCAACCAATCGCTGCCGCGATACAAGTAGCGACAAATACGGCCCCTTTATCCATCCCAGCCTCGGCTAAAATACTTGGATTTACAAAAATAATATAAGCCATAGTGACGAACGTCGTTAAACCCGCGACAATTTCGGTTTTCACGTTCGTATTATTGGCTTTTAAATGGAACAGTTTTTCCAACATATCTAAACCTTCTTCAATTTTTGAGCAATATTTTTAAAATAGCGCTATATTTTGTACCATGCACTGCGAAAGATTAATAGAATCAATCTTTTATTTTACCTAAAGAGAACAAGAACATGAAAACAATACTGCTAAGCCTTATGACCTTCATCTTATTTTCAGCGCCTAGTATGGCAAAAACAAAATGGTCTGACTTTAGTTTAAGCTATTTAAAAGGCAGTGATTACGAACTGGGTGACAATAAACGTGAAGTGATTTCGTTTGAATACGCAAACGGAAGTACTTGGGGTGATACCTTTATGTTTTTTGATCGGCTAATATCTGACAACGGCGATGTTGAAACCTACGGTGAATATAACTCACGATTTCATGTAAAAAAATTCAATGGCTTTATTAAAAACGTTTACGTTGCAGGCACTTTAGAAATGGGCCCCGGCAATAACTATTTATTTGGCGTTGGCACCGATCTAGATGTACCCTACTTTAAGTTTGTCCAGCTAAATCTGTTTCACCGTAACAATGCCTTTGGTGGCAACAATTACCAGGCGACTTTCGTTTGGAGTGCTCCAATTGGACCTCTGACATATACCGGCTTTATCGACTACGCAACTGAATATGATTCTTATGAGGCGTCAATGAATTTTACCTCGCAGCTAGGTTACGATTTTGCACCAGCGTTAAATATGAAAAACAAATTTATCGTCGGCATTGAGTACGTTTATTGGGACAACAAATTTGGCATCGACTCCATCGACGAACGCAATGCAAACCTATTAATCAAATATCACTTTTAATAAATTCAAAATCCTTACTGCATCTAAACCTGTGCTGATTATTACGGGGCAGTTGTGGTAAATATGAAATAGTAAGCTCATTTAAAAAGTACGGCCACATTTATCAAAAAATAGAGCCGTGCATTATTTACCGAATTTATTTATATCTCTTAGAAATTATTCCCAAAAATCTGTTAACTTGCTCGTAACTAATTAACATCACCTGGCGACGTTGTTTATTGCCAGGGTGTGACTCAAGGTTTGACACTTAAAAATGAATTCAAATGGAAAGAATGGCGCTATATTAGCCGTTATGGCTTATTCTATGTGGGGCTTAGCACCGGTATTTTTCAAACTGTTAGACCACATTTCGCCGCTTGAAATATTGCTACACCGCATTCTATGGTCCGTGGTTGTTTTGGCTATTATAATTTCAGTTAAAAATAACTGGCGAGCTGTTATCGCTGTGTTTAAAGACAAAAAAAATATCCTACTGTTAATGTTAAGTAGTTGCTTTTTAGCGTTAAATTGGTGGTTGTTTATCTGGGCCATAAATTCTGGGCGCATTTTAGACGCAAGTCTAGGCTATTACATTAACCCGATATTAAACGTCGCATTGGGCATGGTGTTTTTGTCTGAACGCCTAAGCCGCCTTCAATATCTGGCAGTGGCATTCGCTTTTACCGGCGTCTTAATTCAAGTTGTGACTTATGGTTCTTTTCCAATTGTCGCGTTTGGTCTCGCCTCGTCATTTGCAATGTATGGCCTTATTCGAAAAACCATCAAAGTTGACGCGGTGACCGGCATTTTTTGGGAATCCGCACTGTTAATTGTACCGGCCATTATCTATTGGCTAGTTTCAGAGCCTACAGTGACGACAAATATGTTTAACAACCCACTTAATTTAAATCTGTTATTTATAGCGACTGGGCTTGTAACAACAGCACCATTACTCTGTTTTGTCGGCGCTGCACGTCGTTTAAACTATTCCACTATCGGATTTTTCCAATACATTGGACCAAGCATCATGTTCCTTTTTGCCATATTTGTTTATCAGGAAAATATGAGTGACGCTAAATGGCAGACATTTGCATTTATCTGGACAGCGTTAATTTTCTATTCTTACTCAAGTTACCGAACCTACTCAAATAACAGGATAAAAACTCACTAGTTGCTTAGCCTAGTCATCTGCATGACCAACAAGTAACTGCTGTGTTAATTATTACTTAGATTATTGCAGACATAAAAAAACCTCGATTAACGAGGTTTTTTTTACGATTCAACACATAATACTAATCCGCTAACAAGCGATTTAAATTTGTGGGCCCGCTGCCACTAACGCTTTGCCTTCGTCATTATCAGTAAACTGAACAAAGTTTTTCACAAACTTAGCGGCTAAGTCATCTGCTTTAACTTGCCATTCATCCGCTTTTGGATATGTATCACGCGGATCCAAAATACCAGAGTTCACGCCAGGTAATTCAGTAGGAACTTCTAAGTTAAAGATAGGTACAAATTTAGTTGGAGCAGCTTCAATTGACCCATCTAAAATTGAATCGATAATCGCACGTGTATCTTTAATCGAAATACGTTTACCTGAACCATTCCATCCAGTATTGACCAAGTAAGCTTCAGCACCCGCGGCATTCATACGCTCAACCAAAACCTCAGCATACTGAGTAGGGTGTAAGGTCAAAAACGCTTTACCAAAACATGATGAGAAGGTTGGAACAGGTTCCGTGATACCACGTTCAGTACCAGCTAACTTAGCAGTAAATCCAGAAAGGAAATGATACTTCGTTTGTTCTTTAGTTAACTTAGAAACCGGAGGCAATACACCAAAGGCATCCGCCGTTAAAAAGATAACTTTTTGCGCATGGCCAGCTTTAGAAACCGGCTTAACGATATTCTCGATATGGTATATAGGGTACGAAACTCGAGTATTTTGAGTTACAGAGCCATCAGAAAAATCAATTTTACCATTATCATCTACTGTGACATTTTCAAGTAACGCATCACGGCAAATTGCATTATAAATATCGGGTTCGCTTTCTTTATCTAAGTCGATAGTTTTGGCATAACAACCACCTTCAAAGTTAAAGACACCGTCTTCATCCCAACCGTGTTCGTCATCACCAATGAGTTGGCGTTTAGGATCGGTTGATAAGGTTGTTTTACCCGTACCAGATAGTCCGAAGAAAATAGCAACATCGCCTTCTTCCCCAACGTTAGCTGAACAGTGCATTGAAGCCATACCTTTTAGCGGTAAATAGTAGTTCATCATTGCGAACAACCCTTTCTTCATTTCACCGCCGTACCAAGTACCGCCAATTATTTGCATTTTTTCTGAAAGGTTGAATACCGTAAAGACTTCAGAATTTAATCCGTGTTTTTGCCAATCTGCATTGCCTGTTTTAGAACCGTTCATTACAACAAAATCCGGCTCGCCGAAATTTTCAAGTTCTTCGTCAGTTGGGCGAATAAACATGTTTTTAACAAAGTGAGCTTGCCATGCAACTTCCACTATAAAACGTACTTTAAGTCGTACTTTTTCATTTGCACCACAAAAAGTATCAACAACATACAGTCGGTTACCAGATAGCTGATCTGTGACACATTTTTTTAAGTCTTGCCAAACGTCATTTGAAATAGGCTTATTATCGTTTGGAGCAGACTTAGAGTTCCACCATACTGTGTCGCGAGTGACATCATCTTCGACGATATATTTATCTTTTGGCGAACGACCGGTAAATACACCCGTACTTACATTAACGGCACCTAATTCGGTAACCACGCCTTTCTCAAATCCTTCTAGCTCAGGGTTTGTTTCATCTGCGAATAATCTATCGTAAGAAGGATTATGGATAACTTCTGAAACGTTTGTTATGCCGTACTGCGATAAGTCGATATTTATAGCCATTATATTCACCTGAACACTTTAGATTTAACAATTTGGTTTTTAACTCGCATTCTCACGTTTCGAGTTGTTGCGAAAAAATACATTGCCCAAAAGTACGCTTCGTTTACTCCAGTTTCGTAATCAACCTGGAAAGCTGCGCTTAAAAACTTACGTGTTTTTATTGAACGAAAACAAGTCTATCGTAATTCCTGAAAGTTTTGTAGCCCATACTGAAAGTTTTCTTTAGAACTTTCAGTTTTGTTTGGGTAATTATGAGGCATAAGCGGAAAACGCATCAGAGCGGTTATTTTAAAAAATAGAACAGAGATTTATTTGTATATATTTCATATAGATAAACAAAAACCGGAGCATGGGAGCTCCGGTTTTTATATTGTGACTGGATATTTATTCACCGACAAAAAAATGAATATAATATCGAATTAGGTTCGTATTGGCAGAGAAACTGTCGCGGCCAACCCAGGATTTACATTATGTAGCTTAACCTTTCCATCATGCATATCGACAATCTTTTTGATAATAGCCAACCCTAATCCACTGCCTTCGCCACCTCGAGCTAAGTCACCTTGAGTAAATGGTTCGAACAAACGCTCTAGATCATTTTCATCTATACCAGGGCCTGTATCGCTTACTCGAAAATGCACTTTACGATTTTGTTGGTCGTAATGACTGCAAATAGTTATGTCACCCTCAGAGTATCGGATGGCGTTTTCAATCAAATTTGCAATTACCCTTTTTAAGGCAATCGGTCGTACTTTCACTTGTGGTAATTCAGGGTCAAATACAAGATTAAAGTTACGACCTCTATTATTATTTTCAGAATCGGCCACATCTTGCAGTAACTGGTTTATATCTACCGCTTCTAATTCTTCCAATTTGTGATGTCGGATAAATTCCATGAACTGATCAATAATCGCATTCATATCTTCGATGTCATTGACGATCCCGTCTTTTAAAAATTCATCCGTGCCACTCATCATTTCAGTCGCTAATCGAATACGGGTTAGCGGCGTTCTTAAATCATGTGATACACCGGCCATCAGTAAGTTACGGTCTTTCTCCAGTTGTTGGATACCCGCCGACATTTGATTAAACGCCTGAGTTACCGCAATAATTTCTTCTGAACCGCGCTCACGTAGGGTTTCTGGAAACTCTCCTTTCCCCACTTCGATTGCCGCATTTTGCAGTGCTTTTAATGGCCGATTAAGCTGCCTCGCAAAGACCCAACCACCAGCCACACTCAACACACCTATTGCCACTAAATAGATAACCAAAGGTGAAAAACTCTTTTGTTGAAAACCATCAAGCGGAATTTTAACCCAGTAGTTTGGCGCTTGAGGTGGTTTTACCCAAAAGAAACTCAGTTCGCCGTGAGATATACGTACTTCCGCTTCACCACCCAATTTCTTAGACATCTGTTCCGAAAAATAAGGGTAATGTGCCGCTTCATCTAATCCATTCCAACGTGCATCTTCCTCCTTCATGACCTGAATTTTGGTCGCCTGGATAAAGTCTTTAGACAGCTGAGTTGGCACACGATAGCCATTTTCTTCGCCTAAAAATAACACTTTCACCTGACTCGCCATCAGATTATTGATCTGTTGGTAAGCCGGTTCGAACAAATAAAATACGACGCTAAGATAGGAAACAATTTGATTGATCAACAACAGCGAACCAATTAAAAATACTGTTTGCCCAAACGCACTACGTGGTAACACCTTCATATGCACACCTAAAGAACAACGTTAATAAAACAATTAACCTTTACCATCTGGGATAAATACATAACCAATTCCCCAGACCGTTTGTATATAACGCGGTTTAGTGTGATCTTCTTCAATCATTTTACGTAATCGACTCACCTGCACGTCGATACTTCGCTCAAGTGCAGAATAATCTCTGCCACGTGCCATGTTCATCAACTTGTCCCGTGACAATGGCTCTCTTGCGTGGCTAATTAAAGCTTTTAAAACAGCAAACTCGCCACTCGTTAACGGCATTACTTCATCACCGTGATGCATTTCACGGGTCGCTAAGTTTAATTTAAAATCACCAAATTCAACTTCTTCCTCCTCAAGCGTTGGTGCGCCCGGTAGCTCTTTTGTTTTACGACGCAAAATTGCTTTAATACGGGCCAATAGCTCGCGGGGATTAAACGGTTTGGGTAAGTAGTCGTCAGCGCCTAATTCAAGACCGATTATTCTGTCTACTTCATCACCTTTAGCCGTTAGCATAACAATTGGAATTTCGTTGCCTATTTGACGCAATCGGCGACAGATAGACAAACCATCTTCACCAGGTAACATTAAATCGAGTACCAACAGGTGAAAGTTTTCGCGTTCGAGTAATCGGTCCATTTGATCCGAGTTACCTGCACTGCGAACGATATAACCCTGTTCCGTCAAATAACGCTCTAACAAACTGCGTAAACGCATGTCGTCATCTACAACCAAAATTTTCGTGGTTTCTTGTTCCATTTTTAGGTTCCAAATTTGCCTGTCTGTTTACACTCAATTGTTGAGTGTGTTGATCTTTGGTGTCAATTTTCAATTTAGCCCATAGGGTAAATTGGCTAAACGGCCAGTTGAAAGTACATGGAGTTCGGCTAATGTTTACAACAAAGATCAAAACACTATAAAGAATATAAGGCATTTTTTAGGTGGAAGACAGTAAAGGGATGTTACAAAGTTTGTCTTCGTAAATTTTCCAAGTGATTCGGTCACTTTTTGAATCACCCCAAGCATTCAAACCACACGACCATTTAGTTTCGCATTGCTAAATTATATCAACCTGAAAATTGGTGCGTCCCCGCGCAGCGCAATATATTTGCTGAAAAAGAGGGATCACCATTGATTTCTTTTTGCAGTCACGACATATTGTGCAGCCAAACATTAAACGAACTTATGCGAGCAAATGAAGACAAATCTAGTCACCCGTGAAGGTTATTTAAAGCTACAAGCTGAACTTGACCATTTATGGCGCACAGAACGACCAGAAGTTACCAGAAAGGTCGCCTGGGCTGCGAGCTTAGGTGACCGCTCCGAGAACGCCGATTATAAAGAAAACAAAAGACTTCTGAGACAAATCGACCGTCGTATAAGGTATTTGCGCAAATGCCTCGAAGAGCTAAAGGTTATCGATTATTCGCCAGAACAAGAAGGCAAAGCCTTTTTTGGGGCATTGGTTCAAATCGAAAACGAACAACAAGAAACCCTTACTTTTCGTATTGTCGGCCCCGATGAAATTTACGGTCGAATGGACTACATTTCCATCGACTCGCCAATGGCAAAGGCAATCTTAAAATGCGAAGTAGATGATGAGTTTTTTGTGCAAACCCCAAGCGGAAAAAAAACCTGGTTTGTTAACTCTATTAGCTACCCCGCAAAACCTAAATAAATGCTTTTAGCACTAAATTTTTAGTTACCGTTTAAAAAGAGCAAATGAACCACCATAAAAGGAGATCATTTTGCTGAATTCAAACCTTGGAAGTGAACTATGTCAGCCAATCAAATAATTCAAATCATCGCAAGCGAGTTAACTGCGCGCCCTGAGCAAGTTTTAGCGGCAGTTAAACTGTTAGACGAAGGTTCTACTGTGCCATTTATCGCACGTTACCGTAAAGAAGCCACAGGCGGCTTAGACGATACCCAATTAAGAAACCTAGATACCCGACTTAGCTATCTGCGAGAACTCGAAGAACGCCGCGCTGTCATTTTAAAGTCGATTACCGAGCAAGATAAATTATCACCGGAGTTGGAAAAAGCCTTATTAAGTGCAGACAACAAGACCCGACTTGAAGATTTATATTTACCCTATAAACCTAAACGCCGTACTAAAGGTGAAATTGCCAAAGAACAAGGTTTAGAACCGCTTGCAGACAAGCTTTATAACGACCCTTCATTAGACCCAGAAGCAGAAGCGAGTCACTTTATCACTAATGATGTCGCTGATACCAAAGCGGCATTAGATGGTGCTAAATATATTTTGATGGAACGCTTTGCTGAGAACGCCGATCTGCTGAATAAAATTCGTCGTCACTTAAAACAAAATGCGTATCTAGAAGCTAAAGTCATTGCCGGTAAAGAAACCGAAGGGGCAAAGTTCAGAGACTATTTTGAACATTCAGAGCTCGCTGTTAAAACGCCATCTCACCGTCTTCTAGCCATGTTACGTGGGCGCAACGAAGGGGTTTTACAACTTACCTTGAATGCCGATCCTGGCTACGAAACACCGGTAAGAGAATCTCAATGCGAAACCATTATTGCGCAGCACTTTGACTTAACATTCAATCAAAAAGCCGCCGACAAGTGGCTAAAATCGGTTGTTCAATGGACGTGGAAAATAAAAATATCCATGTCGATGGAAAACGAACTTTTAACCGAACTTAGGGAAAAAGCAGAACACGAAGCTATTCGCGTATTTGCTAAAAACTTACACGACTTATTAATGGCCGCCCCTGCGGGTGCAAAAACCACGATTGGCATCGACCCTGGTTTTCGTACCGGCTGTAAAATTGCCGTCATTGATAAAACAGGTAAATTGCTCGACACTGCTACGATTTACCCACATGAACCACAAAACCATTGGGAAAAGTCAAAGCGGACCATTGAACATTTAGCCCGTACTCACAAAGCTGAACTTATTGCCGTCGGCAACGGTACAGCATCTCGTGAAACGGACAAGCTAGCCGCCGATGTAATTACTGCGGCACCTGAACTTAAACTGACTAAAATTATGGTCAGTGAAGCTGGCGCGTCAGTTTATTCAGCAAGTGAATTTGCAGCAAATGAGTTTCCAGACTTAGACGTTTCTATTCGTGGTGCAGTTTCTATTGCTCGCAGACTACAAGACCCGCTAGCGGAGTTAGTGAAAATCGATCCTAAGTCAATTGGTGTTGGCCAATATCAACACGACGTAAGTCAAAGTGCCTTATCTAAAAGCCTAGATACTGTTGTTGAAGACTGTGTAAATGCCGTTGGTGTTGATTTAAATACGGCGTCAATCCCACTGTTGACTAAAGTTTCTGGCCTGAACAAAACCCTCGCGTCAAACATTGTTAAATTACGAGATCAAATAGGTGGCTTTAAAAACCGTACAGAACTTAAGAAAGTAGAACGTTTAGGACCAAAAGCGTTTGAACAATGCGCTGGTTTTTTAAAAATTGCTAACGGCACAAATCCGCTAGATGCGTCATCGGTTCACCCTGAAGCTTACCCGGTGGTCACACGGATCATCGATCAAAATAGCAAAGCGGTAAATGATGTTTTAAACAACGCAGAGTTTTTAAAACGCCTTGAGCCTAAACAATACATTGATGAAAATTTTGGTTTACCGACCGTTGAAGACATCATAAAAGAGCTAGAAAAACCAGGCCGTGATCCCCGTCCTGAGTTTAAAACGGCAACATTTAAAGAGGGTGTAGAGTCATTAAATGACCTAAAACCGAATATGACCCTTGAGGGCGTGGTGACTAACGTCACAAACTTTGGTGCATTTGTTGACATAGGTGTGCATCAAGACGGATTAGTTCATATTTCGTCATTGACTGACAAGTTTGTTGCTGACCCTTCCGAAGTCGTGAAAGCGGGTGACATAGTAAAAGTTAAAGTCATGGAAGTTGACGTTCAGCGAAAACGCATTAGTTTATCAATGCGGCTCGATGAACAAGCTAGCGCAAAACCGTCACAAGTTAAAAACAATGCGCCGAGTCGAGCGCCGAACAAAAAAGACAATCAACGACCACAGAAGTCTTCTGGTGGTGGCAATAAAAATGCAGGCAACGCTGCGATGGGCAATGCATTTGCCGATGCCTTTGCCAAATTGAAAAAATAGCCAGACCTTAATAATAGTCACCTTGTCTCTAACGTTATGTTAGGGACAAGTGGCTAACTTAATTTTTCAACAAAACACCACCAACTAATGCCCCGAAGTAAAACCCAATTATGACCATCTGTTGGATGCGTTTATAAGCTCCCGTACGACTAGCTAAACGTTCGTTGCTGACTTTGAAAAGAACGTCATCTCTCATAATAAAAGGTCTGCAATTAAATCTTCGTTTTCACCACCTTTCACTATCGCTAAATGAGTTACTCATTGTGCAAAGTGCTACAACGTAATAGAAACCAATCAAACCAGATAATCTTTATAAATAACATGCAATAACAAAAAATTTGCACTAATCTAAAAAAAACAATTATTGGAGCAACGCCCTATGTTTTCTATCCCATTTGAATTAGACCGCACAATAGTTATCAATAAGCCCGTTGCGAGCGTATTTGATGTCCTGGGTGATTTTAATGACTGGGACAAATGGTCGCCGTGGATAATTCAAGAGCCCACATGCCCAATTAAGGTTGAAGGAAACAAAGGGGAATTAGGTCACAAGCAATCATGGAATGGCGAACGTATTGGCTCTGGAACTATAGAAATTATCAATAAAGAAGCGGATAAGAGTATCGAATTTGATCTGCATTTTATTTCACCATGGAAAAGCCATTCTAAAACCCAATTTCAATTTGAAACCATTACTGATGGCGAAGGTAATGACGCGACAAAAGTTACATGGGCCATGCAAGGTACACTGCCTTTCTTTATGTTTTTTATGAAAAAAATGATGTCGGTTTATGTTGGTGGCGATTATGAACGTGGTCTAAAAATGGCCAAAGAGTTTATTGAAACCGGCGTTGTTACATCCAAAGTCGACATCACCGGTGTAGTGCATAAAGATGGTTTTTATTATGCAGGCTGCGCCTGTACATTTGCCGCTAACAAGGTAAGTGAAGCCGTTGGTCCAGCTTTTGAAAAACTCCATGCTATGGACATACCACAACCCGACTTTGTAGCCACTATCGTCAACGAATTTGATTTAGTCAAAAACCAAGGCGATATGATAGCTGCCTTTGGCTATAAACAACGGCCAGACTTTACGCTGCCGCAAGGTATGGTAGAAGGTGAACAACCGCCACATAAAGCCTGTGAAGTGATCCATACTGGCAGTTATTACCATATTCCAAATGGCTGGGTTACTTTGATCAACTATATGCGGTTCGCTAAGTTAAAAAACAATAAAAAAGCAAAAGATTACGAAGTTTATTTAAACTCGCCAATCGAAACAGCGCCAAAAGATTTAAAAACAATGATGGTAACGCCAATTAAGTAAAATGGACGCTTTGTTAATGATATTTAGTCGGTGATATATAGGATCATTTAAAGACCGACATATGGCAATGTCATTGCTTTTTTTTGTTAAAAACTTTGTTACAGTTTTGTACGTCAACCACCAGAGTAATAGAGTAAAGTTGCTATCTTTACTAATAACAATGGCAAGTAGTATTGAATTAGGGAGGAGCATGCTAAAACTTATCTTGATTATATTGACCAATACCTTGGTATTTAATGCGTATGCGTTCGAACACAAAAAACCTTTTGATCTATTTACTTACATAGATAAGCCCCCTTTTATTCTCGATCAAGAAAAAGAAATTGGTATGAGTTACGACTTAGCTCGTTCACTAGAAGCTTTTGCCCCAACGTATCATTTTCAGGTGGTTTATGTACCTAAAATTAGAGCACTCAAAATGCTCAACGAAAAAAGCGGTGCTTTGTTGTGGACCAACCCTCTTTGGGTAAACGATCGCAAAAAGTCAAAATATGATTGGATTAGCAATTTAATGCTTGATAGCGAACTCTACATAACCAATGATAAAGATTTAGTCTACAAAGATATTTCATCGCTCAATGGTAAAGTCATTGTTGGTGTCAGAGGGTATGTTTACGTAAATTTTGAAGACGGAGCTAGCCAACATAATTTCACTCGGTTTAATGTTAGACATGAATCCTTGGTCGCGGATATGTTATTAAAAAACCGAGCTGATGTTGGCATCATTGGGTTGCAATCATATTGGTTTATGAAACGAAACAACCCCGATATTTCAAAAAAGACTTTTATATTAAATGGCGACGGTACGCCTTTTTACAGAAGCATTCTTACCTCTAAAGCGAGCCCTGAGCTTAACAATATTATTGTCCGTTGGCTAAGATCTGACCTAGGTAAAAAACAGTGGCAGGCTATTAAAAATAAGTGGTTACATTAATTCAAACTAAGTCTGCCAAATCAGTAATAACTGCAAGCATATCTAATAAAATGCAGACAAGTTCATATTTAATTGTCTCGTCGTTTTAGACATTCCTTAGCTTGTAAATTTAGTTGAACTTAAGCGATATTCAGAGTGTCCTGCCGAGTGCGGAGGAATTACCCTCCACTAACTCCCTTACATTATCCAGATTTTTTACCTGACCTTGATAGTACCGTGGTGTGACTAGCCCCAGTAAAGGTAACAAACAAATCAGTTACATAGACATTATTAACATTGCTACCATCAATAAAACCACCCGATTTTACTTGCTTCAAAATATGGTGTTTCGCTGTCTCGACGCCATTGAGAGTTAACTCTTTTAACGTCAAATTACTCAAAGCCATCGCAATTATTTCTCTTGCGGCCAATGTATCTTCCGCCTGTCCAAATGGTGAATCTACGATAAGATGGATTGTCGCAGTAACCTTATGCGAGGAATCATTATGTGGGTTTATTTCTATATTATTGAAGCTTTCAATAGAGCTCGCATATGACACGCTAGAAACAAACATTAACACCACTAAAAACACTAAATTTTTCATACAAACCCTTGTAAATTAACACCCTATTTAAGTTAAACAAAACGCTGAACTAGTAGAAAAACTCTGTTGGCTAAGGAGTACAAATCGAGGAATGCTGATATTGGCGTATTAAGTTACCTTAAAAACATTCCTTGTTTGAACTCGCTACAACTGATATTCCCTATCGACAGTCACACCTCAATCAGAGGCACACATCTTGTTGTGTGATACTTTAGCGAGTTTGTCGCTATAGTCCAACGGCTTTTTGCAACAAGTTTTGCAAAGTCACGATTTTTAAAACATGGCTGCGCGGAATACCTGATTAAGGATAAAAATCAGCAAAAAAAAAGGTTTTCCAATTTGGAAAACCTTTGATTATCAAAACGAACGTTTTACTTAGTGCGTCTTCTAAACATAAGTAATGGTACTAATAACAAAGATAAAAATGCCATTGAGCCTCCTTTACTGTCTTTTTCTTGTTTAGCGACGGCATACTGGCAGCTATCGTTGCTTTCTGTTGCTTCAGCATCATAGTTAGTTGCTGTTGAGTCCATACAACCTAATACATGTGCCACACCATCAGAAACCACGGTTAACATAAAGGTCGAGTAACCCATGTCTGTAGGATTACTGCTGTCAGCAACTTTCACCATAACTTCAGTTTCACCATACCAGTTGGCTTCTGGGGTTATTGTAACCTTCGAACCAATTTGATGACCATGAACAACCGCGCTAATGTGTTCACCTTCAACTGATATCACGTTAGGGTTAATGTCAGAATCGACATAAGCGACAAGTAAATCAACTGAGCCGTTTTCATCAACTTCTAAGTCATTCATTTGAGGTACCGTTAAGTTACCAACAACTTCAACAGGTGAGATTATAGAAACATCACCCATTCCCGATACATGGCTTTGTAGTTCGATATCAAGCGCTTTGCCCGCTGCAAGTTCAGATACGCGTACTTGGAATGAAACATCAAACTGGCTCGCTTCAGGTCCTGTATAGTCGTAACAAACGGCCATGTTCTCTTGTAATTTAGAGCTCAAGTCGTTGTAAGCATAGTTAACCCCAATCTCTTCACCAAATGGAAAACCAAAGATATCAATTGGGCCGTAATTACCATGTAGACCAACCGAGCCGTAATCACCCACATCTGCGTAATCTAATCCACCGTATGCCATGATAATTTCAAACTGACCTGCACCAAAGCGATTACCATTATGTAGGATTAAATTAAATGTATAGCGGTCGTCACGTTCGCTGTCTGGCACGATATTTTCACCAAACCAACTTGCTTCAATACTTTCCGAGCGTGAATTTAACCACTCAATGATAATATCGTCTTGTTCACTCGCTTCGTCAATGGCATAGGCAACCATCATCCCAGACATTTTCGAAGGATCGCCATAGTCGATATTTAATGGCGTAGATAGTGCTTCAATGACTTGATTAAAGCCTGCGCCTGGTAACGTTTGACCTTTCCACAACACACCAATAAATGGCGCATAAGGGTTCATTAGATAAGGGAACGGTTGACTAACAGCGTGTTGACTTCCTGACCACGCATTATCAAATGAAACAAACCCTTGAGGTGACAAGTAAAGGTTTGAGTATTTACGGTATGACTCATTGTTAAACAAATTAATATGACCGTCTTCGCCCCAAAACTGACTTAACGGTAATTCAAATTGGTTACTAAACTCAGTCCAATCATCATTCCATGAACCAGCCCAATCGATAGAAGACCCACCAACTTCTGGTGTAAATCCATAATTTTCGTAAAGGCCAACAAAACCTCTGTCATTGCTACCATAGTTAGGTACCTGACAAAGTTCATCTTCAACACTTGTTGTAACCTTATAAGAACGAGCCCAATTGGACGAATCAGGTTGTGTCCCGGTTAGTCGAATAACATTGCCATCCATAACTAACCCAGGTGCTAACTCAGGATAATTTACGTTAAGTGAGCCTTCTACCAACGTCACACCTTCTGGTAAAGATAAACTTAGATCAATATCTCTATCCATCCCAGTATTATTCGGTACGACATGGACACTAACGTCTAGCGTTTCACCACCACGAGCGCGGTTTTTATTGGTGATAGTAACGTCATCTGGGCCTCGCTCTAAGCGAAGTGGTACAAAGCCGTATGCATTAGAAACATTATTCGAGCCAATTTCAAATGCGCCGTAAGCTACGTCACCTTCGACTAAATCATCCAAATCCCATGATAGATCTAGGCCAATTTTCGCTTCCGTATTTGCCGCAGGGCCCGTTACGCTCAAGTTATTTTGGTCCATCGGAACTACTGCCGTAGCTATGGAATAAGTATCTTTTAGTAAGTCTGGTGAAAATCCATACCACTCTTCAAAAAACTCAATGTCTTCAACAGCCCAGTCATACATATTGGCAGAGGTATTTGAGTAAACTACCCAATATTGACCGGCATTTGGTTTAGTTAAGCTACAGTAGTTTAATTCGATTTGAGTCGTTGACGAACAAACCCATTCGTTATCAAAATCTGGTAAACCATTACCGTCTGTATCGATACCAATATGAATTGCCAGTGAACCATTAACATTACCGACATTTTCCTGCACACCAGGTCCAGCTTCATGCCCCAACACTTCAACAACAAAACGCGCGGTGTTTTCAGGAATATCAATTAAATCAACTTTGTAATGCTCAGTACTTAGAACTTCATTGCCTTCCCAGTCGGTTGAAGGACCCGAATAGATAGGTTTGTGATTGTTGTCCTGCGGTAACGTAATTTCCGTAACATCCGCTTTCACCGGACCGTGACCAAGATAAGCAATATCACTTGTTACTGGCATTGGTAGGTTGGCAACATGGTATGCACCTTGGTCGCGGTTGACGGTAACATTTACGTTTTCAGGCATACCTTTGCGGTCAAAGTTAATTGATACTGGCCAGTGAGAATCTGGCGTAGTGGCGTTACTAGATGTTAGGTAAACGTTGTTCCATAACTCCAGACCTTCGTAATCACCCGAACCAGTAAGTCGCGTATCATACTGATATTGAACATCTTTAATATCAGCTTTAACAATAATACTTTGTGACTCACCCGCTTTTAAGGTGAATGTCGACGGGTAGAATTCCATTTTGGCGTTTTGTATATTTATTTCGCCTTCATAAAGTGACGTCCAACGGTCATAGACCCAATCGCCCTCGGTAATAGTCCATGTACCATCTTCGGTTGCCGTAACCGTTCTAAGCCACGAACAAACACCACCACGACAATTAGAATCCATTAATTGTGGTAAATTAAGTTGGCGTACATCACCACCTTCCACGGGATTAGCCAATTCAAAGTTTTCAACGGTTTCATCCATTATCAAACCGGCTTTGACTGCGGCCGCAACATCGATACGGCCCGAGCCTGCGCGATGTACGGTTGCCGGTAAACCTTCAGGTGCAATATCTGGTTCAACATTTCTACGAACCGTATTTTGCGACGTCATTTGCAATGCAGACTGCACTTCAGCTGCGGTCCAATCTGGGTTAGCTTGGCGTACTAATGCCATAGCACCAGCCACATGTGGGCTGGCCATCGACGTACCACTGATAACCGTCCAGTCTTGCGACAAAGCTGAGTCAGGGTTTAATGGATGTTCATCCGCGTATGGCGCTAAAATATTAACACCTGGTGCCGAAATATTCGGCGACATGTGATGCTTAAAGGTTGTTGACGGCCCTAAGGAAGAAAAGCCAGCTAGAATATCAGCTGCCGAATCATCTTGGAAAACGTCCACTGAACCTGCGCTAATTGACATTTTGTGGTCTTCACCACCATCATTAATCCAACTAATTATGCTTTCACCGGTTGATCGTCCAACATGCAAACCTGGTAGTGGGAATGTATCGTCGATTAAACCGAGTTCTTGTTCTGTGCCTTCCCAATTATATAAATCGTTATATAAGATAAAACCACCTGCGCCACCAGCCATAACATTGTAAGCTTTAGAAACGCGAGCATTTTCACCTCGTTTACAAATCACGATTTGGTCAGATGTAAATGTGCCTTCCGCAAATGGATTTAGACATAACTCGTCACCGTAATCCACAGCAACAACAGGGGTGCCATTTTCAATTCCAGTTGTGGAATATCCAGCAATACCATCTGGCCAATCAGCGTCTGGATTAACATCTATCCAAGGAACATTAAGACCACCACTTAAGGTCAAAATACTATTATTAACATCAATGACTCGGTCGTGGGTCGACGCCGCAACAACCATAGACCAAGGTGCTGAATGACTCAGGCTAGCAAAGTAAGTGTTGTTATCATCTCCACCGGCATTACCCGCAGAAACTGCGATGGATATACCCGCTTCGCGCGCCGCTAACATCGCAAGTTCAGTAGCGTCTTCCCACGGAAATGGTTCTCCCCCACCTATCGAGAAATTAATAACATCTACGCCATCTTCAATTGCCTGTTCGAGCGCTAATACTAATGCTTCTTCTGGACAGCCCGCTAATTCACATGCTTGGTACGAAATGATATTGGCATGGGGCGCAACACCTGATGTAGATGCAAAAGTATAACCTTTTTCCACCCCATCACCGTCGCCTAACGATGCTGACAATAACGGTACGTTTTCAACGTAATTACCAGCCGCAGTCCCCGCAGTATGAGAGCCATGGCCTTGATAATCTTCACCGGTAGCAGGCGCTAAATCACCATATGTATCGGTAATAACAGGCCACGAATAGACACCAATTAACTTGTCGTTACATTGCACGGTTCCGTCGGCACAATCACCCAAATAAACGCCAGTGCCCAAAGGATTTGTGTGGTCATAACCATCACCACCGATGTCGGCAAACGCCACATGGTCACTATTAATACCGGTATCGATAATACCAACGATGATGCCTTCACCTTTGTAACCAACATCTGTTGACGTTTGACCGGCCCACACTTTATCAGCACCAATAAATTGCGGCCCAGTGTCAGTATGTAACTGCAACATTCTTGAAGGTTGAACAAGTTTAACTTCCTTCATTTCCGCTAGATTTAACGCTTCGTTGTACGTTAGATTTAACGACATGCCGTTTAACGAACTAAAATAATCTGCACGGACTTTGTCGTCACCGCCTTTGGCTCTAACGTTATTAAGTACCAGTTGTTTTTTAGAAGTCAGATACGTTTTGTAGGCTTGTGTGCGGGTTTGCTGGATCTGATCTATTGTTTTAGCATTGGCTGCCGGACTGTTACTTCTTGCCCGTTTCACATTACCTTGCTTAGCCGTTAACTCATTTGCAATCGTACTACGCGCGGTTGCTGGCAAGCCTTTGATATTGCCGGTATAGGTGGCAATTGGTTGATCTTTCAGTTGGATAATGTACGCTCGTTTGCCATCATGAGGTTCTACCTGGGCAAATTTACTTTTAGCAGAGGCATTATTTATTAATTGATTTCTAGCCCCTGGCATTGTTTTAATTCTGTTTAGAGAATTTGGAACTGTGTGATTCCGTTTCTTTATTGTTGTTAAATCGACTTGTTGTATTACCCCATTTGCCGATGTTTTGTTTGATGGCGCTGCATCAACTGATGCTGCTAACCCCAAACCATAAAGCACCGACAAAGCAGTTATTGCTATTTTGCTATTTTTCACATTAACTCCGAAATTTATATACTATTTCTATAATATTTATTGGAATGAGCACCTTGGAGTTGCTCATTCGTTAAGCGGTTATAACGTGAATTTATTTTTAAAAGAGTGCAAAAGTGTACAGATCAATAATTAGCGATACTTTTATAGGGTTGGATTTGATATAAAATTGATAGAACTTATTTAGGTACCATTTTTTTATGAAAACGTTGCTCCACTTTGCCATTAGCTTAACAATGGTTATTTCTCTTGGCTTTTGTGTAAAAGCGGATGAGGAACAACTAAGTGCCAGTATTGCGATTGGTTATGGTTCATATTCTTCGATTATGGCCCACGGAAGCGAGCAAAATTTTTACTTGCTGCCTCGTTGGTCTTATTACCACAACAACTTCTATATTGAGAACCTAGATTTAGGTTATAACTTTGCCGAATTAAATGATTGGTCATTCGATTTAACCAGCAAACAGAGTTTTGATTCACTCTTGTTTCGCGGCGATTCGGTATCAGATGCATTATTAAGAGGGATAATGGCAAACCCCGATCTGCCTCTAAACGCCCCCTTTAATACACCGTTACAAGATTTACTAACACCACAAACTCGTCGTTCAAGCTACCTCGCAGGTGCCAGTGTATTTTGGCATTCTGAGCATTTTCAATTCAAATCAGCGATGCATACTGACATCACTTCGGTTCATAACGGGTATGAGTTTTCCAATGAATTACGAGGGCTATTCCAAACAGAACAATTTTCCATCGCGACGACCGCGGGCATTCGTTATTTAGATAAGAAATACAGCGATTACTATTTTAGTGTAACCCATGCAGACACCACTGGTAGTTATCAATTTTTGCCCGGTGCGAGTTGGCTACCATCCTTTAAACTAGAAACGAGTTGGAAGCTCAATGAGGAACTCCGCATTTTGCTCCATGCGCGCCGAGAGTGGATGCCTTCAAATTTTGACGGCAGTATTCATATCGTTAAACAACATCACGATATTATGTTTATGGGATTAATATGGATGCCGTAGGCAAATTACTTTGTGTATTTATTACCCTCAATAGCCTTAAGTCTTTTAGTGCTGATGCGACTTTCGACGTACTGCCCAGAGTTTGCTTATATCAAACCGATCCCATCTGTAATGTCGATTTGACAATAAGTTGGCGACATAACAAAACCGCCTGCCTAAAAATATCCGGCCATGAACACCAAATCCAATGCGCTAAATCAGTAGAAAACATCCACCTCAGCATCCAACTTTACAGCGACACCACTATTCAATTAGTGGATGCCAAAACAAGCCAACAAGTCGACAGTCACACAATAAAACTACTAAGTGCAGAACGCCCAGCTTTAAAAAAACGTCGGCTAAGCTGGAGTTTGTTTTAATGAAACGTCATATTTTAATTTTAGAAGACGACCTTGAACTCGCTCGTTTGATAAAGGCCTATTTGCAAGACCAGGGGTTTATTGTGACTCACTTTAGTCAGGCCCATACGGCGCTAAAACAATTGCCCGAGCAACAATTTGACATGTTACTTTGCGACATTAATCTGCCGGGCAAAAATGGCTTCGAATTTGTACAAGAAGTCCGCGCAGAGTTTGCCGGCCCTATTTTATTTATGACAGCCCTGACTGACACAAAAAGCCAATTAAAAGGTTATGAGTTAGGGGCTGAGGACTATTTAGTTAAACCGATAAACCCCGAACTATTGCTGGCAAAAATAAATGTGTTTTTCAAATTGGATAGGCAAGTTAAACCCCAGCAAACTTTATTTCAAATGGGTAACCTGACGCTAGATACAAACTCTAAAACAAGTTACTTAAATGGCGAAAAGTTAAATCTAACCTCTGCTGAATTTAGGTTGTTAACCGCTTTACTGGCTCAGTTTGGACACGTAGTCAGTCGCGAATGGTTGTTTCAGCACCATCTTGGTCGTGAATACGACGGTATCGACCGCGCAATGGATGGCAGAGCATCTCGGCTTCGTAAAAAACTGCAATTAATTGACCCGAGCTGGAATGTGATTACCGCCTGGGGTGAAGGATATTACTTGTCAAAGGATGATCACATTGAAGGTCAATAACCCTTTATTACGATTCTATTTCGCTTTAGCTATCACTTTGTTGTTGCTGATATTTAGTGTCGACCAAATTTTTGAATCAGCCCAAAGTGATCAACCGCCAGTAATTGACGCCGCACTTGTGTTGCAAAACGTTCAACAGCTTACAGCTAAAAATCGGCCGATTCGATGCGATGCGCAGTCAAAATCGTCATGTGACGGTGCTTTATTCGTTGAATACCCTGCTGAATACTGGGCCGGCGCATTACCAACAAATGAGCAGCCGCTATTTGAATTGACCGACAGCCAAGGCAAAAGAATGTTATGTCTTACCGACAATAGCGATAAGTTACTTTGCATTAACCGGATAGATTGGCCGGCGTCTGCTGAGTTTACTCTAGACCTTGTTTACTTATTTTACTTTTTGCTGTTCCTTATTCTATTTCTATTCAGTCGGTCATTATTCAACGACATTGAAATTTTACGCAACAGTGCCCTTGATGAGATCAAGTTTGGGAAGTTCCCCAAGTTTAGCCTAAGTTCTCGTTCCTATTTACAACCTCTTGCGGAGTCACTGAGAAACTTAACCACACGGATTGAGCACCTAAATCGCTTTCAGGCGGAAATGGCGGAAACCGTTTGTCATGATATAAAAACGCCCCTTGCTCGGCTGAAATTTATCAACCATATGAGCAAACAAGAAACCCTTGCACAGTCGAAAGGTCAAATTGAAAATAATCTTAACGATATTGAAGCGAATATTTATGATTATCTGCGGCTTGCAAAAAATGAATACCGGGAGCAACCGCTTAATATAACGTCCACCGAATTACTTCGCGAAGTAAAAGCATTAACCGAAGTATTTATTGAAGACAAAGATCGCACTATTCATTTAAACATTGCAGAAGGAATAGTAATTAATGCGGATATAAAACTGCTTGCCCGGGCGATAACGAACTTAGTGAGCAATGCCCTTCGATTCTGCCAACATAATATATGGATAACTGCCAGCGTAGAGCATAAAACGTTATTGTTGGCTGTTGAAGACGATGGTTTAGGATGGGATCAGACATCTTCGAATGACGATATTATTCCGGAACATCACCAAATTGGCCTTGCAGTCGTTCGCCGTGTGACAGAGCAACATGACGGCCAAATGGCAATTTCTAAGTCTGTATACGGCGGTGCGAAAGTGGCACTGCATTTACCAATAGTTATGTCGCAGTAACGATGCTCAATTACTGCGACTATTAACGTCTAAAGAGATAATCAAAGGTAACACTAAGGTCTTTCCTAGTTAGATTGGTGTGACGATATCACCCTCTTCAACATCACCGGCTTCATCAACACATACAATTGGTCCTAACTCAGCTCGTATTTCGTCATAGTGCAATTTTTGTTTATCTTCGAGCTCGCCACTGTCAATCATTTGCAATGTACTTTTAGCAAGTTCTTTCTGGTCTAAATCCAACCCTTCAGAGCGATGTATTGCCTGGATAACCTTTAACAAGCTTAAAGCCACCTTGATATTCCTAGGCGTGAGCCTTAGTGCTTTATGCAATGAATCTAACGCTGGTGCCATTTTCTTGCGCTTGAAAAACTCTACGGCCATGCTATTTAACTGCTTAGGGGTAAAATGAATTTCCGCTTTTTCTTCCGCTTCTTGCTCAACAAATTTATTTGTAACTGCACCGGCTAATGAATCACAGGCAATTTGCTTTTTCACCGCCTCAAGTAACGCTAGGGCTTCTTCTCGCATACCTAGTTCGTGGAAAACTTTTACCTTGTCCAAATTGTCCTCTACTGACATATTTGGTCTAGGCGAAACTTGCATTTCAACTAACCTAAGCGCTTTTTGTTTTTCTTCTCTAGCATTAAATATTCGAGCTCTGGCAACAATCAGTTGCTCTTTAAAATGCCCCGCATCTTCGTAATCGACTTCGAGTTGATGAATGTATTTATCGGCTTTCCCCAATAAATCTAGCGACTCATGCACATCAACTGACGTTGCCAAGTCGATGGCTGAACGGATCACATTTAGAAGTAACTCAGGGGAGTCGTGAACTGACTTTTTAGCAAATTTAGCCATGTTAACCGTTGCGTGGTACTGCTCACGTTGATCATGATTCAGTCGTGCTAAATCCCAAACTTTTTTGTTTCTTGCGATATTTCTCGGCGCTAACTCAGCCGCTTTTTTAATTTCATCGTAGGCTTTTACATAGTCTTCATTGTCAACATAGTATTGCGCTAAAAGATCGTAGGTCGCAAATCGGGTGTCCACTCTGTGGGTCATTGAGTCAAGCAACTGATCAATTTCATCGATCTTATTTTGCTTTAACAACGCATTTACAAAACCGAGGTAGACCCAAGACATTTTATATTTTTGACGTAACTCACGGTAATATTCTTCCGCATCCACAAATTCCATCAACGACAACAAACATTCACCTTTTAGGCGTCTGAGGTTCATGTGGTATTTTTTTAGTTCAGGGTTTTTAATATGTCGTTCAGCGTAATAAATTGCCTTACTAAAATCGCCATTATCAATGCATTCAAAAACATTAAATAACTTACGCTTAACATCCAGAATATAACTCAAGCGAGTCGTTACATTTTTTGCGTTTAGAGGTTTAACCCAAAAATCATCAGGTTGCAATTCAGCGATACTATTAACTAAGGTTTCGTCTGTTTCAGAACTTAAAAATATCAGTACGGTTTGTTTAGTCACAAAGCCTTTAAATTTCATTTCTTCTAAAATATGAAATCCATCTTTATCACTTTTTACATTAAACGCACAGATCACGATATGAAATTGCATTTCGGTACACAGTCTTAAACCATAAAACGCATTTTCGGCACAACGCACATTAACAATACCCATATCATAGAAGGTATGTTTTATAAGGTCGTGAACCAATATATTGTCATCAATAACTAATACATTAAGCTCATTGAAGTTTGTTATTTTGTTTAACCCAATATGTTCCATTTGATCCTACATCTCTTAGTTCCGGACATATTATTGACAATTTCGGTAATCGCCAACGGTACATTAATACTAGTTAATCTACACTCTCATCCATTATTTATGGCCATCACTTGAGCACCTTACGAGGGTTGCTATTTCTAAATTATAGGCTGGTTAGTCAAATTTACAGCTTAGTTTTCTAATTTAGTTAGACTTTTTTGCTCTTGGATGTGCCTGATCATACACTTTGGCTAAATGTTGAAAGTCCAAATGTGTATAAATTTGTGTTGTACTTAAATTTGCGTGACCTAATAATTCTTGCACTGAACGCAGATCGGCACTTGATTCTAAAATATGCGTAGCAAAGGAATGACGTAATTTATGGGGGTGGACCGTATTGGCCATTCCAAGCTTTTGACCCCAATATTTTAATCGCTGTTGAATTTGTCTCGCGCTTAAACGGTTACCCAGCTTACTGATGAAAAGCGCATCGATATTGTGTTTATTTAAGCTTGGTCGTACTTTTATCCAGTCAACAATCGCGTTAATCGCTACGCTGCCAACAGGCACGATTCGTTGTTTGTTGCCTTTACCAGTGACTTTAACCATACATTCTTGCACATCAACATCGACAACGTCTAACCCGGTCAATTCAGCTAAACGTAACCCAGATGAATAAAATAGTTCCATATAAGCTTTGTCGCGAAATTCAATATCTGATTCCGGAATAAACGACAATAAGTGATGCACTTCATCGGTTTCTAAATTTTTAGGTAACGGTCTATCTTGTTTAGGAGAAACCAGCAAGTCGGCTGGATTTATTGCAATCTCGCGCTTTGACACCAAATATTTAAACAAGCCACGAACCGCAGACAAATGAAGTTGGATCGAACTAGCCTTTAATCCTTCTCGTTTAAACTGACCAATCCACTGCTTCAACAACGTATCGTCAATATCTTGCCAGCGAACAAGGTTTTTTTCCGCAGAAAACGTCATTAAACTTATTAATGTATGGCTATAATTGCTAACGGTATGGTCAGAATAAGCGCGTTCAAACTTGAGGTATTGTAAATATCGAGTGGTTAGGTCAACCAACTCTGTGGGGAGCGTGTCTGAGTTTAACTCAATCTTATTCACGTACTAAATGCACAAAGTGCTGACTGAGAAGCCGCGCGAGTTCACGGATAAAAAATGTATCCATGTGTGGTTGGAAATGGTCGTGTTGCTTTGCTGCAAACGCTCCGATACCAAAAATTTGCTCGTCATCTTCAGACTCGTGCACAACTTCTATTAATGCAACCGAGCCAGCGGGTTGATCAAAAACAACGTCCATTAGGTCGGCTTTAAGGCGACCTAAATACGTGCCTTTGGAATTTAATTTAGCTTGTAGGTGCAAGTAAGCTTCGTCTTCAGGTTGCAGCAACCTAAATTGCACTAAATACAAATGCTCTTGGCAGACTTTATTAACCGCCTGTTCTAAATCACTAATCGATTGGCAACCAACCAATGAAATATAGATTTGGCTAATCGCTTTAAAAATAATCTCATTGGCACGGGCATGGCCCATTAATGAGGTTAATTCTTCTTCCATCAGCGTAATTTTATCGCGTTGTACCTCTTGACGTTTTTCCAATAGAGAAATCGCCCCCTTTGCTACATGGGGGATTTTTAACTGAGTCACTAGCTCAGGATGCTGGAGAAAAAAGTCGGGATTTTGCTGTAGGTATTCTTTTACCAATTCAGCATCCAATTCCAACTCGTCAAAATTAGGTGTCAACGCTTTACTCATAAATGTAATTGTCCATCAAAAACATATTCTGCAGGTCCAGTCATCTTGACCGGTGAGTTTTCATCATGCCATCGAATATGTAATGTACCACCTGGTAAATCTACTTGAACTTTACTGTTTAGTAAATCTTGAATTCGCCCGACGACCACAGCGGCACATGCGCCACTGCCGCAAGCCAGTGTTTCACCGGCACCTCGTTCGTAAACACGCAATTTAACGTGGTCACGGGACAGGATCTGCATAAAACCAATATTGGCTTTTTCTGGGAACCGTTCATGGCATTCTAAACGAGCACCGAGATCTTCAACCGAAGCGGTGTCTACGTCATCGACAATTACCACGCAATGCGGGTTACCCATAGAGGCGACACCACACATTACCGTGTCGTTGTTACTGCGAAGCAAATAAGTATTTTCTTGTTGCTGTGCAGTAAATGGCACTTTTTTGGGTTCTAATATCGGACGGCCCATGTTTACAGTAACTTGGTTGTTGTTTTCGAGGTACAACACCATATTGCCAGATTTTGTACTGACCTTAATCGCCGTTTTATTGGTTAGGCCTTTTAAATGCACAAAGCGAGCAAAACAACGAGCGCCGTTTCCACACTGTGACACTTCCGTTCCGTCAGCGTTAAATATTCGATAATGAAAATCTAAGTCTGGGTCATAAGGCGGTTCGACCAACAACAATTGGTCGAAGCCAATACCAAAATTTCTATCGGCTAACTTTTTAATATGATCCGGTGACAAAAACACATTTTGTGTCACGCCATCAACAACCATAAAGTCATTACCTAAGCCGTGCATTTTGGTGAAATTTAACATCATGTTCGATATTCCAAATTACTTATCTAAGACTGATTCACCAGCCCACAATGAACTCAATGTTTCTCGTTGTCGAATAACATGTGTTTGATCACCATCAACCATTAGCTCAATCGCTCTAACTCGAGAGTTATAATTTGAACTCATGGTAAAACCGTAGGCACCAGAAGAACGAATAACAAGGTAATCACCTTCTGCAACCGCTAAATCACGATTTTTCCCCAAAAAGTCACCTGTTTCACAAATAGGGCCAACAATATCGTAATTATTTACTGGACGGTCTAATTGCGCAATAGGTTCGATTTTCTGCCACGCAGAATACAATGCTGGTCGAATAAGATCGTTCATCGCAGCATCTACAATACAAAAGTGTTTGCCTTCGTTTTCTTTCAAAAATTCTACTTTAGTCAATAAAATTCCAGCGTTGGCCATAATCGCACGACCTGGCTCAAACAAAATAGTTAAGTGCTTATGATTCTCTAAACGCGCCATCAATGCTGAAATATATTCACTTGGCTGCGGAGGTTGTTCATTGTCGTATGTCACGCCTAAACCGCCCCCTAAATCTAAGTGCTTAATATCAACACCAAGATCGGCTAGTTGGTCGATTAGTTTTAATAAAATATCAAGAGCATCTAAAAATGGTTCGATCTCAGTAAGTTGAGAACCAATGTGGCAATCGATGCCTTGAACATCTAGATGTTTGTTGTCATTTGCCCAAGGATATATCGATAAGGCTTTTTCTACGCTAATGCCAAACTTGTTTTCTTTTAATCCAGTTGAAATATACGGGTGAGTCCCTGCGTCGACATTTGGGTTAACGCGAATTGACACCGGGGCCACTTTATTTAGTGCCTTTGCAACTTTGGCAATACGATGCAATTCAGGTTCAGACTCAACATTAAAACATTTAATTTCAGCTTCTAAGGCGTACTCGATTTCGGCTTCTGTTTTACCAACACCAGAGAAAACAACCTTGTTCGGGTTGCCACCAGCTTCAATCACACGGGCGAGTTCACCACCAGATACAATGTCAAAACCAGAACCCAATCGTGCCATGACATTAAGTACGGCTAAGTTTGAGTTTGCTTTTACAGCATAACAAATGAGGTGTGGATGATCTTGAATGGCGTTATCAAATGCTTTCCAGTGGCGTTCAATTGTCGCACGTGAATAAACATAGGCAGGTGTGCCAAAATTAGCAACGAGGTGCTGACTAGCGACGTCTTCGGCAAATAATTGACCGTCGCGAAAATTAAAGTAATCCAAAGTTATGTTCCCAAAATAATTATCAAAATATGTGGTTTACACCAAAGTCTATTTATTATCTTTTTTTTGTTGTGTGGGTTCAGACTGTTTTGACGATTGTTCTTCTTTTTGTTTTTCTGTTTGTGTTACTTCAGCTTTTTCTGGTTGGTCAGGTAAATATAACGGCCCTTTAAGGCCACAACCAGACACAGCAACGAGTAAAGTCGTTGTAAACAACATCTTCATTATAAAATATGCAAAAATTTTACGGTAAAAATTAAACGGACGTTTCATGTTTTTACGGTATCTATTATAGTTGCCGCTATAATCTCACTATCAACAACAAATGCAAGTAGGATCTACTATGAATGACTCTGAATATCATCAACTCGCTGACGATTTTTTAATGAAATTACAAGACGCCGTTGATGAAGTCGACTTTGATCTCGATTACGAAAGCGCTGGCGGCATTGTTGAAATCATATTCCCTAACGGCACAAAGATTATCGTGAATAAACAAGCACCACTGCAACAACTATGGGTTGCCACTAAATTTAATGGCCATCACTTTGAATATAAAGATGGTCTGTGGATTGATAATCGAGGCGGGTCTGAACTTTGGGCGCTTATTAGTGATGCAGCAACAAAACAAGCTGGTGAGCCAATTTCGATTGCGCCTTAAGCTAACGGAAAATAAATAGTCACGAAGTAAACGTTATATCGAGTGCCAATATCAGGTTTTATTGGCACCTTTAAATTCCTGCAACATTTGTTTCTAAATATTTTGTTGTTAAACCCCACCTGTTTTCGACCCTTTCTTCACGCATATGGTTAAATATGCATAAAATTCAAAAATCTACTTATCGCTTACGGAATATTTCACTACACTATTAATTGTGCGATTTAATGTAATATTCAATACATTATTTTTTACGCCACTAAAGACATTCAGCATGTTAATTCTAAATCGATTAAAGGGTCAGCCTTATGAAATTTTTTATCCACACTTTAGTTAGCCTTGTTGTATTTTTATCGAGTTTTTCTGCATCTAGTGAAACAATCGCACCATCGGTTAACCGCGCGATTATTACAACCGCCATTGCCGATCGCGAGCCCGTTGATAATTACAACGAGCAAACTTTGCCCTCTGGCACAAACAAAGTATTTTTCTTTACTGAAGTCATGAATCAAGCAGATTCGAACGTCACGCATCGCTGGTTTTTAAATGGCAAATTGGAGGCCGAAGTTAAGCTTAATATTGGTTCTAATCGCTGGCGTACACGTTCAAGTAAAAACTTAGATGCTAATTTTCACTCTGGTAGTTGGGAAGTGATGGTTGTTGCGGCCGACGGAACCATATTAACGACTGAGACTTTTTTATTTGAGCCTTAAGTTTTCAACAAAATGAACAACGACATTTTATTGTCTTTATTTTCAGCGTAAAGTTGATGTATATCAGGCATAAACAATAAGAATACCAGTTAGTCTTTAGCAATAATGTCTTAACTGGTATTCTCTGACTATAACTTTAAGCGATGGTTTCTAAATTAATGACAGCTGTATCTCCTATTCTACGTATCGCTACGCGAGAAAGCGCGTTAGCTATGTGGCAAGCAAATTACGTAAAAGACAAACTTGAACAAGCCCACCCAAATTTGACGGTTAAGTTAGTGCCGATGACAACAAAAGGCGATCAAATTTTGGATACGCCGTTGGCTAAAATAGGTGGCAAAGCACTATTTGTTAAAGAACTCGAAGTGGCCATGTTAGAAGACCGAGCTGATATCGCGGTACATTCGATGAAAGATGTCCCTGTCGACTTCCCAGATGGTCTTATGTTGTACACCATTTGTGAGCGTGAAGACCCACGTGACGCCTTTGTTTCAAATACCGTGACTGACTTTGAAAGTTTGCCGACCGGCGCCGTTGTCGGAACATCGAGTCTGCGTCGTCAGTGCCAAATTAAAGCGCTGCGCCCAGATATTAAAATTAAAGACTTACGCGGCAATGTGAATACTCGTCTAAGAAAGTTAGATGAAGGCGAATACGATGCCATCATTCTTGCCTCAGCAGGCCTCATTCGCTTAGGCATGATTGAACGAATTAAGCAGTATTTACCTGTTGAGTTTATTCTACCGGCCAATGGTCAAGGTGCCGTTGGCATTGAGTGTCGAGTGGACGACACTCAAGTACAACAATGGCTATCTGTACTAGAACACTCTGAAACTCGATTTCGTGTGACCGCAGAACGCGCCATGAACCGAGCGTTGCAAGGTGGTTGCCAAGTACCGATTGGCGCTTATGCTGAAGTCATCGACAACGAACTATTACTTAAAGGTTTAGTGGGCAGCTTAGATGGCGATAGTATCATCGAAGGTGAGATTTCTGGTCCTTGTGCTGACGCAGAAAAACTAGGTGAAATTCTTGCCAATGAACTGTTGGAAAAAGGCGCTGACAAAATTTTAACAGAAGTGTATAAAACGGTTTAAAATGAGCAAATTAACTGACGCAGCTGCGTTACCCAATACACGGTTACTCAATACACGGTTACTCAATACACGTCCGTCGCCTATGGCTGAAGAGCTTTCAGCACTCTGCGAACAAGTGAATGTGGAAACACAAGTTGCGCCAATTATAACGACAGCCCCATTTGCGAAAGAAACACTTGATGTAAGTTTGACGGCGTTATTAAAAAATACCCCTTATCCAGATTTTATTTGGATTTTTGTCAGTCGTACCGCAGTCAGACATTTTGCGACGTATTTACTACAAAACAAAATTGCTTTTATGCCCAAAGGTAAAATAATTGCCGTCGGGCCAGGGAGCCGAGATGAACTGATTGCGGCATTTAGTCACCTTAATGACCAGATCATCTGCCCGGAAGAGTCGAATAGCGAATCGTTAATTTTATTGCCCGAATTAAACGACGATAAAAAAATTAACGCCGCCATACTAAAAGGCAAAGGCGGCCGCGACGTGATTAAACGTCATATAGAAAGTCAACTAGGGGTCGTTACTGAAGTTGATTTATATGAACGTCAAGTCACCAAGCACGCTACAAATGACATAAAAAACTGGCTTACTGCCGACTTTATATTGGCAACAAGTATCGATATCGCCGATGGCATTTTCGAGAACGTTGTGTCAGCTGTAGATAAGGCACAGATATCAACGCTTACCAATAAAAATTGGATTGTCATTAGTCACCGTATCCGTGACCATGTCATAGCGTTAGGTGTTGATAAGAACAAGGTAAAAGTCTCTGAACACACGACTAATCAGTCGATTATTCAGTTGTTAACCCAATGGCAAGGCGAAATTTCGATGAGTAATAAAGATAACAAAACCTCAACAACGCAATCTTCTAGTAAGGAAGCGCCTGCTTTGAATAAAGACAAACAGAAACAAGAAGCCGCGTTGAAAAAACCAGACACGTCGGAAAAATCCGTTGATGAAGCTCAAAATAAAAGCAATGAGGCGTTAAAGAAACTCGAGCAACAAGTACGTGCCGAAAACGAAGCTATCGCTAAAGAAAAAGAAAAAATAGCGGCGAAAGCAACGGCGACAACACCACCTGAAACAGCGACAACCCCTAAAGCAACAGAGTCTAAAACCCAAACCAAATCAAAACCTACCCCGAAAACCGAACATAAAACGGCGCAAACTGAGCCTACGCCAAAACAAACGACGAAACCTCACAATACGTCAAAAGAGTCCAATTCAAGATTAAGTAAAACAGCGGTTTTTGCCTTATTGCTCAGTTTTGTTGCAATCGGAGCCATTGGTTTTGTCTGGTGGCAGGGCCAAATGTGGCTTAAAACGCAAAGTCAGGTCGAAACGTTAAACCAACAAGCGGTTAATAATAATGTCGCAGAAATCAAAAACCTTAAATCGCAAATCAGTCAATTAAGTGGTCAACTTAATAGCCAACTGAAAGTCCAACAAAGTCAGGATAAATCGATTGCGAATAATGTTAAAACGTTAACCAATCGAGTAAAAGAATTAGGCCAAAGCCAACCGAACGAATGGTTAGCCTCTGAAGCCTTATACTTAGTTAACCTAGCTGAGCGAAAAATCATTATCGATCAGGATGTCGACACTGCCCTAATGTTGCTAGCAAATGCCAATAATCGACTGGCTGCAATGAATGACCCAAGTGTTTTTCCACTTCGTCAAAGCATCAGTGAAGATGTTGCAAAACTCCATGGCGCTAAACAACCAGACCGAGACAGTTTATATTTAAGCCTGTCTGGTATTCTCGACCAAGTGAATACCTTAAAGTTCTCACATATATATATCCCAACAGCAACGGCGATCGAACCAGACTCGGCTGTGTCTGATGAAATTCAAGATTGGCAGGCCAACTTAAAAACCAGTTTTAATCGATTTATGACAAACTTTGTCACGATTAAGCATCGAGAACTTGCCATAGAACCGCAAATTCCGGCTCAGCAACAATGGTTTATTAGAGCAAATATTACACGCCAGTTGTTAATAGCACAGCAAAATATTTTGTTGCAAAACAACGCACTATATAACGATGGTATTGTACGGAGTCTATCTTGGATGCAGCAATATTTTGACCTAAACGACCCACAGGTGGTTGCAACTATCAATACCTTAAGCGAATTGCAAAACCGCAACATCGAACTCAACTTGCCAACTAAATTGGGCAGTCAGTCTGAATTAACGAATTATGTCTCGCGCCAACAATCGCGCATGTCTGGGCAATAGGTTATAGCTATGATGAAATTTACTAAGCAAATCGTAGCGCTTTTAATTATTGGACTGTTTCTAATATTTGCGCCGAATATTAAAGGCGACCAAGGCTACGTGTTAATTGCGATAGGCAACTACACAATCGAAGGCAGTATTGTCGAATTTGGCGCTACTATTGTCATGTTTGTTGTTGCGTTATGGATGGTGGTTTGGCTATTAAAGCTGGTTTATACCACATTGATTTTGCCTACTTTGTGGTGGCAGTCACGTCAAAATAAAAATCAGGCAAATTACCTCCAAGCCGGAATTGACTACATGACGTTGGGCCAATGGCAGCAAGCAATTAATCAATTTGCCAAAGTAAAACGCACCGAACGATTGGAATCTGCAAATAAACTTACGGGCGTATGCCGTGCTCAATTAAATGAGTCAGATACTTTACTGCTGACCGACGACATAGCAAAAGATACTAAATTAACTACCCCATTTGCGACCTTAGCCGGACTTATGAAAGCGCACAAATATGAAGATGCGAATCTGCTAGTGCAAAGCCTAAAATTGCCTATTGCCAAACAACCACTGCCTTTTCAACAATTATGTTTAAGCGTGTATGCTCAAAACTTTAACTGGAATGAAGTGGCTAGCCATTTACCTCGTCTAAATAAACTGGCTAAAAAACACAGTGACGTTAACGCCTTTGATGAATTACAGCAGCTTAATCAAACCATGTTCTACAAAGCATTTACGCGCTATATCTCTGCGTTTTCCATTAATCAACTTCAGACGGTTTGGACCGGTTGGCACAAAGCGATTAGGTCAGATAGAGCATTACAAACGTCTTACATCTTAGCGTTGTCAGAACAACAACAGAGCCAACTTATTGAACCGATATTATTGGAAAACGATTTATTGAAGCAACAGGATTGGTTGCTAGAAGTGCTCCGACATATATTCAAAAATACGACGTTTGTGTCAATGGATCTGCTGTTTTCGCAAATACAGAAACACATCACCAAGCAACCGGATAATAAAACACTATTAACTATTTATGCTTATCTAGCTGCCGGACAAAAAGATTTTCAGCTGGCAAAACAAGCCCTCGAACAAGTTGTTTATTCCAATAACAACTTGGTAGACAAGCGTTTATACGCCATGGTTCTAGCTGAGTTAGGTGAATTACGCTACAGTGTAGATGTCTTTAAGTCTATTACGTGACTTTTTAAATACGTTTCCAGGAGACGCGATTGACAGCTGAATTAATAGGACAACTTACTTTTATCATCGTAATTTTATGCAGCAGTATCATATCCGCTGCATTTATGATGTTTAGTCCTGTTGCCGAATCGACTAATGCTAAAATAGTGACTCGCTATTTCTCGTTATTTTTTTTCCTTACTTGTTTTGCTTTTTGTTTTTATTTATTCCGGCCATTTATTCCTGAACTTTTATCAATTTTAATCGCTAATTTGTTCTTTCTAGGCAATTTATATGCTTTAAAATTTGGGTTACGTTGGCGAATTAGTCAGTATCATCATATCCACCAATGTCCCAAAGCAATAACACACATCTCTATTTTTGTAGTGTCTCAAGTCGGCTTATACCTTTTTTTAGACGACAGCCAGCTCGCACGTTCTACAAATCACGCTTTAAATTCTATCTACATTTTGGCAACATCGCTCACCATTATTTGGCACGATAAAACACGCCCACCCACTTTTGGTGAGAAGTCGTTAAAAATTGCCGTCTATTTTGCCATCATGTGTTTTGTTACGGTTCCAATCGCCTATGTTTATATTCCAAACAACTACCAGTACATGAGCGTATTGCTATTACTACAGGTGTTATCCGTATTAATGATGATGGGCGGATTACAATCTTTGCTTATGTCAGACACGATTAATCAGCACTATGAATTATCAATCCGCGACCCGCTTACGGGGATCTATAACCGCAGGTACTTTTTCGATAAAGTTAAAGACTGCCATATGGATTTTGACAAAGAACCGCATTCTATCATCATGTGCGACATCGACTTTTTTAAACGCATTAATGATAATTATGGTCATGATATTGGTGATTTGGTTATTGTCGAGATTGCGACCCTTATCACTCGACATACCGGAGAATTGGGTATTGCCGCCAGATTTGGCGGGGAAGAATTTACGATTTTATTGCACAACCATGGCCTAAAGAAAGGCCTCGATTTTGCAGAAGAATTGCGGCATTTAGTGCGCGCAATCCGCGTTAACACTCACAAGGGACAAATTAGGGTTACGGCAAGTTTTGGTGTCGCGGAAGTTTGGGATATTCCGGATATCGACTTAACCATTAAACTTGCCGATCAAGCTTTACTCGCTGCGAAGGCAAATGGCAGAAACCAAGTATGTGCTGGTTAAGCTTCTGGTTCTGCAACTGCCATTTTTATTGTTTGAGTTGGGAATGCAAACTCTGCCCCATGACTTTCAACAATGCCCGCAATATCTAGCAATAGTGTTTCTTTATGTTGATGAAACGTAACCCAGTCAATCGTTTTGGTCATACAGTAAACCAAAATATTAAGCGACGAAGTACCAAAGCCATTAAAATTAACAATGATCACTTGGTCCTGAGCAATTAAATCAGATCCGCTAATATAGTTCCGAATTGCATCCACAATATCATGCACTTGTTCGACATCATCATAGCGAACACCTATTGTTTCATTGATCCTACGGTGCGTCATTCTCGACGGATTTTGCACTGTAATGTTATTAAACATTGCATTTGGGACATATAAAGGCCGTCTATCAAATGTTTTAATCCGAGTGATCCGCCAGCCAATATACTCGACCGTGCCTTCAATTTCGCGGTCAGGGCTTCGGATCCAATCGCCCACTTTAAACGGTTTGTCTAAGTACAACATCACACCACCAAACCAATTTGATACCAAGTCCTTTGATGCAAAAGCTAAGGCTGCGCCTGAGACACTACCAACTGCAATTAAACCCCGAGGGTCGAGACCTAGCAGATCAAACGCGACAATCATGCAGATCACCGCAAGGAGCAAACGAAATATCTTCGCAATTCCAATTACTGCCGTTGCGTCAAGCATTGTCGGTTCTGTTTCGTTTAATGTTTCACTTTCAATAGTATTAACGACTCGGAAGCCATACCAACTTAAATGCAAGACCGCGAGTAATTGCACAATTGGGTATTTATCAAACTCAAAATAATCACCACCGAGCACGTTGAACAAATCAATTAAGTGCCAGGTCGACAGCAAAATAAGGAAAAACTTCGCGGGTAAATACAATGCATAAACACTGGCATTGAGGAGAGATTGTTTACTTCTATTAATTAATCGTCCTTTAAAAGTACGCAGAATAAGTAACGAAACAATGGACGTGAATAAGGCAAAAAACTGTTGGAAATAATAATTATTTGGATCAAGTAGTTCTCGCATCCATTCCATAAAAGAAAACCTTAATTTGAAATTACAACTGAATGGCAGTAGGTTAAACCAAATTTGATGAGAAACCAAAATCTGTATGACAAAAAACACCATTTCAGCCCAAACCGAAAACGAAGCGATGACAATTGCCAAAGCGACACAAAAACCAAATCAAACCAAAGAGCAAACTAAGTTGATTGCTAAAGGCATCGAAAAAGGCATCGCCGAGTACAAAAAGAGACATAAAGCCAAATCACGAGATTTAGACAAAAAGCGAAAGAAACTAGAAACCAAAATACAATCTGAACACCCTCAGCCTAATGACGACAATGTGGTCACCAATCGTCCAAACCACAATTATTTGATTATTAATCTAATATTAGCCGTCAGTCTAATTATAAATGTCCTACAATTTATAAACATCATCTAGTTCAATCAGTCATTGAATAAAGTCGATTTTTGAAAAATCGACATTTGTATTTTATAACTTGCGGAGACCCAATGAAATTATTTGCGGTTTTGTTGTTATTTATTGGGAATAGTTTTGCAGAAGGATTTCATTTTTCATCCATTAATTTTTTGACCGAGCAAGAAGTTGGTCGCATTGTTTTACCCCAAATATATTCAGAGCTTGGTATCGTCATTAGCATTACACCGCTGCCGGCTCAACGTGCCCAGCTCTCAGCAACTTCTGGCGTTAGTGATGGCGAAATAATGAGGATATTCAGTTATGGTATTGAAAACCCAACCACAATAAGAGTACCAACGCCTTATTACTACCTTGAGACCACAGCCTTTGTGCATAAAGACAAAGATATCGTAATTGAGAACAAAGACCATCTAGAAAAATACTTTGTCGCAAAAGTTCGTGGAGTAAAACATACAAACAGAATTACTGAGGGCCACTCTCAGGTGATAGACATGAACTCAACCATTGAGATAATGCGCATGGTTGATTCAGGCCGCGTTGACGTTGCATTAACCAATACCATTGATGGTTTAATGGCACTTAAAGAACTTGGTTTAAAAAACGTAATCGCTATTAAAAAACCGTTAGCGACTTTCGATTTGTATCATTACATCCATCTTGACCACAAACATCTTGTTCCAATTGTTGACGCAAAAATCATTGAAATGACAAAAGATGGAAAACTCGCAAAAATTGTTAATGCCGCTGAGCAAAAAACGTTATTGTCTAAATATCAAACCAATGAATAACTCGATCAAAAAACCAGTATTGGCCTCCCTTTAGGCCACCAAAGAGAGACACAATGCACCGACCTATTTTGCAACTCAGATTTATTTTTCTTTTTGCCGTTTTTAGTAGCTGCGTTGTCAAAGCAAGTGAACTAAACCATAACCTAGGAACAGGATTACAGTATTCCGGTTTAATTGGCTATCAAATCTCACTACAGAAAGAGCAGCATCTTTTGCGAGGTGCGGTTGGTTTAATAGGCGCTAGCGCAGGCTATGATTATTTGCTTAACAGTAATTGGTCAATCGGGGCGACATATACAGCTACCATACGATCGGTTTATTCTCTAAATATTAACTACTACCCACAAAGTTTAACTGATGGTTTCCGAGTTGGACTAGATTTGGGCCATATGCCGGATACTGATGGCGACGGTTTTTTTAGCACCGATGGCGCCAAAAATGTAATTTGGTTAAGTGCAGGATGCGCTTTTTAGACCAGTGTATATCCGTTAAGGTTGGCATCTAGTATTTACAAAATGCACAATTGGTAAAGTCTAGAACAACATCGATGTATTGAATTGGCGTATAAAAAAGGTCACAGTATCGGCTTAAAATCAATCTGCTCACTGGAGTGAACGTATGTTGGCCAAAACCTGTAAAGCCACATTTGGACTTTTGTTTTTTATTTTCTGCTCAGCGGCAATAAGCCAAGAAAACGAATATTCAGTTCCGCAGTCAGACTTAGTCTATTTAGAAACCACCGAAGGTTTAGTGATCATTCAACTATTGCCACAGGTATCACCAAAACATGTTGAACAGTTTAAGCAACTTGTCAGCAGCCAATGGTACAACGGCCTCCCTTTTTACCGAGTCATTGAAGGCTTTGTTGCTCAAGCCGGTGAAGGTGAAGGCGAATGGAATAATGTAAAAGGAAAACCCTCTAAATTTAAACTGCCATTAAAGGCCGAGTTTACCCAGCCAGTCTCAGATAGCTTTACCTTAATCCAAAGCCCCGATCTATTGGCTCCACAAACGGGCTTTATTAATTCAGTTCCCGCTGGCCGTGATCTTACAACTAATGAACAGTGGTTTTTGCACTGCTCCGGCACAGTGGCGATGGCAAGAGGCAACGGTGCTGATAGTGCCAGTTCTGAGTTTTATATCGTCATAGGGCACGCTCCGCGTCATCTCGACCGTAATATGTCGGTGTTTGGTCGAGTTGTTTTCGGTATGGACGTTGTACAACGACTGCCCCGAGGAGATAAGCTCAAGGGGGGCATAATTGATAGCGACCTACCAAAAGGAATGATTAACAGTGCGCACATTGGCGATACATTAACTACAAACAAGCAATATACCGTTAAAGTACAAATGGTCGAATCGGCTGCATTTCAACAACGAATCGACTCGTCTAAAAACCGGACCCATGAGTTTTATGTGTACCCTGGGAATGGAAATATCGATGTTTGTTATTACCAGCCAAGTGTTAACGCGACACCTACGGCGAATAACCTTATAAAATAGTGCCAAATTGGCACGGTTTTATGGGGTTATATTTGATTGAAGTGATACATTTACTTGTGGTCGCGTTCATTCACTCTTATCATGACCAGCATACCCTTATTTACCGTGTTGAGTTACGCGGTAATTTGAGTTCATTACAAATGAGATCACATGAAAATAATTGCTAGAAATTTATCCCGTTCAACAACCGAAGAGCAGCTTACTGAAGCTTTCACCCAGTTTGCTGAATTAGAATACTGTACATTGGTATTGGACAAAGTCACCGGTAAATCCAAGGGATTTGGGTTTGTTGAAATTAATGACGACAAAAAAGCCCTTTTAGCCATAGTTAAGTTAAACGGCACAAAGCTAGACGGCAAAGTAATCCGAGTAAAAAAAGCTGAAGATCAATAAACACTAAGGCTTAGTTAAACACCTCGCTGTTGTCTAAAGACGGCACCAAAAAACTGCTAGCCGCTTGTATTTATTGACGTGGCTATCAGTTTTAATTTTTCTATCGCGGGTAATTCAGAAACGTCCCTTAGTATCAAAGCCGAACACCAGTGACAAAACTACAATTTGGGAAAAATCGATATTGGTCGACTGGCTTTAACTCTACTATTTGGATTTTACTGACCTTATCAACTTCAATTTTTTGTTCAATTTCAAAATAGAACCACCATTGCTCATTCAGCGAAGTGAGCTCTAGATACGGGTAACTTCTTACCTTCCAGTAGCCATTTAGGTGATCTGTTTTACTCTCTTTGTTTTCAGCAAACATCATCGTATAACGGTTGTCACCTTTAAGACTAATTTTCACCGACTCATTACAGTTACGACTTTGGTAATCATCGGCTAAATCTTGAGTCGCGACTTTATTGGCCGTTTTAACGCCGTCTGGCAATAAGTACAAACCAACGCTATTTTTGGTATACCAATGATTTCCTGCAACAAGTGCCTGCGTTTGTTGGATAGGCCAGCCAATCTCAGTAAGTGTTTTAGTCAACAATGAGACACTTTTGTCATCTTGAATAAATAAAGAATATAACACTGCAGACTGTTCTATGTCCTCGGGAAAAGCATGTCTATTTTTAACGACAGTAAAGTTGGCGTCCTCTAATGCTTTGGTTATTTTTGAGACATCTGTGGTGGGTAAATATCGGGTGTAAAAATGAACTTTAGTGCTCGTACAACCAGTCAAATAGAGGCAAAATAAAATACTCATTATGAACCGCATTTTATACCTCCCTAATATACTTTCCCTCTTAAATATTCTGCTTAAGAGCTTGAGTTCGATAAGCCATTAACCACTGACAATAGCAAATTCAGGTAGCTAATATAAGATATAAAACAAATCCTATTGTCATAAACAATGGTTAGAGTAATCTTCTGTTTTCTTTAAATATAATATTTTCAGGGCAATGTAATGACTTGGGTTTTATTTACGTTACTAGCGGTTGTTATGCAAACATGGCGCAACGCCTTGCAAAGCAAACTGAGTGCACATGTACACACGTCTGGCGTGACTTTGTCGCGCTTTTTGTTTGCGCCACCTATCGTCGCGATTTACCTATACGGTTTGTATTTGTACCAGCCAATGGCGATACCTGAATTTAATACCCGCTTTATTATTTATGCCTGTATTGCGGCGGCCACCCAAATTGCAGCGACGGCTTTTATGGTTATCTTGTTTAAGCAAAAAAACTTTGCGGTTGGCGCCGGATTGGCAAAAAGTGAAGCGCTTGTGGCTGGCGTTTTAGGTGTGTTGTTTTTTGGTAGCAATTTGTCATTGTTAGGTTGGCTTGGGATTTTTATCGGGTCTATAGCCATTTTTGTTTTAAGTAGTGCCGGTAAAAAAGGGTCGTTAAGCCCTAAAACCTTGATGATTGGACTTGCCTGCGGCACTTGTTTCGCCCTTACCTCTTTGCTAGCAAGAGAAGCAAGCCATTTACTTGATGTGCCATTTCATGTCGGCGCGGCGTGGTCTTTATTGTGGGTTTTGTGTATTCAAACTTTAGCGCTAACATTTTATATTTTTAAACAACAACCACAGGTTTTAGCTGAATTAAGTCAACATAAAATCATGACAATCGCCACCAGTATAACAAGTTGTATTGGCTCTATCGGTTGGTTTACGGCAATGGCATTACAGCACGTGGCCTTAGTTAAAACATTGGGCCAAACCGAAGTGTTATTTACGATTATGATCTCGGTATGGTGGTTGAAAAAGCCAGTACAACGTTATGAAATTATTGGTTTATTGTTAATTGCAGTGGCGGCAATACTTGTGATGTGGAGTTAATTTTGAAGAACGAATAAAACAAAAAAGGCAACGTAATACCGATTAGTATAATACGTTGCCTTCGCTAAAGAACGGCGACTTAAAAATTACGCCTTAGCGTTTCTAGCTTGTTCTTTTTTTTGCAGTTTTAGCGCTTTTCTAGCTTCAATAACGTCTTTGGCTTCTGAGCCAATATGTTCTTCGCCACGTTGTTTCGCCAGTTCCATTTGCTTTTGACGCTCCGCAAATCGTTCACGCTGTTCATCTGTAACTTTGTCGATGCAATGTGGGCATGAAATACCGACAGTATAGTGCTCTGATTGTTTTTCTTCTTCGGTGATCGGCATACGACACGCATGACACTGGTCATATTCGCCTTTTTCTAAATCATGATTTACCGTTACACGATTGTCAAAAACAAAACACTCACCTTGCCATTTGGTCTCTTCTTTTGGCACGTCTTCAAGGTATTTTAAGATACCGCCTTCAAGATGGTAAACTTCTTCGAAGCCTTGCTCTTTTAGATAGGCTGTAGATTTTTCGCAGCGAATGCCACCAGTACAAAACATTGCAACTTTTTTATGTTGTTTCGGATCAAGATTTTTTTCGACATATTCAGGAAATTCGCGAAACGTTTCAGTGTTAGGATTTACCGCTCCTTCAAATGTACCAATTTGCACTTCATAGTCATTACGAGTGTCAACCAATACCACTTCTGGGTCACTTATTAACGCATTCCAATCTTTGGGTTTAACATAGGTGCCAACCACTTCTCTAGGGTCAATACCTTCAACCCCCATTGTCACGATTTCTTTTTTAAGCTTAACTTTGCAGCGATAAAATGGCATTTCATCGTCGAAGCTTTCTTTGGTCGAAATATCAACTAAACGAGGATCCTGACGAAGCCAAGTTAATAACGCGTCTATTCCTTCACGATGACCGGCTACCGTACCGTTAATCCCCTCTTCAGCTAACAACAAAGTACCTTTGATACCGTTAGCTTCCATTGTATTTTGTAATGGCTGACGGAGTTCTTGAAAATTTTCTAAGCGCACAAACTTATACATTGCGCACACTACTACTTGTGACATGTCGATTCCTCTTGCCCCCCGGAACGTAAAACCGGAGCATATGGATAATTTTGGAGCGCGATTATACCCAATAATTAACAAAAAAAAAGCCAAGCTGACTAAATTTCAATCAGATGCCTCGGTACGGCACCAAAACATTGATCTCGCTCAATATGATTTAGATCACTCCTCGCGATTAAGGGTTCATCCGTTTATCGTTGCCCAGTAGATTTAGCTTCGGTTTTAACGTCAGGTCCCGACATATGTTCCAAAACGTGATACAGATAAATGATAAACAAAGCCAACAAACCACACCCCAAAAAGAGTATCGGTCCGCCGAAATAATCTAAAATGATACCACCGCCTAACGGTGCAAAGGCAAAGCCAAAATCATAAAACGATGCTGCACCAAAGTACGCACCTCTTAAATGCGCGGGCGCAATCCGGTCGATATGAACGTTCATCGTTGGGAACAAAATCGCTTCCGCTAGACTCATAATAATCACCGCTGCAATCCAGCCCCAAAACATAGTGACCGGGTTTAACGCAAACCAAAGTTGCGATATGGCTAATAACAACAAGCCGATTTGTACTCGCCTTATGAGACTTTGTTTAGACATCATTTTAAGCAAAATAAATTGGCACGTTATGATCACCATCGCATTGGTAAATATCATTGACGATACCAACTCCAATAAATCGGTTACTTTTTCACGGGTTAAGTATTGTATTAATGAACTGTCCATTTGGCCGTAAATAAACATGCACAACACGTTCGCCAAGATTAAATATTGCAGCAGTTTGTCTTGTCCTAAGATCCGTAAAACATATTTTAATCCGCTTTTTGGTTTATCATTTTTAGACTCATTATTAGTTACTGTTTGTCGCGTATCGAACTGAACCTGAACCATATCTTCAATGGGATCTAACGTGTCGATTTTGGCTTGGCGGTCAAAATGACGGAAGCCCAAAAACAATAAAACGAGCAAAAATCCAAACGCATAAGTTGTGAAATAAAAGCTCGACTGTTGACCTGTTAACCCCAGCCAAACACCGACAATTGGACCAATAGCACAGCCAACATTTACGGCAAAATACAATGACTGCATGGCCAGCTCTCTGACGCCTGAATCACCAATAACATCGCCAATTAACGCCGAGGTAAGCGGACGCCAAAGTGCGGTGGCTATGGAACACAACGTAATAACAATTACAAAGCCATTTACTGTATTTGCTTCAGCTAAAAGACTAAAGGAAATGATATACAACACGCCCGTGGCATACATCATAGGCCGTCGACCTATTCGGTCTGATAAACTGCTGACTACAAAACTGACTAAGACCGAGACTACCGCTGCTGAGGACAAGATAAGCCCGATTCTAGTAGCCGAAAGCTGAAACTTTTCAAAAAGTATCACCGCCAAAAACGGCCAAACCATATAAAAGCTGCCACGGGTGATAAAAGACCCAAATAGTAATATCCACATTAACAACGGAAATCGTTTAACAGTTTTAAACGATACGGACTGAGTCATAAACATTCCTAATAAAAGTGGAGCTTATTACCGAGAAATAAAAGCATATAAATTTAAGAGAAGTAAGTCGAAGTATTAAACAGATAACGAGTTAAGTATCGACAGGACGTATTAATACTAAGTCGTAGAATTATTAACCGTCCTGTTTGAACAACGCGGATAAATTATTTAATTGGCTTTTCCCAGAACATCGCTTTGCCCATTTTGGGGTCAAGCTCATATCCAGTAAAACCGTATTTTAGATAAGCATTTTTGGCAACCTCATTGCCTTCCAATACTTCTAGGGTAATTTTGCATGCGCCACGCTCTTTCGCCACTTGTTCTATCATTGCGATCATTTTCTGACTTAGGCCTAATCCCCTATAGCCATCATTAACCCCCATATCATGGATATTGACAATAGGTTTGCATTTGAAAGTTGAAAACGTCTGGAAACAATTTCCCAACCCTGCAATTTTACCGTCAACAAAAGCCAAAACGGTAAACGCATTTGGCGTGGATTGTAGGCCAGCTATCAAATTTGCCTGAGCAAATTCTGATAATGCTTGGCCGCCACCCATAGGGTCTTTGGCGTACATATTTAAGGCCAAAACAACTGCAGAAGCGTCCTCAGCGTCGTCGTAATTTGCTAATCTAATATCAATATTCACATTTATTGCCTTTTATCCCACAGTGGAACATTTTGTTAATTAGTTGATGGTTTAGATATTAATGCTTTTACTTGCTCTAACAACTGTTCACCCGTTGGTCGGGTGGTATGGTCGGTTGAAACGTAATACCAGGCCACTTCCGACTCCGAAAGCGTCGGTGCCTGTTTAATCAAAAATACCGCAGGATGCGGCAACCCTTCTTCTGAATTAATGCCGTATTGTTTTGTGACCTGCAGGTCAGTGTCCATCAAAAAAGTATAATCTTGGCCAAATTTGCGTTGCGTATTTTGAGCAGCACTTTGTTGATCTGGCGAAACCGCGACTAACTTAACATTATATTGTTTCAGCTGTGGCAGTACTGGCTGAATCGTACTGAATTGATCAATACAATACGGGCACCAATCTCCACGGTAAAAAACCAAAAGCACATGTTGGTCGGTTAGTATATCAGCTAGACTTAATTTTCCCCCTGAAGCACTCGGTAAATTAAACCCAATTGGAGATTGACCTTTTTGAATATTAAAACCGGCAAGATCGGAGTAGTGCCCCGCCAAATTTTGATTGTTCGCAGGACTAATTGAGCATGCTACTGTGACAAATAACAAGGTTACGATTGAAAGTAGTTGAACAAGTTGCTGTTTCATTTCAGTTCCTAATTTATGCCACACTGTAATTTATGGCACACTTTAATTTATGGCACACCGTAATGATAATAAGAACCAACTTTTACTGATTTTATTGCAGATGAAAAGACTAAATCGCGTTATTGTTCTATTTTGCTTTAACGCGACTCACTTGCTTCTATTAACGTAATAATATTGTATTTTGCTTTAAGAATATGATCCCGCAAATATTCACAAGCCGCGTTAATTCGTTTTTCAGCACAAAGTACCAATAATTTTTTATGCTCAATTTGTGACGACTTGTCCCCGCCCGCTAACGTCAAGTGCATTCGAATATAGCGCAGCGAGTTTTTAATCAGGACGTCCGCAAGCTCAAATGTATGGGGCCGGTCTGCGCGGCTATATAGAATATTATGAAATCGATAGTTGAGTTCGCCTAGTGTTGTACCGTGATCTTGGCACTCGGCCATTTTATCCATGAGTTCTTGCGCATAGGCAATATCGTCATCTGTTAGATTGGGAATTGAATAAGACAATAATTCGGTTTCAAGTAAACAACGTAATTCAAATACTTCATCAACTTGTTTTGCAGACATATCGGCTGCCGTTGCTCCTTTATGCGGTTCGAAATTAACTAGGCCTTCCGCTTCTAGTTGCAACAACGCTTCTCTAACCGGGATCCGACTAACATTAAGTTCTTCAGCTAATGCCGCTTGACGTAAAGGTTCTCCGGCTTTAATTTCGCCCTGCAAAATTCGCTCTCTAATTGCCTCTGCAACAAGCTGGGTACGAGTTTTATGTACTATAGCCATATGTGTCCTTTTATATTGCGTGTTTAAATCCGCTTTCCAACTCACATGGTGTTACATGACCGATGAACACTAGAAAGCGAAATTAATTATACAAGCTAAAGGCTGACGGTCTAAGGATTCAATTGTTACAATTTGCTATAAATAAAAATAAAATGCTTTGCTCATTCTTTAGACTGAATCGGACTAGATTAACTCAATTGGCAATAACTTTGCTGGGTAAACGGTCTGACATTACTCAATTAAGTTTTCCACCAATTTGTCGGTAAGCGTTTTAAGTAATAAAACCTCTTCTCTCGACATATTGGAAACCTGACACATTAATTTTTCAGGAATACCACTCGCTTCTTGCTGCAATTGCCAGCCCTTGTCAGATAATTGAACATGTTTAATTCTTTTATCCAGTTCCGACGGCACAATATTGATAAGATTTTTGGCTGATAACTTTTTTAAAATCAGCGATAAAGCGCCGCCATCGATATGAGTCTTGGCCTTAACTTGTTTCACTTCAACATTGTCTTCTTCCCATAATGCCATTAATACAACATACTGAGGATAGGTGAGCCCAAGCTCATCTAAAAGTGGGCGATACGCCCTTGTTATCGCATTAGATGCGACGTAATAACGATGACAGATTTGGTTAGATAATTTTAGCTGTTCCATAATTCCAAATTTATTTTGTACACAAACAAATTGATTTTAGCAGATTACCCTAGTATTATAATTTGCATACAAACTAATAACTGAGGAAACAAAATGTTTGAACAATACACACAGGTTTTATTTGTCGTCACATCCTTACTTGCCATGATGGTTCTGCAAGCCTTAATTGCGACAGGAGCTCATAGAAAACAAACTGAATATGTGCCAGGAATTGTCAGCGCAGAACTTGATCATTTTTCCTTTGTATTCCGCAGTAATCGTACTTTTCTTAATTCACTGGAAAACGTGCCTTTGTTTGTACTTTCAGTTTTAGTTGCATGCTTAGTTGGTGTAAATGCTGAACACTTATTAACAGTAACCGTGATATTTTTTGTTGCTCGTTTGGTTCATATGGTGTTGTTTTATGCTATCGCGACCAATAAAAACCCAAGCCCTCGCAGTTACTTTTATATGATTGGTTTATTTGCCCAGTTGTACTTGATAGGCGTTATCTATGCGTCATTTTAACTGCTAAAAACCGTAATTTGATAAAACCAAGACATAAAAAAACCGTAATTAATATTACGGTTTTTTTGTAAATCGTGTATTAACCAATATGTTAAATAAAGGCAAAAGCGTCAGCGTATAAGTGCTCTAAAACAGCGCCATGTTTGACAAAATCTTCACGAGCAATTCCCGCCATTTTAAAAGGCCCGGCTAAATAAACATCAAATGCTTCTAGGCTCGCAAAGTCAGCCATAACCGCTTGGTGAACATAACCCGTTTTCCCCTGCCATTCCGCCGTAGCTTCTTCAATTACCGGGACATAAGTAAAATTAGGGTTTTGTTTTGCCCAAATCTTCATTTCGTCACTGGCATAAAGACTCTCTTCATCCTTTGCGCCCCAGTAAAAAGTGACATTACGCTCCGGATAATGATTTTTAATATGTTCTGCAATCGAACGGGCATACGAAAAACCAGTTCCACCCGCCATTAAAATAATTGGTCTAACGCTTTTCTCTTGATAAAACGCGTTACCGAGCCCAATTTCAAGCGTCACAACATCATTGTTCGCCATGTGATCCAAAGCACCGCGCGGATAAGCGTCATCAGGTCCCGCACCTATATGCAATTCGATATGTTGGTCATCTGGGCAACTGGCAATCGAAAAAATCCGCTTGTCTTCGTCCGACAAAACAATTTGCAGATATTGACCAGCAAGGTAACTTGGCTTTGTTAAAGGCTGTAGTTTCACTACATTTACAAAATCGGTCACGGCTGTTATTGAAATCACTTCTGCCTGAATCGTTTGAGCACTAACAACTTGCATTAAATCTTTACTCTTTTATTTAATAAATGGATGGTGCAATACCATGTCCGTTAATGGATACCCGATACAACTATAGGTATATTTTTGTGGGTTGTCTGGATCTGTGCCCATCGTTAACGATAAGGACTCTGGATCACGGTCGCCATAACTGACTTCCCCACTTAATGTTTTACAAACACATGCTGTACACACGCCTTGTCTGCAACGATATGGAAATTCGATGGAATTTCGTTCTGCAGCTTCTAAAATCGTTTCGCCTACGGCAACGTCAAACTCAATATTGTTTGGCTGAATGGTTACTTTAGTCATTTATTTATCTCCATCCGGCAGAGGAATGTTTAGGTCATCCCAAATAGCATCAATTCGTGTTTTTACAGCTTCATCCATCACAATGGGAATACCCCATTCGCGGTCGGTTTCACCCTGCCATTTGTTTGTGGCATCAAGGCCCATTTTAGAGCCTAAGCCAGAAACCGGTGAGGCAAAGTCCAAATAGTCGATTGGGGTATTTTCAATTAATACGGTATCTCTAGCCGGATCCATGCGGGTCGTTATTGCCCACATAACATCTTCCCAGTTTCTTGCGTTAATGTCGTCATCACACACAATAACAAACTTAGTATACATAAATTGGCGTAGGAAAGACCAAACGCCCATCATCACGCGTTTGGCATGACCTGGATACTGCTTTTTCATGGTAACGACCGCTATACGGTATGAACAGCCTTCTGGCGGTAAATAAAAATCAACAATTTCAGGGAATTGCTTTTGGATAATCGGCACAAAAACTTCGTTTAATGCCACTCCCAAAATAGCTGGTTCGTCTGGTGGACGACCGGTATAAGTGCTGTGGTAAATCGGGTCTTTACGGTGAGTAATATGCGTTACCGTAAATACTGGGAAGTCATCAACTTCATTATAGTAACCAGTATGGTCACCATACGGTCCTTCTGGCGCCATCTCATTTGGGTCAATATACCCTTCTAGTACGAATTCCGCAGAGGCCGGAACTTGTAGATCATTAGAAATACATTTTGTCACTTCAGTTTTGCTACCACGCAATAAGCCAGCAAAACCATATTCAGACAGAGTGTCAGGAACCGGCGTTACTGCGCCTAATATCGTTGCAGGGTCGGCACCTAATGCTACCGACACTGGGTAATTCTCGCCTGGATTAGCCTTTTTAAATTCGAGAAAATCTAATGCGCCGCCACGGTGCGACAACCAACGCATAATCAGTTTATTTGGCCCCAATAACTGTTGACGATATATCCCCAAGTTTTGTCTTGGTTTATTAGGACCCTTAGTGACGGTTAATCCCCATGTCACCAGTGGCGCGACATCACCAGGCCAACAATGTTGGATTGGCAACTGGGTCAAATCTACGTCGTCACCTTCAATAATAACTTGCTGACAAGGTGCTTTTTTCACTTCTTTTGGCGCTAAATTTAACACTTGTTTAAAAATAGGTAATTTTGAAAATGCATCTTTAAGACCCGCCGGCGGCTCCGGTTCTTTCAAAAATGCTAACGTTTCACCGACACCACGTAATGCCGATACATCTTCTTGTCCCATACCCAGAGCAACACGTTTTGGTGTACCAAACAAATTCACTAGGACGGGAATGCTTGAGCCTTTTGGATTTTCAAACAAAATGGCAGGACCTTTGGCACGCAAAGTACGGTCGGCTATTTCGGTCATCTCAAGATAAGTATCAACTTCAGTGGTGACGCGAACCAATTCGCCTTTCTCTTCCAAAAGTGCAATAAAATCGCGTAGATCTTTGTATTTCATTTCAGGGTACCAACAGATAAAGAAGTGTTTTTATTGCTTTGAAACTAAAAATAAACCCCAATCTAAGTTGGGGTTTATTATCAATCAACTAACTAAATTGATCGGATGGTTAGTTGCCTTTTTGGCGCTTCATTGAATCGAAAAACTCTTCATTCGTTTTGGTCAACGAAAGCTTGTCGATCAAAAATTCCATCGCTTCAATTTCTTGCATCGGATGAACAATTTTGCGCAGGATCCACATTTTTTGTAGTTCATCTGCCGATGTCATCAACTCTTCACGACGCGTACCACTGCGGTTAAAGTCGATAGCAGGGAATACACGGCGCTCAGCAATCTTACGATTTAGATGTAACTCCATGTTACCCGTACCTTTAAATTCTTCGTAGATAACTTCATCCATCTTAGAACCGGTATCTACTAACGCAGTTGCGATAATCGTTAAACTACCACCTTCTTCTACGTTACGAGCAGCACCAAAGAAACGTTTTGGTTTGTGCAGAGCATTTGCGTCAACACCACCTGTCAGTACTTTACCTGACGAAGGGATTACGGTGTTGTATGCACGAGCCAAACGCGTTATTGAGTCAAGTAAGATAACAACATCTTTTTTGTGCTCAACTAATCGCTTCGCTTTTTCAATTACCATTTCAGCAACTTGTACGTGACGACTCGCTGGTTCGTCAAACGTCGATGCAATAACTTCACCTTTTACTAGGCGTTGCATTTCGGTTACTTCTTCTGGACGTTCATCAATAAGTAGAACCATTAACGTCGCTTCAGGGTGGTTAGCGGCAATTGAAGTTGCAATATTTTGCATCAACATTGTTTTACCCGCTTTAGGTGGTGCAACGATCAATCCACGTTGTCCACGACCAATTGGTGAAGCCAAATCTAAAACTCGAGCTGTAATATCTTCAGTCGATCCATTGCCGCGTTCCATAGTAAAACGGTCAGTTGCGTGCAGAGGAGTAAGGTTTTCGAAAAGAATTTTATTGCGGGAGATTTCTGGTTTGTCGTGATTGACTTGTTCAATTTTTAATAGTGCGAAATAACGTTCAGAGTCCTTCGGAGGGCGAATTAAGCCTGAAATGGAGTCCCCTGTTCGCAAATTGAATCGTCTAATTTGACTAGGAGAGACGTAAATATCGTCTGGGCCTGCCAAATAAGAGGAATCGGCACTGCGTAAAAATCCAAATCCGTCTTGTAATATTTCTAAAACACCATCACCGTAAATGGATTCTCCACTCTTGGCGTGTTTTTTTAGGATGGAAAATATGATGTCTTGTTTGCGTAGACGAGCCATATTTTCTAAGCCCATCGATTCCGACAGCTTAACTAACTCGTTAATCGGCTTATTTTTTAATTCACTTAAATGCATATAGGATGTCTTTATATTTGATATGAGCTATCTGAAGTTATTGTTTGTTTAGAGTAACTAGGCGTGCGGGGTTTGCACAAACTGTTAAGTAAGTTAGCAGTATTTTTAACCAGCGTAAAGCTAACAGAGCCAAATCTTAATATAAAATCGTTTTTTTTTCTATTTTTTTCTATTTAACCGACATTACACCGTAAAAACATACATTATTACTTTTCGATGTCGACCGAACGCACAATATTGGGTAGAGTCCCTTTAAAGTATTTATTCTATTTCAGGGTATCGGTAAAAATGGCAAACGAAGGGTTAAATTGGCAACGTGCAGTAATAAAAGTTGGTAGTGCACTCATTGCTCCCGATGGCAAACAAGTTAGTGGCCAATATGTATTACCCATTGCAAAATTTATCAACGAACTAAAAGCGCTTGGTAAAGAAGTGGTTTTAGTCTCTTCCGGTTCTGTGGCAGCAGGTCGTGGTTTAATTAATAGCCATGAACAAGGCACCACGATTGCAGAAAAACAAGCGATGGCTGCGGTAGGTCAAGCAAAAATGATGGCCAATTGGCAACATCACTTTAACTTCCCCTGTGGCCAGCTTTTAATTACCCAGGGCGATTTAAAAGACCGCCGTCGTTACGTTAATATCAAAAATACAGTACGTGAATTATTGGCGAATCAAGTATTGCCAATCATCAATGAAAACGACACTGTGGCGACAGCCGAGATAAAAGTAGGCGATAACGACAATCTTGCGGCTTTAGTTGCGCTCGTTTGTGAAGCCGATGCACTATTTATATGTAGTGACATCGATGGCCTATTTGATGCAGATCCAAATCGTTTTCCAAATGCCAAACTGATCCCAGAAGTCAATCAGATTACCCCTGAGATATATAAATTAGCCGGCGGTACAAAAAATAAAATCGCAACAGGTGGCATGAAGACTAAACTTCAGGCAGCTGAAAAAGCCACAAGTAACGGCGTAAATACATTTATTATTAACGGTAAAAAAAGTAGCGTATTTAATGATATTTTAGAAAACAAATCGGTAGGGACTTGGTTTAAACCGCTAGCACTAAAAGATAGTGCAAAAAAACAATGGTTAAGACACACGTTAAAAGCGGCAGGTTCACTGCAAATTGACGACGGCGCCGCAAATGCTCTACTCACGTTAGGTGCGTCACTTCTGGCAAAAGGCATTACTGCTGTACACGGAGAGTTTGCTCGAGGTGAAGCCATAGATATACTAGCAAACAATAAAGTGATTGCCCGTGGTTTAAGCCAATATTCTAGTGCCGAGTTACTTCAAATTTCCGGCCTAGAAAGCAAAAATTTTGAAACTATCTTAGGTTTCAAACACAAAAATGAGGTCGTTCATCGTGATGACCTTGTGTTATTCAAGGACTAATTATGACTTTTTCTATACAACAAATGGCAAAAGACGCAAAAGCTGCGTCGGTACAAGTTGCCAATTTATCGACTCAGACAAAAAATGATGCACTGCTTAGCATTGCGCGTCATTTACGTTCAAATACACCAGCAATTATTGAAGCAAACAAACTGGATTTAATCGACGCCGAAAAAAATGGCTTAGCTGCGGCTATGATTGACCGTTTAATGTTAGATGCAGCTCGTATCGACAGCATAGCAGCCGCGGTAGAACATATTGTCTCGTTGCCAGACCCTGTTGGCATGATCACAAAAAACGATGTGCGCCCAAATGGCATTAAAATCGCTAAACAACGTATACCATTAGGTGTTATTGCAATGGTATACGAAAGTCGTCCAAACGTTACCGTTGACGCCGCCGTATTATGTTTTAAAGCAGGTAATGCGGTTGTATTACGTGGCGGTAAAGAAGCGATTAACAGCAATAAAGCTTTAGCTGAATGTATCCATCAAGCCTTTGTCGAACATAACATCGAGCCTGCTGCAGTTAGTTTAGTACCAAATCCTGACCGCGAGATCATGAACGAAATGTTAACGTTATCGGACACTATCGATTTGGTCATTCCGCGTGGTGGTGAAGGTCTAATTCGATTTGTGACTAAAACCAGTCAAATTCCAGTGATCCAACACTTTAAAGGGGTGTGTCATTTATACATCGACAACCAAGCTAATTTAGACAAAGGATTAGCAATATTATTAAACGGTAAAGTTCAGCGTCCTGGTGTATGTAATTCATTAGAAACTTTACTTGTCCATAAAGATGTAGCTGCAACGTTTTTACCACAAGTGGCCACGGAATTTGCCAAAGCTGGTGTAAAAGTTCATGCCTGCGATAAGTCACTTCCATATTTCGAAAATGCCGACCTAGCTACCGATTTGGATTACGACGCGGAATACTTGGCACTTGAAATTGCTATCCGTGTTGTCGACGACTTTGAACAAGCCGTACTGCACATTCAACGTTTTAGCTCAGGTCACACTGAAGTTATCATTAGCCAAGACATTTCAAAAACCCAAGAGTTTGTTCGCCGTATTAACTCTGCAGTTGTAATGGTTAATGCCTCGTCACGATTCTCAGATGGCGGAGAATTAGGACTAGGTGCTGAGATTGGTATTTCCACCAGCAAATTGCATGCGTACGGTCCAATGGGACTAGAGTCGCTAACAACGGAAAAATTTGTTGTAACCGGCGATGGTCAGATCCGAGGGTAGTTGTTAGTCAAATAGTTCTAATTATAACTATTTTTGTAATAGCCAATAAACGGAGTGCCTTTAATGAGGTTCTCCGTTTTTTTATGGCATTAATTTACTAAATGGCGCTATTAGTTATTATTAGCAATACTAGTTTCACAAAACTTTTGAGGTAATGGCCATGTCAAAAATGATCTTTATAAATCTACCAGTTACTGACCTGCCAACATCCGTCGCGTTTTATCTATCCCTTGGCTTTACAAATAATCAAAATTTTACGGATGAAACTGCCGCTTGCATGGTTTGGAGTGATGCAATAAATGTGATGTTACTCACACATCCTAAATGGCAAACATTTACAAATCGTCCAATTCCACCGTCAAATTCAAGTGAGGTTATGTTGGCGTTATCTTTTGATTCACGAGAAGCCGTTGACCAATTTAAAGATGCCGCTATGGAAAATGGTGGCACCTTAGATATTAACCCACCTCAGGATCTAGGTTTTATGTACAATCGAAATATTGCCGATCCAGATGGTCATGTTTGGGAAGCATTCTGGATGGATCCGGCTTCCATACCAGGCAATTAATAATTCAGTTCCGATCTTCTTCGAAGTCGGGGATAATTTCATAATTTGTTTTTAATCGGTTAGTTAATTCAGAACAAAAAACGTCATCCTAAAAGAGCCACAGCGATATTTGGGATCTCCAACCAAGTGCAGAGGAATTGACAAAATCAGCAACACTGACCTCATTGGTTTTACCATTGGTTTGGACTTCATTGGTTTCGGAGGACGTTCGTCATTTGCATTCCATTGTGAGAACAGGACTTATATTAATGCCTGTTTTAACTTTTCTGGTTCAATTGGCTTAGCTAAAAATTCGTCCATTCCCGCGTCAAAACAGGACTGTTGATCTTCAACTAACACATTGGCCGTTAACGCCACTATTTTTTTCGATTTGTAATTTATCAGTTTGCGGATTTCTCGAGTCGCTGTTAAGCCATCCATTATTGGCATTTGCATATCCATTAAAATAATATCAAATTCAAACTCATGACAAAGTTGCACTGCAATTGCGCCATTATCGGCTATTTTAATATCTTTGAACCCAAACCCTTTTAACATGGCATTTAGCACCGTTTGGTTAATTTTATTGTCCTCTACTATCAAAATACGCTTTGCAGGATCAATTACGATCTTTTTGTTTTCATTTTCAAGCTTATGGGTTTGACCCGTGCTAATTGGTAATAATAAAGAAAATGAAAACTTGGAGCCTTTACCAATCATACTTTCTACTTTGAGGGGCGCGCCCATTAACGTCAACAAACGATTTGAAATCGTCAATCCTAAACCCGTTCCACCGAATCTGCGCGTTATCGACGTATCTCCCTGCGAGAAAGCATCAAACAGTTTTTTGATGACTTTATGTTCAATGCCAATTCCTGTGTCGACGACGGCTATATTCAAACTGACATTTTTATCCGTCAAATTATCCACCGCGATTCGCAAAGTTACGGTGCCATGTTCAGTAAATTTGACGGCATTGCTTAACAAATTAATGAGTACCTGCTTTAAGCGGGTCACATCCCCAACAACATTTATTAAAGCGAGTTCTGGCACAGACGTAATATGGAACTCAATATTTTTCTCAGCAACTAATGGCTCAAACATGTGGCGCAGTTCGACGATAACGTCGTTAAACTTAAATGGTTTTTGCTCTAACAGCACTTTGCCAGACTCTATCTTACTGATATCCAAAATGTCATTAAGTACCACCATAAGGCCTTGTCCAGATGATTCAATAACACCAACCATTTCACCTTGCTGCGGTGACAGTGTCGTTTTTCCGAGCAAATTAACCATTCCCAAAATGCCATTCATTGGCGTTCTGATTTCATGGCTCATATTGGCTAAAAATTCGGTTTTTATTTTGCTGGTTTTTTCAGCCTCACGTTTGGCTTTTAACAAATCTTGGTTCATTTTTTTAAATTCACTGGCCGCTTTAGCTAATAAACCTATTTCGTCTTTACGTTCTGTATCTGATATTTTGGGGGAGAAATCGCCAGTCAAAAATGACTTAAATGCATAAGTTAAACGCTTAATTGCAGCGGTAATATGCAACTGAAAGAATAACGCGAATCCCAAGAACAAAATCAATCCAACGGCGATAGAAGCTTTAATAATAACCTCAGTAATTTCTACAGCTTCCGCACCTGACTTTTTGATCGCACTTAACAACCCCAAGGATTGGGTTTTTAATAACTTTGCTTGATTAGTAAATTCAACGGCGTCACCTGCCATTACAACATTAATCAGCCCTAGAAAGTTTCTGTTGGCTTGAACGCTTTTAGCAAAGAGGGTTTGATATCTGTTGGTTAATGCTAACAAGGATGCAAAGTGAACCTCCGAATTCGCTTCGCTTGTTTGAGCTAATTCTGTGAGCTTCTGATTCAGTTGACCTATAGACTGATTAACAACGCTACGTTGTTTAAACTGTTTTTTATTAAAAAATAGTGTTGAACTGCGTTCCATTTGCAACCAAAGGTTATGCGCGACGAGCGCCTCAAAAAGTAACTTTTGATTGTTATTCACTTTCGCTATTTGGTTAAATGCTTTTACGCCCTGTTGGAACACTTCCGGTAGTTCAATGTCGATATAATTACTTTTAGTTTGATACAGCTGAACCAAAACCCCCAAGTTTTCACCATAGCGAACCACCAACGTTTTCATATTTTGAATGGTATTGAGTAACTCGTCGTTTTCTGTTTGTCTTCGGACCTCCTCCAATCGACTTTTGATACTGTCATGAGTTGTCATCATCTTAGCAAATATCGTGGTACTTCCACCCTGTCCAAACACTGTGACGTCACGTTGTAATTCAACAATGTCCTTGTTGATTTCGAGTACAATAATTGAATTATTTGATATCTGTAAAATTCGTTCTACTGAATATTGAACAGCGCTAATTTTATTTGTTAGCACTCTGTAGTTTGCTAATAACGTTAATATTATTAAAAATAATAACACCCCGATTTTTAAGGCTATGGTATTTTGTAATTTAACAATCATATAGGTATTTACGCATTTAGAAGCTCAAACCAACGATCTAAACTATAATCATAATTGTCCATTACCGTATTCCACACCGCGATATTTGAAAAACGCTTAACGTAACTTCCGCCATCTCTTATCTCACCAGCTTCGACTGAAACACGACCATCCGTTCCTTTTAATTGCGTGTTAGACTGTTTTCCGTCATACCAGTAATCCCATTCGTTTCGGTGCATCAAGGACCGACTCCGTTCTGGATTTGAGATGTAATACCCTTGTCTTGCGATAAACGCACCAGGGTAACCAGATAGCCACCAATTCATATAATCATACGCGGCATCTTTAACATGGCCGTTGGTCATTGCCGATAGACACATAACCCCATGCCACGCTCGGTACCCTTCTTTAGGAGAAGCATAACGCACAGGAACCCCTTGGCCACGACATGCACTCACAGCAGGAGAAAACATACTCTGAATATGCACACGCTTGTTCGCCATAAACTCCACTGACTGAGGTACAGAGGTCCAAAAGCCAGCAAACTGCCCGTTACGTTTTTTCTCTAGTAATATGCTAAACAAGGTGTCTATTTCATCGATCGTCATGTTTGCGATATCACCAAACTTCATCAATCCTTTAGCTTGAGCCGCTAAGGCAGCGTCAAATATTCCTATGGTCGGCGCATTAACCAATGCGACGCGTCCTCGGTTGGCGTCATCGAGTAACCATCCCCAAGATTCAGTTTTATAAGCTTCTTCAGGTTTTATAAAATTTGTGTTGTAACCAAACGAATCGACATTGTGGACATAGGGCATAAAGCTAACTTTTGAACTTGCGGCTTTACCTAAAGAGCCGTCTTGCTGCACATAAAGCAGTTTATTTGGGGAATCACCAGCACCGTATTTTGCTGAGGGAACGATTTTCCCTGTTTTTGTTAATGGGTTAATCTCATTCCAGTATTTTAAGCGTTCGATTTCTATTGGCTGAATCGAACCTGCATGCCATAACACGTTGATTGAGTCTGACCATTGTTCATATAAATCAAAAGAATGAGGCGCAGCCGCCGCTTTTTGCAGTACCGCAGCACTGCCCATTGCGGTGAACTCTAGATTAATCCCTAACTCTCGCATCGCCTGTTGTCGTAGCTCTTCTTGCAAGGTGACATGAGTGCCCAACACCCTTAACGTAACAGGCTTAGAACGGGAAAAAACATATGGTGCGTTTAAGATAAGTGCAGCACTTGTTGATGTCGCTGCAACGTTTTTTATAAATTTCCGGCGAGATTGATTTGTCGGCACTCTCGTTCCCAGTTTGTTGTATTAACTGAAGTATAGACAGTGAATTTCAACTTATCGTTTTTTTATAAGAATATATGAAATGTTTATTACAGATGACGAGCTTCCTTTTCCTTCAAGTCGCTATTATTTATGGGAGTCTCTTAAGCTAGCAATATTTTTTATAACATTTAACCCCTTTTCTAATGACCAAACGTTTTATTAATAAGGTTATTCATTTGGTGCCAACTGACCTTTTAAATTAATGACAATGTGAGGAAATACAGATGAACCAAGCCACAACTAAAATTGCCCCAGAAATAAAGAGTATAGGTAAATTTACTGCCTTTACTTTACTCGGCGCGACGGCATGTTTTGCCCTTTTTGTTTTGATGGGAAAGTTAATAGAAAACGATAACCTTTCTTTTGCGGAACCCAGTGAAACATTTATAACTGAATTACTCGCGGTGCAAGAAGAAAAACCGACAATAGTAAAACCAAATGTTTTACCGCCACCGCCTATAGCAAAAGCGCCGCCCCCACCACCGCCAATTCCAGTGGATACGACCAGCGAAAATTTGTTGGCTATGAATACAAACTTTGGTATCAAGATCCCCCCTACCCAACTTGGCCCTATTGTGTTTGAAGGTCGCCAGGACAACTCCGCAACGCCAATTGTCAGGGTACAACCAAGATACCCAATTAAAGCAGCGCGGGATGGCATCGAAGGATGGGTTAGTTTGTCATTTAGCATAGATGCCGTAGGTCGTGTTATCGATATTGCTGTTATAGAGTCCCAACCTGCAAGGGTCTTTGACAACGAAGCTAAAAAAGCGTTAAAAAGGTGGAAGTACAAACCACAGATTAAAAACGGTAAAGCAATCACGTTGCAAAACCAACAGATAATGCTCGAGTTTAATTTGGGCCAAAGCTAAGTTATTACAACTTCAAGCCGCGATAGACTAGCCGTTTTAGCTAACAAAAAACGGTTAGTAAACGCCGAAGTTAAGGATGTTGATGAATATTACGATCGGATTGAAGAACTGGCTTAATATTGCCGAATCAAACGAAAATCTCATGTTGAAATATGCGGACTCAGGCGAATTAAAATACATAAAAGAAATCGTAAAACGACTCGAAAAAGATCTTTACCATTACTTGTTTAGCCAAGTAGGCCCTGAACTAGCCTCCGATGTCTGCCAAATGGCATGGGAAAAAGTCATTAAAAATAGACGCTCATTTTCTGACACAGGCACAGTAAAAAGTTGGTTGTTTAAAATTGCCCGAAGCGCACTTATTGACGAATTACGAAAACAACAGCGATGGCAAGTTGAAGAGTTTGACGAATCAAATATAAATGACCATTCAACACCATCCAAAGCTCAATTTGATGTTATGAATGAAATAGAACAACAACAGCGTTTTGACGCGGCCTTTAATGAATTACCTTTTCTCCAAAGAGAAGCGTTTATTTTGCAGCAAGAGGGGTTTAGATTGAGAGAAATTGCTCAAATTACACATTGCGAAATGGAGACAGTTAAAAGTCGCTTACGTTATGCTAAACAAACACTAACCACCCTCATTGGCGAAACACGAGAGGGGGAGTAATTATGTCAAACAAACACACAGAAACTCGATTACAAGAATGTTACGAAAATCGAAAAAAAAACGTAATTCCACCGCCTAATTTGCAGGAAGCCATATTGGCAAATGCTAAACAAACAAAACCCTCTATTTGGAAATGGGTGAGCTGGCAGTACGCCATGGGCATATTTGTCGCCGTTATTATATTTGGTTGGAACAAAAACGACGCCCCACTACAGACTAATGAGCAGTATTCCGTTGTAGCTACTTATAATACGGACCATACAACAACCTATTACCACGATGTAACGTTTTTAAGTGCCGACCAAAACGATGTTAAAAACATTAAAGAAAATGCACATTACCAGCAATACCTTGCCGCCATCGAATCATTAAAAGATAAACGTAAGTTGCCCGGTATCGTAAAAAGCATAGACAATGAAATTGTCATCCAAGTATGTGATGTTGGTGTATTTCAGCTGTCGCGAGAAATGGTTAATCACCTTCTTCATGCACCAAGCCATAGTCAGATGGTTGCTGGCAAAGCGGTTTATCTTATGGCGGATGAAAATGGATTTATTACCGCTATTGAAAACCGAGATTCGCTTCAACAATGCCCGTCATAATCATCAATTAAATATGTCATTCGACAGCGGCTGACAGTCTCAGCTTTTAGGCTTAGGTCAACATGCCGCTGTCAAAATGTATGCCTAGACCGGCAGTAAATAACCAACAGCCCCATAAACTGTGCTCTAGAGTCACAAGTAAAGTTGAACGACTGTGCATATAAGTATAAGCAAAGACCAATCCTGCAAAAAATGACCCCACAACAGCTATCCAGTTGGCAAACATTAAATGTGCTAATGCAAAGCTGAATGCACTTAACCAGGCTCGTAAATTTTTACTTTTGAATATATGTTTATATCGATGAAATAGGTAAGTTCTGAAAATTACTTCCTGTGGCCATGCGGATAAAACCGGATATAAAAATAGCAGGGCAATCCACATTAGGGTTTGCTCTAACGGCAGTGAGAATAGCCACTGGGGCGTAAACCACCAACTCGCTAACGTGATAACAAACGCCGCCAGTAAAAAGGTCTTCATGACATTAGGCAGAAATTCTCGCAGTTTTTCTAAGTTCCATAACCTGAAGCGCTTAAAACGCGGGTCTGTTACCAGTGACAACAAACACCAAAGTAAAATTGTGATCAGACACAATAATAAATAGGGTGCTACTGTATGCCTTAAAAAATAAACGACGATGGGTAAAACGATAAACAACAAAACAAACTCAACAAACATTACTGGCTTGTAATAAGCCTTGGTCAAACTAACCACCGAGTTCTCCACACAAAACAACTAATAAATATAAGCTTAAGCTAAATATCTAGATAAACTTCGATTCACAAAAATTTAATATAAGTGGTGATAAATGGTGGGGCGACAGGCTAAATTTAATATTCTCAACCGCATTTAGAATCTACTGCTATATTTTTAATATAGGTTTCGCATTTTATAATCCAAATTTGGGTGTCGTTTTTGAAAATAACAAAAAGTCAGCTCTACATCCTTTCTTTTACCTTGCTCTTGGTCGGGATGGGACTTAATGCCAAGACAAACATAAAGTACATGGCGCAGCTTGATACAGAGGCACAAAATACAAGTTATAGCGTTAGGATGTTAGAAGAAGTCTGCCTTGTCATTAATCGCGATTTCGGCGGTTGTAAATTGGAGCCGGTGTCGGTCCCAATGTTACAGCGAAGGCAGCTTAAAAGTTTGACTCAAAAAAAGCTCGATATTGTTTGGACGGTAACCACCGCCGAGCGTGAAAAAAATTATCGACCGATACGCATTCCCTTAATGAAAGGGTTTATCGGGTACCGAATTGCCACAACGAACACCAACACCAAACATCATTTTACTCAGCCGGAAAACCTGCCAGCCATAAAAAGCCTTTTAGCCGCCCAGGGCCACGATTGGCCAGATTCAACAATCCTAAGGAACAATGGCTTTAACGTGTTTGAAACCACACTGCTAGATCAAATATACCAAAATGTTGGGCGCAGTATTTATGACTACACGTTAAGAGGCGTGCTTGAAACCTATTCAGACTTATCAAATGTAAAGGGGAAAAACCTCCACGTAGATGAAAATTTGTTATTTAGATACCGCTCTGCCATTTACTATTTTGTTCGGGCTGAAGATGAGACATTAGCAAATAAAATACAACAAGCGCTTTTGGTACTGATCAAAAACGGCACCTTTGACAAGATATTTTATGAGTTTAATGACCACCAAAAAATTATTAACGATGCCAACCTAGAGCAACGCCACATAATCGAATTGCAAAACGACGTTGACTTTTCTTTGATCCCGTCAGGCTTTAAACCTTGGTATGACATAAAACCGAGCTAACAATTGTAGTTTTGTTTGCGTTAACTAATCGCGATAAAGGTTACAAAATAAAAAAAACAGAATAACACAGCGCATTATTTAGGTTTTTCTTCAAGGGGTAGAGCTAACTCAAGAGCAAAACTTCACTAAATCAAGATGCGAAGATTAACCCAACGTACATAATTTTTAACCTAGTATCTGTCTCAAGACTTTATTTGCTTTCTGTTCGTTCATTCTGCTAAGCATTTACATAATTATGAAGAACTTTCAAAGCATGTTGTTGAATTAGGCTTTAGGGATACGCTTCAACAGCAATTTACCAATCATTTTCCAAACTAGCGACAGTCAACTTTTGGCTAGCTGATTGAGTATCCAATGATCACTCGCTTAATGTAAACAACATTAATCTGCACCTGTAGTGGAATCGTGCGGTTTAAACTTTAGATTGATTTGTATATCTATTGTACTGTTGTTGTTAATCCATTATTGTTAATTTATAAAAAATAATGAGCATCACGGATGACTTTTTTTACTGAATTAAAACGCCGAAATGTATTTAAGGTTGCCAGTGTTTATTTAGTAACCTGCTGGATTATCCTGCAAATTGTTGCGGTGATTTCACCCGCTTTACACTTGCCTATTTTATTCAGCACCATTACCACGGTTATTCTGACGATTGCCTTTCCTTTTGTATGCATTTTTGCCTGGGCATTTGAACTCACCCCTGAAGGGCTTAAACGCACTCATGAGGTTGATATCGACGAGTCTATTGGTGAGCAAACCGGCAATAAAATCAATTACCTGTTAGCAGGCGCATTGGTGCTGGCCTTAGCATTTATCGCCTATGAAAAACTATTTACCTCCAATGCTGATGTTAGTTTAGAACGTTCTATCGCAGTATTACCATTTGAAGATATGAGCCCGGATAAATCCCAAGGTTATTTTGGTGATGGCATTGCCGAAGAAATTCTTAATTCTTTGGCGCGGTTAAATCAGTTAGTGGTGATTGCCCGTACCTCGTCATTTAATTTTAAAGACAGTAACACCGATATTCGTGAAATAGGCCAAAAACTCAATGTTAACTATGTGCTAGAAGGTAGCGTACGCAAAGATAGAGACAAGGTCCGAATAACTGCTCAGTTGATTGAAGTCACCAGTGGTGCGCATATTTGGTCACAAACCTATGATCGCGAATTAACCAGTATCTTTGCCCTGCAAGATGAACTGACTTTTGCCATTACCCAAGCACTCAAACTAAATCTGTTACCCGAGCAAGTGGAACATGAAGCCGGTATGACCACCAATCCACAGGCCTATGAGTTGTTTATTCAGGGGCGGGAGCTCGCCTATCAGCGCAGTTCGGAATCATTAAAACAAGCTGCTGACATATTACAACAAGCTATAAAACTAGATGAGCAATTTTATTTGGCCAAGGCACAACTCTACATGGTGTATAGCTTTGCTGATAATTATGGTGGCTTTATAGAGTCTTTGCGTCAGGCAGAAAAAGAACGTTTGTTTTGGGAACTAATGATTGCACCTGATTTTCCACTTAAAACGCTGGTAATAGCAACACAGGCTTCGGACAGCGGTAACTTAGCAATAAGTGTCAAGCTTTATCAACAAGCTTATGAAAAAGCCCCTAATGACCCGCTAATTCAAAATGTGAGTACTTTAGCGTTGGATAATATTCTAGATGGCATCAAGCGAAGGGAGAAAATACTAAAAACCAATCCACAAAGTCAGATAAATATCACCAACTTAGTGTTTTTGTATCTAGTAACGGAACAGCCAGATAAAGCTCAAGCAATGTTATCAACAATGGAAAAGCTATTTCCCGAAAACACACAAAACTTCTTACCCAATATTTATTATAGCTACGCCTACCAACAAGATATTGAAGCGACCTTAGCGCTTATTAATGACTACCGTAGCGAACCCAGTGCAGACTATAGAAGGGCAAAATCCGCAATCAATATACTGGCCGGCAATATCGATACTGCGCTGGATTATATTGACGAAGAATTACGCCAGTCCCCTGAATATGCAGAACAATTTATTAACGCCTTATTATTACTACTGGATTTAGATACGCGCGGAAAACTAAACGAACAACAGCAACAGCGTTATCAACAATTACCGATTAGTGAGTCTACCCAAACTGAAATACTGGTATTTTATAAGCTGCTGTTGGGCGACGAAACTTTGTATGAACAACAACAGCAGTTGACAGGGTTAAGCGCAGAGGAGTTTATCCAACGCGTTGATCTTAATCAGACAGAGCCTTATGACTATGCTGCCATTAAAAAACGTAAAGGCGACGACAGTTATGTTCAAGTACTGAAAACTAGTCTTGCTTATAGCTCTTCTCAATGCCAACAAACACAAAATAAGGTCGGTTGGTTCTGTGCAGGGATTATGGATTTCATTGGCGATATTTCTGAGCAACAAACCCAGAATATGTTTAAGCGCCAACCAATGCTGGATACATACTTGATAGGGATTGAAAAATTTATCTTAACTGCGCCCGTTTATTATGGTTTGAGCCAACACCCTGAGTTTGAGCCGCTTGCTAATGCATTTTTGGATCGTACCTTCAGAAAATGGAACCCGGATTTAGTGGCAGAGAAAGTTACTGCATCACCAACAAAGTAAAGTGAGGGACACATGGCATGTTGCTGAATTAAAACGCTGCAATGTATAAAAGCCTTTCGAATTAACTTCTATTACTTCACGGCAAAATGGATGGTAATACGCAGATTTAAATTCTGGTGAAAAAACAGAAAAAAACCTGAATAACACAGTGCATTATTCAGGTTTTTCTTTAAGGGTTAGGTCTAACCCAACTGCAAAGCTTCACCAAATCGATATGAGCAGATTAACGCAAATTAACGCAAAGTAACGTACTCTTCAGCTGAGGTAGGGTGAATTGCAACGCAAGCATCAAAATCGGCCTTTGTCGCGCCCATTTTTATTGCTACAGCAAAGCCCTGTAAAATCTCATCCATACCGAGTCCAATACCGTGTAGACCAACAACTTTTTCGTCGTCACCGGCACAAACAAGTTTCATTTTGGTCATTTGTCTGTGTTCCGTAACCGCGGTATACATAGCGGCAAAACTTGAGTTATATACTTTAACGTTTTCTTCCCCGTATTGAGCAACCGCTTCAGGTTCAGTCAGCCCCATAGTCCCAATTGCAGGGTGACTAAATACCACAGTTGGAACTAAGGAATAATCCATCACGACATCGGTAATGCCGTTAAATAATCGTTCAGCCAATATACGGCCAGATTTAACAGCAATTGGTGTTAACTCAATCTTACCGATAATATCGCCTAGGGCGTAAATACCCGGAACATTAGTTTCATGATGTTCGTTTACTGGAACGTAACCACGAGAATCAACCTCTACACCGGCTTTTTCGATATTAATGCCATCTGTAGAAGGCGTGCGGCCGATTGCCCAAATAACACAATCGGTTTCTACGCTTGTGCCATTTTCAAAATGTAACACCAGTGAACCGTCAGCGGCTTTTTCAACACGACTTGGTGTACTGTTTGTTAACAGTTTCAAATTGTCCTGTGCCATTATTTCAACTAAGGTCTCTGATAACATCGGGTCAAATGTTCTTAATGGCGCATGTTTTCGAACCGCTAACTGAGTTTCTGTACCTAAACTTTGCAATACACCAGCAAGTTCTACTGCAATGTATCCAGCGCCTACAACGACAGCACGTTTTGGCTGTTCATCTAAAGCAAAAAATCCGTTTGAATCTATACCTAATTCAGCCCCTTCTATTTTAGGCCAAGTTGGTCGTCCGCCTGTGGCAATCGTAATATGGTCAGCGGTATATTGCTTGCCATCTACTTCGACTGTTTTAGCATCTACAAATTTTGCAAAACCATTAATTACCGTAATACCGTTTGAATCTAAAACGCGATCGTATGAACCATGGATACGTTTAATATAAGCTTCACGAGACGCTACTAGTTTGCTCCAATCAAATTTATTAACGGTGACATCAAATCCGTAATCAGGACTATATTTATGGATCGCTTCTGCAACTTGAGCCCCAAACCACATCGCCTTTTTAGGAACACAACCAACGTTGACGCATGTGCCGCCCATTGCTTTTGCTTCGATTAGCGCCACTTTAGCACCGCGCATCGCTGCACGATTTGCCGATGCAATACCACCACTACCGCCGCCAATGGCGATATAGTCAAAATGCGTTGTCATAAATTTATTTCCAATTGAATCTAATTATCATAAGGATATGGCCTACTCGCCAGAAAACCAAATCGAATTTAACGATTCGGGCAATCGCCTTCGTGTTAGTTATATATTCTCGAAAAAAATGCGCTAAAAATTAGCAATATGTGAACAAACAACACTCAGCTAGTACAGAATTTACAAAAACTAGACCTTGTAAAGTTACTTTCAAGGTACTATCTAACTTAATTAATATCACAAGAATAGCCACGCGTTTAATCCGCGACTAATTTAGGTAGCCAATATGTCTGACTCATCAAACCCACTTTTATCCAATTTTGATCTGCCACCGTTTTCTCAAATCCAGCCTCAACATATTAAGCCTGCGGTAGAGTCATTGCTAGATAGCTGCAAAAAGTCCATCGAACAGGTTGTTCAACTTCCGACTCAAACTTGGCAAACACTAGTGGTCGATATTGACAAAGTAAGCGACCAATTTGGTCGCGCTTGGTCACCAATTTCTCATATTAACTCGGTATTAAGCTCGGACGAATGGCGCGAAGCCTATGAATCTTGTTTACCTATTATAAGTGAATACTCAACTTGGGTAGGTCAACACAAGGGGTTGTTTGACGCCTATTACGCCTATTCTCAATCAGACGAATTTGCCAAATTAAGTACCCCCCAGAAAAAAGTTATTACCAATGCCCTGCGAGACTTTAAATTATCGGGTATCGACTTGCCGGAAGACAAACAAAAACGCTACGGTGAAATCCAAGCAAAAATGTCAGAGTTGAGCTCAACTTTTAGCAATAATGTATTGGATGCTACTCAAGCATTTCAAAAAGTCATTACCGACGAAGTCGAATTAGCAGGACTACCTGACTCTGCAATTGCCGCGGCAAAACAAATGGCTGAAGTAAAAGAAATAGACGGTTGGCTGTTTACCCTCGACTTCCCAAGTTATCTGCCGGTTATGACCTATTCTGAAAACGCAGAGCTTCGAAAAGAAATGTCTATCGCATTTTCAACTCGAGCTTCTGACCAAGGGCCATTTGCAGGACAATACGACAACTCTGAAATTATTGATGAGTTGATGGCACTTCGCCATGAGTTGGCGCAACTACTCGGCTTTGAGTCATTTGCAGAGAGTTCGTTGGCAACAAAAATGGCAGAAAATACGCAACAAGTATTAGGATTTTTAAGCCAACTTGCTGAAAAATCACTGCCGCAAGCAAAGCAAGAAGTTGAAGAATTACGCCAATTTGCTCAAAGTGAGTTTGGTGTGAGCGAACTGAATCCTTGGGATTATGCGTTTTATAGTGAAAAATTAAAGCAAGCTAAATACGCAATTTCAGACGAAGCGTTACGCCCGTACTTCCCAGAAAGTAAAGTACTCGATGGGTTGTTTACCGTTGTAAATCGCCTATTTGGGGTTACAGTAACTGAAGTTAAAACCGGCATTGATAAATGGCATAAAGACGTTAAATATTTTGATATCGTTGATAAAAACCAGAAATACCGTGGCAGTTTCTATCTAGATTTATACGCAAGAGAAAAAAAGCGCGGTGGTGCTTGGATGGACGATTGTCGCGGACGAGTATTATGGTCTGAAGATCAGCTCCAAAACCCTGTAGCGTATTTAACTTGTAACTTTAATCAACCTATCGGTGACAACGCCGCGTTGTTTACCCACGATGAAGTCGTTACTTTATTCCACGAATTTGGCCACGGTATTCATCACATGTTAACTCAGGTTGACGAAGCCTCTGTGTCTGGTATTAATGGCGTAGCCTGGGATGCGGTTGAATTACCAAGTCAGTTTTTAGAAAACTGGTGCTGGGAAGAAGACGCACTGGCATTTATTTCAGGCCACTTCGAAACAGGTGAACCATTGCCAAAAGACATGTTAGACAAAATGCTTGCGGCGAAGAACTTTCAATCAGCGATGCAAATGGCGAGACAATTAGAGTTCAGCTTATTCGATTTCCGAATCCACGCTGAATACGACCCAGCTAAAGGTTCACAAATTCAGGCTATTTTGGACGATGTCAGACAGCAGGTTGCCGTCGTTCAACCACCTGCTTATAACCGCTTTCAACATGGATTTGGGCATATATTTGCAGGCGGTTATGCAGCTGGATATTATTCTTACAAGTGGGCAGAAGTTTTATCAGCAGATGCATTTTCTAAATTTGAAGAAGACGGGATCTTTAATTCCGATACCGGCAATAGCTTTTTAACCAATATTCTGGAAAAAGGCGGCAGTGCGGAACCTATGGAATTATTTAAAGCATTTAGAGGTCGCGAACCTGAAATTGATGCATTATTACGACACTGTGGCATTGCCGCATAAGCATGATTTGACTTTATTTGGACGATTTTAATGTCAGAATTTTTAAAAAAACTTGAGCCCTTTGACCGGATATTAGCCCGCGCTATTGAACGAAAAGGCTCTAAAGAGATAGTAATGGATATGGCCGGCGACATATTTGACGCCGACGAAATAGCCAGTCTTTCTGACGACAGATGGTTAGCCGCATTTACTAAACAAGTTTTTCAAAGTGGTTTTGTATGGCGAGTTGTTGAGCAAAAATGGTCCGGCTTTGAAGAAGTCTTTTTTAATTTTGATATTGAAAAAATGCTGATGATGTCCGACGAAATGTGGGAACAAAAATGCAAAGACGAACGCATAATCCGTAATGGTAACAAGGTTATGACCATTAAGGCCAACGCCCAAATGATTTATGAAGTAAGCGCTGAACACGGCTCATTTGGTAAATTTATTGCAAATTGGCCCTGCGACGACATTATTGGTTTGTGGCAATTTTTGAAAAAACACGGCGCTCGACTTGGTGGAAACACAGGCCCTTATGCATTAAGGTTTATGGGCAAAGATGGATTTCTAATTAGTAGAGACAATGAAGCCTATTTTCGAGCTTATAAATTAGTTGATGGCGGGATCTCAAGCAAAAAAAGCCAAACCGTAATTCAACAATGTTTTAACGCCTGGCACGAGTCCACCGGTCTAACGTACAAGCAACTGAGTCGAATATTGTCTTTTTCCGTGGGCGACAATTTTGTTGGCATTGAAGCGGGAACTAACACCATTGACTGAGCAAACTCAACAATCTTCTTTACCATTTTATAATTGGCGCTCAGCGCCACTGCAACTCATCGAACTTGCAGAAACGTTTGGCTGGCAAATGGTTAACAAGGCCCCGCAAAACGGTTCGGTTTATGGCTTGTTTGAAGACAATAAATTTTGTTTAACTAAAGACGGAAAAACCCTAATCAATGTGGACTTTACGGGTGGCGCCACCGCTCATCGTCATAAATTCGGGGGTGGTAAAAATCAAGCTATCGCCAAAGCGGCCGGATTAAATAAAGGCGCAACGCCTAACGTTTTAGATGCAACTGCTGGAATGGGGAAAGATGCATTTGTGTTGGCCAGTCTTGGCTGCAATGTCACTTTAGTTGAAAGACAGCCGCCTGTTTATATGATGTTAGTGGATGGTTTTCGACGCGCCATCTCAGACGGCTCTATTGATTGGTTCGAACAAAGAATGCAGTTAATCAATAAAACGTCACACGATGCGCTGCAAGACTCAATTTCATCAAACCAACAATACGACGTGGTTTATCTCGACCCAATGTTTCCGCATAGAGAAAAATCTGCCGCCGTTAAAAAAGATATGGCATTGTTCCAATCTTTTGTTGGAGATGATGCCGATGCCGATCAATTATTACCGTTAGCCTATCAATTAGCGCAAAAACGTGTTGTAGTAAAAAGGCCTGACTATGCGCCGTTTTTGAACGAACAGACGCCAAATAGTCAAATAAAAACAAAAAAGAACCGATTCGATTTATATATTAAGGCCGCGATGGTCTAACAATGGAACCTTTTATGATTGAAGTGAATGACAAATTACCAAGTGTACAATTCCAGTTTTTTGACACAAACGAAGTAAAAACCGTTACCACAGAAGATTTGTTTGCTGGCCAAAAAGTCGTTTTGTTTGCAGTTCCTGGTGCATTTACGCCAACCTGCTCTGAAAGTCACTTGCCGGGTTATGTTGTCAATTTTGATAAAATAAAAGCAAAAGGCGTCGACAAAGTTATTTGTTTATCTGTAAACGATGCTTTTGTCATGTCCTCTTGGGGTAAAGCACATAATGCCGAACACTTACTAATGTTAGCGGATGGCGGTGCTGATTTCACAAAAGCAATTGGCTTAGAAGCTGAAACAGGCATTTTTGGTGGTATTCGCTCACGCCGATACGCGATGATCGTTGACGATGGAATTGTGACTCAGCTCAATGTTGAAGAACCAAAAGAATTTGCAGTGAGTGACGCGGAGTCAATTCTAGCCCTATTATAAATAGGAAAATCAATAACAATTAAAAGCTTAAGTAAGCTGTGGCTTTTGATAAAAATAAAAAACCGATGTTGATATGCAACATCGGTTTTTTTGTTTCTACAACAATGCGTTGTGACGTTCAATAAACTAACCATTTATCGCATTGACCGCCTCATAATAAGCGGTCAACCCAACTAAAAATCGATATGTTTACCTAAGAATTTAAGTACGCGTTTGAAATACTTAAGGCGGTTTTTCTCTAAATAAAATCCATGACCTTCTTTCTCAAACAACAAATACTCATACGGATGATCCTCTTTTTCTAGGGCGGCAATCAAACTTTCAGCCTGTTCAATTGGCGCTCGTTGGTCCATTCCACCATGAGCAATAAGTACGGGTACTTTCAATTTATCGATATTATACGATGGAGACATTGACTCTTGAAGTGCAACATTTTGCCCCAACACCGCTTTTAAATATTTATCACCAGAGCGGCGCTCTTGCACATCACCTTCTTTGAACATCAAAGGTAAGTCGTAAACACCAACTACACCAACAGCACATTTGTACAAATCTGGCTCAATTATCGGACTCATCAATGCCGAATAACCACCAAAGCTTGCGCCCATGATGCAAATGTTGTTTTTGTCGGCGATGCCCTGGTCGATTAAATATTTGGTGCCGTCAATTATGTCATATTGAATTTCCGTGCCCCACTTGCCGTGACCAGATTTTTCAAACGCAGGACCGTAACCACCAGATCCTCTGAAATTCACTTTTAACACCGCTAATCCACGACTCGCTAACATTTGCGCTTCTGGATCAAATCCCCAGTAATCACGCGGTCCATGTGGTCCACCATGAGGCATAACAATCAATGGTAAATTTTTCTCCGCCTTGCCTTTAGGAACCGTTAAATAACCATTAATTTCAATACCATCTCGAGTTGTGTATTTAACTGGACGAGTACTTGCCATAAGATCGGGGTTAATCCAGCTACGTGCTGAAAACAAATATTGAATTTTAGGTTTTCCGGTTTTTTCGTCCGGATGCATTATGTAATAATCACCTGGATTACGGTCGTTATAAGCGATAACAATCTGAAATAGCTCATCCGGAGTAGAACTCACAATTTGAACTTGATGACCAGGTAAGGCTTGTAACAAACCTTTTAAGCGCTTTGATAAAAGTGCTTTTCCATCGACAAATTCATAAGCCGGGTAACCATTTTCATATTCAACCGCATATATTTTGCCGTCTTTTTCATTGCCATAAACATTTCTAATATTTACAACTGGATCTTTACTCACTAACTCAACTGAATTTTTTTCAAAATCGATTTTGTACAAACCGATTGGCGCACCGTCTTCACTTGCGGTAACAAACATCGCATTGTCTTCGCCATCAACGATAACGCGTGGTGTAATTTTACTAAGGTGTTTAAACGAATTGTTAAACTTAGTCCATTCGCCAGTCTCAACATCCCGCTTATAAACTTCTTGATCAATATAATCATTACTAGAGACCGAGAAGCGAACCTCACCATTACCGTCGGTAATATATTGCGCGTTAAAGGCTGGCGAGCGTGTCACTTTACGTCGTTTACCAGTATAAACATCGACAAGATAGACAGTTGAGTGTCGGTCTGCGCCGCTTTTTCTCAACCAAGGATGAACTTCTGCAAGAAAATAATTGTCATCATGTACTAAAGGGTCTAACACTAAAGATGACGCACGAAGCGCATCAGCTTTGCTTGATGCTCCTAATGACTTGCCTCCAGCTTTGTGTCCCATTAAGTATTGTGATTTTGAGCCATCGGCATTAACACCTAATAATTCGCCATGATAAGACGGTTGCGTATAAGCGCCGCGCATATAAGTTTTTTGTAATACAAGACGGTCTTTACTGACCCAGTTATATCCGCCAACCTGCTCTTTATCACCGTCGAATTGCACGACATTTATTAGTTTCATAGTATCGCGTTGCAATACCACCAAAACTCGTTTACCGTCGCGAACGGTTGTTGCAGCTAAATAATCGCCCTTTGGGGAGATTTTAACAGAACCAAATTCTGAAAATTTAACAAAATTCTCAAGCGGTATTTTTTTCTCCGCAAAACTGCCAAAAGCCGTTATTAGCAAGGCAACTGCTAAAATTTTCTTCCACATAAAATTCCCTTATCCCTTTATTTTTATATTTTAAATATTGTATATCTTTTTTATTTAGTCAGTAATATTAAAGAGTTGGACTAAAAATGTCTAAGGTTCTAGGCATTTATTGTACTAACCAACCAAATAAGTCCCAGTACCAAAGGCAATTTGATCACCTTTTTGATTATGTAATTCCATGCGAGTCACGCAAACTCGGCTGCCGGAACGGATCAGTTGCGCTGTTGCAATAAACTCGTCACCACGACCGGGTCTCAAATAATCCGTTCTTAAATCGATAGTTCCCACTTTTTTGGTAAATTCGATTAATGCGGCTGAATCTTCAAAGTGCATTTTCTCCATCCGGCTAAAAATGGCCAAAATGCCACCCACCGTATCGAGTGCCGATGCGGTTACGCCCCCGTGCAGAATTTTTTGCATTGGATTGCCCATTAATTTGTCATCCCACACAAATCTAATTTCAGCTTTGTTTGCCTCACAAACGGTGATCTTTAGCCCTAAATTTTTGTTGAAATTTAAATTGGTGAACACATTTACCAACCAAGATCGAGCGTCGTCATTTGATAACATAAAAATAATTCCAAAATAACTGATCGGATGAGTATAACATTTGATTCCAATGCTACAATGCCCCCAAATATTTAATTTGAACCGCTAAATTGACCGACAACCAGACTACACCACTCGACATTTTGACAAAAATATTTGGTTACGATGCTTTTCGCATGGGCCAAGATAAAGTCATTGAATCCAGCATTAATCAACAAGATACCTTGGTTCTATTGCCTACGGGTGGCGGTAAAAGTTTGTGTTACCAAGTACCCGCATTATTGCTGCCAAATGTAACAATAGTCGTTACCCCTCTTTTGTCGTTAATGAAAGATCAGGTTGATCAACTTAATGAGCTTGGTATCGCAGCGAGTTACATTAATAGTCAGCAAACTCGACAAGAGCAATTTCAAACGTTAAATCAGTTGCAATACGGTGAAATAAAAATTTTGTATGTGTCGCCAGAACGTTTGCTACAGCAGCGATTTTTAGATCACTTACATCAAGCTGGGGTCAGTCTATTTGCAATTGATGAAGCACATTGTTTGTCTCATTGGGGACATGATTTTCGTGCCGATTATCTGCGCTTAGGCCAAATTAAAAACCTATTCCCGCATGTGCCAATCATGGCATTAACGGCGACGGCCGATAAAGCAACGCGATTTGATATTAGCCACCAACTCAATCTTAACGACCCCTATATCCATATTGGCAGTTTCGACCGCGCTAACTTGCGCTACACCATAGAAGAAAAATTCAAACCACTGAATCAGTTATTAAGTTTTGTTGGAACACAAACCGATGCTTGCGGTGTGGTGTATTGTTCGAGTCGTGCCCGAGTTGATGACGTCGCAGAAAAGCTCAAACAAAAAGGTTTTAATGCTGCGCCGTATCATGCAGGTCACGAAAACGCCCACAGAATAAAAGTACAAGAGCAATTTCAGCGAGACCAAATTCAAATTGTGGTCGCGACCGTGGCGTTTGGCATGGGTATAAATAAGCCTAATATTCGATTTGTAGTTCATTACGATCTGCCAAAAACCATAGAAAGTTATTATCAAGAAACTGGACGTGCTGGACGTGATGGACTTGACGCCCAATGCCTTATGTTCTTCGACTCAGGCGATGTACCTCGAATTCGCCGAATGATCAGCGACAATCAAAATGAAGACCGAGTAAAAGTTGAACTCCAACGGTTTAACGCTATGGTCGCCCTTGCTGATGCACAAACCTGTCGTCGCCAAGTATTACTAAACTACTTTAACGAACCTACAACCACAGGTTGTGGTAATTGCGATATTTGCTTAGACCCACCGACCTCGTTTGATGGGACATTATTAGCGCAACAAGCAATGTCTTGTATTTACCGCAGTGGTCAACGTTTTGGAATTGGTCATATCATCGATATTTTACGTGGCAGCCAAGGGATCCGGATTAAAGATCATAGACATGACGAATTGAGCACCTATGGAATTGGCAAAGAACAAACGCACGACTATTGGCTCAGCATTATTCGCCAACTAATACATCAAGGTTTGATTGAACAAGATATTAGCCGCGGTAGTAGTCTTGTTTTAACCGAAAAGGCTCGCCCTATTTTACGCAGCGAATCGACGTTACAACTTGCTGTACCGAGATTAAATACCAAAAAGCTATTTGAAAAAGCCGCACCTGTAAATTACGACAAACGATTGTTTGCTCGATTGAAGGGACTTCGAAAATCCATAGCAGAAGAGCATAATGTGCCACCGTTTGTCGTATTTTCAGATGCAACTCTGGCGGATATGGCAGACAAATTACCCACTACGCCACGCGATATGTTGTTAGTATCCGGGGTTGGTGAAACAAAACTACGTCGCTATGGTGACGCGTTTTTATCAGTGATCAATCGTCACGTATCTGAATTGTAAAATTCAGAATCAATACCAATCGACCTAGGTTATTTTCTGGGCATTAAAAAACCGACAAAACGTCGGTTTTATCATTTTAAATTTACTTTATTTTATTTTAGCGACGCATAATACGCTGATAAGTTAGCAATATCGGCATCTGTCAGTGGCATAGCCATCGCGCCCATAACTGGGTCTTTACGATTTCCCGCCTTAAAGTCTTTTAGCTGTTTCGCTAAATACTGCTCTTTTTGACCTGCTAAATTTGGGTACATTGGAATTGCACTAATTCCGTTAGCACCGTGACAAGCAGCACAAACTGCGGATTTTGTTTTACCTGCAGCAGCATCGCCAGCAAGTACAGTTGTTGAACTAAGTGACATAATGGCAACCAGGCCAAACACTAAACTTTTCATCTTAACCCCTATTGTAATTTTACTTTTTCTCAGCTTAACACCAAACATTTGAATTAAATATAGCGTAAACTATTGAAAGGCGCACACTTTGTTTGAGATCAAATTAACGACGATTATGACTATTCTATCTGGCAAGCAATCGACAAAAATTACCGACTTACGATTTTCCAATACGTATGCTAATTCGTTGTCTGAATTAGGGCATTTTGTAAATCCAACGGCATTCCCAAAACCTAAGTGGGTAAGTATCAGTTCGCAAACAAGTAAGATACTCAATATCGATGCGACTGCCTTAGAAAGCCAATCTGAATGGCTTAACTGGTTTAGCGGAAATCAAATGGTAGATGCGGCCCAACCTATTGCGCAAAAATACACAGGGCATCAATTTGGTCAATATAATCCCGAATTAGGCGATGGCCGCGGATTGTTACTCGGTGAATTACTTTCCGACACAGGGCGTTGGGATATTCACGTAAAAGGCGCGGGAAAAACTCCATATTCTCGATTTGGCGATGGCCGAGCAGTATTAAGAAGCTGCATACGCGAATATTTAGCTTCCGAAGCATTACATCATTTGGGGATACCAACTTCCCGGGCTTTAGGCTTATTTACAACAGGTGAAAAAGTCCAGCGTGAAACCATCGAACCCGGTGCCGCTTTAATCCGGGTTTGCGAAAGTCACCTTCGTTTTGGTCATTTTGAATACGCCTTTTATCAAAACGATACTAAATTATTAGAACAACTTGTGGCATACGCTGTAACTGACGTATTGCCGCAATCGTCGGATGAAATACGCGCTCTAAAGCCCAATGCCTCAGTGCAACAGCAAGCTTATCAATTACTTAAATTCACGATCCGAACGACAGCGGAAATGATTGCGAAGTGGCAAGCTTATGGATTTTGCCACGGGGTTATGAACACCGACAACATGTCAATTTTGGGCATCACTTTTGATTATGGTCCCTACGGTTTTCTAGATGTGTATGAACCATCACATATTTGCAATCATTCAGATCACACTGGTCGATATGCATTTGACGAACAACCGAGCATAGGGTTGTGGAATCTCAACGCGCTTGGCTATTCACTTTCGCCTTTATTGTCAAAAGAAGAATTGACCGAATTGCTAAAACAGTACGAAACAATTTTACTTGATAATTATTCTTCATTAATGCGGAAAAAGCTTGGTTTTAAAGAAAAGCAAAAAGAAGATCAAGCCTTGTTGGGGGGACTTCTCACCCTCATGCAGGAACAAAAACGCGACTATACCTATACGTGGCGAATGTTAAGCAATGTCCGTTTTAGTGACAAAAATGAACAAGTATTTATTGATACCTTTGTCGACCGTGATGCAGCAACAGCTTGGCTAAAACGTTATAAAAAACGTGTTTCTATGGAAGTTATTTCAGATGATGAACGTTGCGAGCTCATGTATTCGGTAAACCCCAAATACATTGTTAGAAACTACTTAGCACAGCAAGTCATTGAAGCTGCAGAGAGTGGAGATAACAAACCTTTAGAGGAACTGTTGTTGGTGTTATCACAGCCATTTGCCGAGCAGCCTGACTTCGACCTTTATAGTAAATTGCCCCCAGACTGGGCAGGTAAACTCAGTATCAGTTGCAGCAGTTAATTCCAAAAAGTAATACGAAATCGTGGCGCGCAATGCCCTTAGTAAAAGCTGCGCGCGACATTTCTATGATTGAGTACGAATTAGCTAATCTGAGTGATTTAGCTGCTGTTGTAATTCATAAAGCTGCAATTCTGAAAAAACCGCGACACCATTTTCACGCAGTCGCCTAGCCGTTACCCCTTCACCATCAATTAAAGTAGCGCTAAACGTACCGTCATATATTTGTTGATTACCACAACTTGGACTATTCGCTTTCAGCAAGGCGTGACTCACTTGGTGCGCTTGGCAAAGTGCTAATGCTTGGTCAGCCCCCTTTTCAAAGGCCTCTGTTACGTCAATTCCCTGTACAGTGATGACTTTACCTTCAGCGTATTCAGCTGGCGCCCTTGGTGTGTTAAGCCCGCCCATCACCTCTGGACACATAACCACTAACTTACCGTCTTGCTGTAACTGCTTTAACCAACTTAAGTCAGCCAAAGGTTTACTCTTACCGTCATACCGAACCGGATGGCCAAGCAAACAAGCTGAGACTAATAACTTAAAATTGTTGGTTTTATACATTAATAAAAAAATTCAAAAAAATGTCATCTGATTGCGTATAATACCTGCGTTTAAAATAATTAAAATGGAAGTATTGCCCAAATGAGTTTATCTGTCGTGGTTTTAGCTGCCGGAAAAGGCACACGTATGCGTTCTAGCTTACCAAAAGTTTTGCACCCAGTTGCACACAAGCCTATGGTACAACATGTAATTGATGCAGGTACTGCATTGAATGCGTCAGGAGTGACAATAGTATACGGACATGGCGGCGACACGTTAAAACAGGCACTTGCTGAAAACAACGCCAATTGGGCACTGCAAGCTGAGCAACTTGGAACCGGTCACGCGGTAAAGGTTGCTGAACAATTTATGCCTGACAACGATACAATTTTAATTCTATATGGCGACGTACCACTTATTCAAAGCGCAACTCTAGAACGGTTACTCGCTGTTAAACCAGAAAAAGGCATTGCGCTTCTCACTGTTAAACTAGACGATCCATCTGGTTACGGTCGAATTATTCGTGAAAACGGTTCAGTTGTAGGCATTATTGAGCAAAAAGACGCAAATCCAGAACAACTCTCAATCAATGAAGTAAATACGGGCATAATGGCGGTTAACGGCGACTTGTTAAAATCGTGGTTGAATAACCTTTCAAACGACAATGCACAGGGCGAATACTATCTAACCGACATTATCGCTATGGCGAATGAGCAAGGCTATGCTGTAACAACAGCACATCCCGACAGTGCAATGGAAGTTGAAGGTGCGAACAACCGTGTACAACTAGCCGCTTTAGAACGTGAATATCAGAAACGTGAAACCGAAAAGCTAATGTTGGCAGGCGCGTCAATGCGCGATCCAAGCAGAGTTGACGTCCGTGGTGACGTAACCGTTGGCCAAGATGTTGAGCTTGATATCAATGTTGTTTTTGAAGGCAAAGTTACTTTAGGTAACAATGTGGTTATTGGTCCAAATTGCTTGCTTATTGACTGCGTGATTGGTGATAACACTGTGGTTCACGCAAATAGCATTATTGAGTCAGCCGAAGTTTTAACTAATGCTCAAATTGGTCCATTCGCTAGATTGCGCCCTGGTGCGGTCGTTGGCAATAAAGCTAAGGTCGGCAATTTTGTAGAAATGAAAAAATCAACATTAGGCGAAGGGTCTAAAGTTAATCATTTCTCTTATTTAGGTGATACAACAGTTGGCCAAGGTGTAAACATTGGTGCCGGCGTTATCACGGCAAACTACGATGGTGTGAATAAATTTAAAACGACCATTGAAGACAACGCATTTATTGGCACAAACTCAACACTTGTGGCACCGGTTACCATTTCTGCAAACGGTTTTGTTGCTGCAGGTTCAACGATTACCAAAGATGTTGAAAAAAATGCTCTTTCAATTGCGCGCGGAAAGCAACGAAACATAGACAATTGGCCACGTCCTGTAAAAGGCTAAACTCATGATCCGGTGTTACTTTTTTAGTAATACCGGAGCGTTTAATACCATTGCAGTAACTAATACATCGATTCAGTCGTCGGGGAATGCTCGACTAATTAATAGAATAATAACTCGAATTCAGTATAATGTACTGTGTTTTTAAACTCGACAAATCAAAGGCCCTGAATTTATCATGAACAAACGGTTTATCACTACTTTTGCAGCAATTCTTATTGGATTTTCAAGTTTGTTAAGTGCTAACAATACGTTAATCTTAGATACGTTGTATGAGCAGGGGATCAAGTTCATTTCCTCAGATACCCTTTCAGGTAGAAGTGCAAGTGCGTTTAGCGTCTACAAAATGATGGCTAAAACCGACAGTGAGCACCCAAAAACCCATTCATTTGCATTGTTACTCGACACCGCAACTAAACAACAGGTAATGGCACTTGTTCAGCAAGGTCAGTCGTTAGACGCTGACCGTTTAAAACTTGAATATTTGTCACTGCAGTATGAAGTAGGTGTTGAGCCTTCCAGTTGGGCGGCATTAAAACAAAGTTTTACTCAAGCCCCTGCAACCACCAGTCAAGTTGCAAAGACACCAGTACCAAAAATTTCTCCTGCTGACCTAAAAGCAACAAATCAACTGTCGAGTAGTCAGGTTAGGACGTTGATTTCAAATACCAAAGTATATTTACGTCAAAAACAATTTTTTGCTCCTGAACATAAAAATGCCTTTAACAATATTAGACGTTTGTTAAAAGACAATCCTAAAAATACCAAAGCGATTGCCCAGTATTTTAATTTGCTTGAAGACGTTCAAGAAGAAGTTGATGATTTGCTGGATGACGGAGAAATTTTTAAAGCCATTTCACTGACCGAACAAGGCCTGAGCGAGCTACCAGATCACGCATTATTGCTTAATTTAAATGAACGTGCGATTGGATTACAAAACATTGATAGTCATATTAGTGCGTTACATGATCCAAATGAATATATTCCAGAGTTGTCTACATCAACTCGTAATGCGCTATTGTCAAATGCAAAAACCTACCTAAAAAGAAAGCAATTTTTCGCTCCTGAGTCGTCGAACGCCTACTCTAAATACAAACGTGTATTGACCAGCGAACCGGATAATTCAAAAGCAAAAACGGGTATGTTTAAACTAGTTAAAGAGCTTGATGAAGAAATAAAAGAATTAGTTAGCGACGGTAAAATTGAGTTGGCAAGAAACTTATTGCATCAAGCACTTGGTGCGATACCTGAAATGGCCAGTTGGAGTTCAACACTAGTAAAGCTTGATGAATTAAGTGCATTAAAACAAAAACGTTTGGATTATGCACAAGCTACCTATTCTCCAACCATGTCATCAAGAAACCGCAAGGCGTTGCTTACAAATGCGAGATCATATATCCGCAGTGGTAACTTTTTTAGCGTAGGCGACAGCACTAAAAATGCAAATGATGCTTTATTTAAAGTATTAGCGGCTGAACCTGATAATGAAAAAGTGGCTGGATATTTTGACGACTTAATTAAGAAAGTGAATGAAACTGCAGTTGAGTTGGCAGAAGATGGTGAATTAAATCGAGCGGCGAGTTTAATTAATCAAGCTTTAACATTCCATGCAGGTCACCCAGCATTAGCGACATCAAGCGGCAGTTTAAACAGCCTTATCGCAGTTATTCAGTAATATATAAAATTCAAAGAAGTTACCTATTATAGATAACTTCTTTGAGTCTATATGTTTGGTTAGTTCTATTTATTCTGCATAACCAACACTTCGGTAAACCGAGCTTTACCCTTAGTCAGATTAACCCGGTTAATTCAGTTTAAATCGACTTACCGAATCACTGAGTTGTTTCGCCTCAACTCTGGCATTTCTTGCTCTCTCGCCATTTTGCGACGCAATTTCAAACGTATTTGCCGTTTTATCAGCGAGCTCTGTTAGGTACTTACTTATTTCTTGTGCGACCTGACTTTGCTCTTCAGTCGCGGTTGCGGTTTGCGCAGCAACGTCGGTTACTTTTTGCGAAGCTTCTGCAATTTTAGATAACGCCGTTAAGGTTTGTTTAGACAGTGCTACTGTAGATTCAGTTACCGCGCTACCGGCATTAATCGATTCCACAGCATGTTCAACACCATTTTGTAAATTCTCGATCATTTTTTGAATGTTCTCAGTACTCTGCTGAGTCTTACTCGCCAACGTACGCACTTCATCTGCTACAACGGCAAAGCCTCGTCCCTGCTCACCCGCACGGGCGGCTTCAATTGCTGCATTTAATGCCAGTAAGTTTGTTTGCTCAGCGATACCACGGATAACATCTAGAACCGATGCTATATCCGCTGAGTTCTCAGACAATTTAATAATAACCTCAGCCGCATTGGCAACCGTATCTGACAAGTTAGAAATTTCAGTAACGGCTGATTCAGTAATTCGAGTGCCCTCTTCAGTCAATACTGTTACCTGCTGTAACTCATCTGCGGTTAAATGCGCGTTTTCAGCAACTTCTTTTATTGCATAAGACATCTCATTTACAGACGTCGCGATTTGCTCAACAGATTCAGATTGTTCTTGGCTGATCTCCTGCACTCTTTTCGCACCGCCATCCATCTGTCCAACACCCTCAATAACTTTTGAAGACTGACCAACAATGGACGAGATAAGTTTCGCTAAATCATTTACAAACTGATCTAAACTGTTTTCCACATCACCAATTTCGTCATGGCGTTTCGAATTAAGACGTTGAGTTAAATCGCCATCGCCGCTGTTTAAGCTATCAATTTGGTTGCGTAGCGTTATCAAAGAATTTGACATGAACTTAGGACCGATATAACCAATCGTCATCATTCCACAAACAATAATTAAACTAATCGTAAGCAAAACACTCTGTTGGTTAGCCACCGAGTCTACTGTTTCTGATGACACAAACTTAGACATTTTGTCGGCTTCTTCCCCTGCAATGTCATAAAAACTCCGCAGCGCTTCAAAAGCCACTAACGAACTCTTAGCGCTTACATCCCGAGCTTTGTAAACATCACTCTTACTGACCAATTCAAAAACTTCGCCACTTTCTTGCAACCACGTTTTGTAGGCTGGTTCAAACCCACTTAATTTAGCTAAAATCTCAGGATAAGCCTGAAGCAGCGATTTGTACTTATTCATGCGGTCAAGCGCTTGTTGCGCATTATCTTGATAATCGACAAATGCTTGTTTAGCAGATTCACTATTAGGGGAATTAAGTAAAACTAGCTGCTCGGCAACACGGGCTTGATATAAATCTCTGTCGGCGTTTAAAACAGCCGAGATAGCTGGATTAAATTTTTTCCCAAATAAATCTAACGCAGATTCAGTTTTAGATATTAGTGCGTTATAAAATGCCACCAACAGTATGAGAAATAGCGCAATTGCGCCAAAGGCTGCGGTATATTTGAATCGGATGCTATGTACAGTCATATTAGTTTAAGCTAGTTGATATAGATAATAGTTAATATAGATGAGGTATTTTATTTTATCGACTTTATATTTTTTGTGAACAACTTGACGTGTGTTATTACGAAACTATAATGGTTTCGTTTCGAAAGTTACAAGATTCGAACATTGTTAATTTCGAAAGCCTGTTTCCCAACTTGCTTTCGAAAATGACTAGGTTCACTATCCGATAAACAATTTGAACAAATATCAAACGATAAACGGGACTTTTAAGTGCAAAAACGCGACACTCAATCTAGACGACGAGCAATTGTTGACTTAGTAAATGACAAATTAGAAGTGAGCGTAGATGAATTAACGGCTAGCTTTGGTACGTCAGAAGTGACCATTCGCAAAGACTTAACCGCACTTGAAAACAGTGGATTGTTGTTGCGTAAATATGGCGGTGCTATCTCACTACCAAAAGGCTCATCCGAGCTCAGTAGTCCTCAGGTTTCTAGTCGCAAACAAAACATTGCTAAAGCCGCGGCCAGTTTAATAAAAGATCACAACCGAATTGTCATAGATAGTGGCTCAACCACATCAACATTATTGCTGCACGCTCAACATGTGCGAGGTTTAGTGGTCATGACCAACTCAATGCAAGTGGCGAATCAAACTTTTGAACTTGAAAACGAACCAACCTTGTTGATGACTGGTGGCACATGGGACCCACAATCCTGTTCGTTTCAAGGCCAACTCGCAGAATCTATGTTAGATTCATATAACTTTGATCAGGCGTTTTTAGGCGCATCTGGACTTGATGTTACGCGTGGTACAACAACGTTTAACGAATTAACAAATTTAAGCCGCGTGATGGCAAAAGTATCTCAGCAAGTTATCGTCCTTGCAGAGTCAGACAAATTACAACGAAAAATACCAAATTTAGAGCTTCCCTGGAGCGAAATAGATGTCCTGATCACTGATTCAGACATTGACGCAAACAGTGAAGCGCAAATCGCAAAAAATAACGTAAAAATTATAAAAGTTTAATTGGAGAGAGAACATGTGTGGAATAGTTGGTGGTGTAGCTGAACGTCGGATCGTAAATATCCTGTTAGAAGGTTTAAAACGATTAGAATATCGTGGATATGATTCTGCAGGTGTCGCCTTATTAGATGGCGACGGCGTAATAAAACGTGAACGCGAAGTTGGCAAGGTACAGGCACTAGCCGATGCCGTAGCTGCTTCTGGTCTAAATGGTACCACTGGTATCGCGCACACTCGTTGGGCCACTCACGGCGGCGTTACGCAAGCCAATGCTCACCCACATATTTCGTCAACTGAAATTGCTTTAGTTCACAACGGTATCATTGAAAACCACGAAAGCCTGAGAGAACAGTTACAACAAGACGGATACGACTTCTCCTCAGCCACTGACACAGAAGTAATTGCTCACTTAGTAGCAAAAAACCGCAAACAGCACGATACGCTATTGGCAGCAGTTCAGGTTTCAGTTAAACAACTTGAAGGCGCTTACGGCACAGTCATCATGGAACCACAAAACCCTGATCGCATCGTTGTTGCTCGTTCAGGTTCACCATTAGTTATTGGTTTAGGTATGGGCGAGAACTTTGTTGCTTCAGACCAACTTGCCCTTTTACCAGTAACTCGCCGTTTTATCTTCTTAGAAGAAGGTGATGTGGCAGAAGTAACACGTGATTCAGTTAATATTTACGATGCCGATGGTAACCCAGTAACACGTGAAATTAACGAATCAACGGTCACTCATGACGCAGGTGACAAAGGCGCTTACCGTCATTACATGTTAAAAGAAATCCATGAACAACCAATTGCAGTACGTAATACTTTAGCTAGCCGTATTAACGAAAATACCGTAATTGAAGACTGTTTAGGCGACAACGCCGCTGAAATCCTAAAAGGGATAGACCATGTGCAAATTATTGCATGTGGCACCTCATATCACTCAGGCATGGTTGCTCGCTATTGGTTAGAGTCACTCGCCAATGTAAGTTGTAATATCGAGATTGCATCTGAGTTCCGTTACCGCAAATCTTATGTTCCTAAAAACTCGCTTATCGTCACGATTTCCCAATCTGGAGAAACCGCAGATACTCTTGCTGCACTAAGACTTGCAAAAGAAATTGGCTACAAAGCCAGCTTAACTATTTGTAACGTGCCAGGTTCATCACTTGTCAGAGAATCAGACTTAGCGGTTATGACAAATGCCGGTGCTGAAATTGGCGTTGCATCAACCAAAGCGTTTACCACACAATTAGTTGCGTTACTTATGTTAACCGCAGCGTTAGGTAAACAAAAAGGGATGACAGCCGAAGTTCAGAAACAGATTGTGACTGCACTTAGCAGCTTACCTGCAAAATTAGAAGAGTCACTTCTAATGAGCGAAGGCATCGAAAAAATGGCTGAAGAATTTGCTGATAAACATCACAGTCTGTTTTTAGGTCGTGGCGAGCAATACCCAATCGCAATGGAAGGCGCATTAAAGCTTAAAGAAATCTCTTATATTCACGCCGAAGCCTATGCTGCCGGTGAATTAAAACACGGTCCTTTAGCGCTAATCGACGCAGAAATGCCAATCATCGTTGTTGCACCTAATAATGAATTGTTGGAAAAACTAAAATCAAACGTTGAAGAAGTTCGCGCCCGCGGCGGTATTTTGTATGTCTTCGCCGACAAAGACGCTAAGTTCAAGGGCGACGATACAATGCGAGTAATGGAAGTACCACACGTTGACGAACTTATCGCGCCAATTGTTTACACTATTCCATTACAACTATTAAGCTACTACGTGGCAATCATCAAAGGCACCGACGTTGACCAACCTCGTAATTTAGCGAAAAGTGTCACGGTCGAATGAGGAGACTTACTTAATTATCGTAAACAAAACACCGCTTAGTTATTGTTTTTAAAGGTTTAAATTATTCAAATTTTGAATTCAATTATTTGGAAGATTTCAAACTTATTGAGACGTACTAAAAAGTGTAAACATGCAGATGATTTAAGAAATTAGAAAGGAGCAATATGCTCCTTTTTTAATGCTTTGTTTTTTTGATTCGCATAGATTATCGATTAAAAAGTTGATTATTGAAGGAAGAGGTACGAGGTTTCTGTTTTAAGATCTACGTAATTATTTACGAAGGTTTAAAGATGAATTTTTCAATTCAAACTATCAAGAAGAATACAGACGACGAGTCAATTATCTTAGTTGACAAACATGGGCAGCCTCATTTCGCGGCCAATACTTATCTCACAGCAAAGTACGTTAAAGCCGGCGCAAAATCTAAGACTTGCGACAAGGTTTTGAGGTCTTTGGCAGCTGCATTCAATTGGGGCTTGTCTGCTAACATAAATTTCCAAGAACGTTTAACCAATGGTCGGCTATTTTCTCGTGACGAAACTTCTGGGTTAATTGATTTTTTGGGATATCAAGTTTCTACACAGAAGTTGATAACTCATGAATCAATACTCCGTCAGGCAGAAGAAAATAACACAGTAGCCCTGCACCCAACTAATTCAGTCGTTAACAATAAACAGTACGAATTGGTTTCTAATGAAGAAAAAGCCACTCGAATGAGATATGTTTACTTTTATATCAAATGGCATGTAGACAAGTTTATTGGAGAATGTATAAGAAACGACAAGGCTTACAATGCTTTTGATAAACAAGCTCAGATTGTTTTGAGTTTTATATTAGAATTAATACCATCAAAGTCTGCTAAATCAGATGATGAACCATCACTCGAAGGATTTGATTTTTCAGTTTTAGACGACGTTGAAGGACATTTAAAACCAGACTCTGAATCAAACCCTTTTTCAACTGACTTCCTAAGACACCGTAATTACCTTTTGTGGCGCTTTTATAGAGATACGGGCGGAAGAAGAAATGAAATTCTTAACGTTAAGGTAGAGGATGTAATTTATAGCACAAATCGTTTAGCTATTAATGTTACCAAGACAATAGCAAGAACAGTCCCGATAAAAGACTCAACCACAGAAGCATTTGATAAATTTATCACAGAATATTGGTCGAAGCTGCCACTTTCGGTAAGAAAACAAGGCTATATATTCATTAGCGAAAAAGGTTCTAGAATTTCGACTCGGCAGGTAAATAGAATTTTCGAACGTATTAGAAATTATATTGAATCAGTACCTGACTTCTTTGCTCCTCATGGAGTAAGAAGAACTGTAAACGATTTACTAAGTGACACAATAGATAAACTGCCAGCCGAAGAAAGAATGCCTTTAGAACAAGAAGAAAATATGCGAAATCGGATTATGGGCTGGTGTCCTCGCTCAAAAATGGCGGCGAAGTACTCAACTGGGAAATTAACGTGGGACCGACTCAGAACCACACTTCAGTTTGAGTTAGGGCACCCATACACCAAAGCTGGGTTGCGCAAACACCCTGAAATAGTAAATGCTTGGGATTCTGCTAAAGAGCGACTAAAAGTTAAAATAGGTAATCAAAAACCGAGAAATCATGGTGACGGTGCTCTCGCTCATGCGTACAGTAAAATAGCTAAATTGGAAGCCACCATTGCTCGTTTAGAATCTGAAAAAGAACTGTTTTTAGATCAGTTTTTAAGGTGGTCATATAACGCAGTAGCTGCAGGAATGACGGAGTAACAATTAAATAGACCGATTCAGAAATGACAAATTTTGAACTGAAGAAATTGCTGAAGAGTTTTGGTGGGGACCTTGAAAAGGTCCCCATCGCGCATTTTACAACTGCAGGTTGAAGAAGCCGCTGCCATTCTTATGTTACTATTTGTCCCCTACGAACTGACCGTAACAAGTGCTGCACGGGCTCACATACTATGTATGCCTCATATTTTAAGACCAAGGAGCGTATGCTTGGTCTAAGTGCATAGTAGTCCATGTTTTAAACATATTCAACTATTTTCGAGTCGTTAAGTCACTTAACAAACAAAAAGCACTCTGGACACAAGCGCCTTGAGACTTGAGTAACCTCTCAGCTGAAAGCAACGTTGTTCCTGTCGAAAGCAAATCATCTACAAGCAATATATGACCATTAGGCTCCAGATTCTCATACGAGGGGTTTAGTTTAACTGGTTCAAAATAGTGTCGTATATTATTTCTGATTTTTTTTAATGAGATTTCCTGCTCAGGGTCTAACTTCTCATACTTTGACAATACATTATTCACGGCCTTCTTATGATTTTTATGCACTGCAGTAATATCAAAATTAGCAAGTATATCTCCAATCTTCTGCTTAGCAAAATAATCATCAATATACGTTGCCCCAAGCTTCCTAGCGACTCTATTACCGAAATGTGTTACTACATTATGTGAAGAAGGCATCCCGAGAACAAAGTTGACTTCAGTTTGAATATCCATTTTATGAATAATTTGCTTAAAGCTTGGTCTAAAACGAAATAGTTCCTTACTAGTAATTGAGTATGGCCTTTTTCCTTTCAGCGCATATATGAAGGGGTTTCCATCTCTTTCATGATCACCATGTTTTGTGCGTCGATAAACGCATTTTATTTCCAACCCACTTTTTTTTGAAACTACTGGATTTCTATTTACTCCTGTAACAAGTCTTAATTCATGAGTTTCGTTTAAACTAACAGTGTGGGCTCTACAAATATCTATTCCCAATGACTTATCCTTAGCTTTTTGTGCTGCCAGCAATAGTACATTTTATAAAAACCGAATGAAAGTTATGTCAATGATATAATTGACTTTTATATCTTTAGGTAATCAATAGTACGGGTTCGTTGAGAGCTGTCGTCCTTAACAGCTCTAATTAAAACCTAACATTCTTTTGCCCAAACAACCTTTCCATTTCGTATAAAAAAATGACTCTTACAACCGACTTTTCTCCAAATAGACGGAGACAGCGTTGGTTTTCCATGTGGTGTACAAATTGTCCACCTAGGTTTATTTGAAGCTGGCAATAAATTTAAGTCAATAACTTTTCCGCAGCCACAAGGGCAATGAAAAGATGCTACAGCCTGAAATTCTTCATCGCCAATAACGTAAACAACCCCTTTCCTAAGATTAAACGGAAGTTCATCTACATACTTAACCACATATTTAGTACTGAAGAATTCACTTAGGCTTTTAAATATTTGCTTTAACCACTTTGGCATCAGGCAGCCTCCAAAGAAACAGATAGCGATGGCATATCCAGTAGCAAAGGCAAATCGCCTCTTCCAACATATTTTTTCAGTTCTTTCGAAGGTAGAAAATCTTCTTCACTCTTTTCTTCAAAAAAGTTATTTACTAAACAAAAAGTTTGCTGCGCAAAATTTGAGTTAGGTTCATTTCTATATTCGTGTACCCGAGCTAAAAACTCTAATATTGCCAACGAAGAGGCGTACGTGTTGACTGATATTACGGCGGGACTATTTTCACTTACTCCTTTTATATAGCCTTCTTCCAGTAAATTAAGGTATTCATCTGGGTTAGTTCGTTTTAGGGATTCCGCTTCAAGAGTAGAGGGTAAAATGGATCGTCTTGTAAGATGATCTGACATGCCTGGTTGAAAATATCCTATTTTGCCACTTATATTTCTAACACCTCCACTCCCGTCAGCATCCAAACAAATTCCTATGTCTATATAGGGTACTAAGTAAAAACTTGAAATTCGGGAAATCGCCACTCTAGCTTCCGAAGAATCTACGCAACCAAAAATAAAATCACACTCAGATACTATTTTGATAACTTCCCTATTCAATAATGTTCTAGGTATGGCTGTAATTCTCGTAGGTAAACCTATTTCAGCTAGCCTATTTTGCAACGCGTCTACTTTAAACAAAGCAAGTTCAGCATCCCGCATAGTTGTGTTTGTAACTCGATTTAAGTTTTTGTGTTCCAGTTTGTCAGGATCTACAAGAATTAGTTCTCCTACCCCCAAACGATTCAGTTGTTCGACAACTGGTGAACCTGTACCTGAACACCCAATAACGGCTATTTTCATTTGGCTTAGGGTATCTCTAGTGAGTGAACCAAATGTTTGCAGATTCCTTTCTTCAAACTTTTGAAATGGTTTAGTACAGCTCGCTTTAGTTGAATAGTTTTTTACAATATCCCCAACTACAGTGGTGGATACTGGGAAAAAATTACCATTAGCATCTATATGGCGGGCGATGACCCTATCATCAGGTAAAAGAATTGCCGATAAGCAAGGAACTTTAGTACCTAGCCAATCATATATACTTGGGAACAGTTCTTTGTCAGATTCATTATCAATATTTGAAAATTCGTCATATCCACTAGGATGACAATGAAATTTAACGATCGATAATGACTCCTTTTCGGCTCTATCCAGTAGTGGCTTTAGCTCGAATGTACTCCAGCGCACAAAGTCAGATTTTCTATCAAGGTAGGATTCACTTGATAGTGCCACAACTTCATGAGCAAGTATAATTACTTGCTCATTTGTAATTGCTGTCCCACAAAGCACAAATGCCACAGTTTCTTTTCCATCGCCGTTGTACAAACAGCTATGTAATTCCGATATTGTTTGGGATGAGAGTTTAAATTTGATAGACATTTCACTCTCCCTACTTATTTAATTCAGCGATAAACCAAGAATGAACGTAGGCTGTGTGTGTAGCGATTGAATCTACACCGGGCTCCCAAGAGTTTTGTGCAGTTCGATGCCTTGACCAGCGTTGCCAGTTTAGACCATTAAATAAATCGCTACTTAGCGCTCTAATGGTTTTTCCATCTGCTCTACTAATTGCTGGGTAGAAGTAAGCCATATCTATTTGACTGGTGGGATATGTATCGGGTATCCGAAAATTCATATCTACTTTTTTTACATTGAATCCGTTGGGCAGTTGAAAATCATAAATTACGACGCGTTTTATATTCCGTTCAATAACACATTCCCACTTAAGCCCTAAGCTATCCAAGAATTGTGAATCACTTTCAGACAACATGAAGTCGGCTCTAGCGTCTACCAAACCCTCCTGATGCTCACACCTTATAGTATGAAATCTTTCAATACCGGGCTCGGAAAAGTCGACCTTTTCATCTATGTCTATTTGCTTGCGTTCACCATTTTTGAATTTTTGATATAAATAGCGGGATGAATCATAACCTGCGAGTTTCAGTATTTCTCCACCTGTTAATCTTGGACGTTCGACTATAAACTTTTCCTTGTCGACCTTGATTCTATATTTGTCTTTTTTGGGAATAGTTAATTCATTACGCGTACATTCTTCAACATCAGGAATATCGGAAGCTTCGTTAGTTCTATCTACTAGTAGAAACCTTAGTGGTCCATTTAATAGAATAGTCTCATTATTTTCTACTAAATGATCAGGCCTTTTATTCAGTTCCAAGTATAGAGATTTATTCTCGGGAGAGTCTGTGACCAATAGCTTAATGTCTTTACCAGTTAATTTGGTATTGTGGACGGTCTCAACTTTTTTCGCGTTTATGTTTATGTCTATAGGATTAACCGAGTTTGGACTATGTTCCTTGACATTAGCGGATACTGAGAAGAGCTCCCCCCCTTGAATTAAGACCAAATCAGAGTTACTGACAGGCGTATCTACGTCATTAGGTCGCTCTAGTACTAGAACTTTATCTTCTGATAGACCAGCGAGCGTTAGCAGCTGAAAACCGGTATATAAACCTTGCTCTATGCCTAACTCAAGATCATTTATGATTACTTTTACGTCAAAATTTTTCATTACAATGCCCTCCAATGGGCTAAATTGGATTAATAATGTGGAGGCATTGCTTGACTTAATTGAGGTTTCGAAAGATACTCTTGGTTCCTACACCGGTTGAGTTGATTCTTTCGACTGAACCCAAATTAAAGGCAAGCCCTCCGGGTTTGCTTTTTTTTTATCTGTTTTGTTTTGTTCGTATATACAAATCCTCACTATTACTCTGGATATTCACATCCTAACCCGATCACCAAAATAATTGCAATTGTTTTTTTTATTTTTATTACCATTTACTTCCATTATTTTTTATTAAAAACAATTTAACACTTAAGGATGTATTTTTAACTTTTTATTATGGTATTTTCGTGACATAATACTTGACATGTTGGAATTACCGTCTAAGTAAGTATTAAGTACTTATTATTTTGTCGAAAAGACACAGGTAGGTAACCAATCAATTACCTTTTTTGTGAAATTTTTAAGTGCGAATCATTAGTTCGTGCTTTTTTGTTTTTAAATGATAAGAACAAGGGGAGTATTGATGACATCTAAACTTATTAGCTATCCAAGAGCTTTTCTTGAAACAATTTTGCAAGAACTTGGAATGCAACAAATAGAGCTATCTAAAAGAACTGGTATTTCAGCTAAGACAATAAATTCTATTTTAAAAGGTTCCGCCCCTATTTCTCCTGAAACTGCTTTAAGCTTTGAAATGGTATTGGGAAAATCCGCAAAAGATCTTTTAGCTATGGAGGCTAAGTATCAACTTAGGAAAGTCAACGCGTTACAAGAAGAGAGCTTAACCCAAGAACTTTCTTTTTTAGATCAGATAAATTATCGAGAAATTGCAAAAGCTGGATGGGTAAAGAAAGAGTCTAACAAAATTGAAAAACTAAAAAGGTTGTATGAATTCTTTGGTGTTTCTAGCTTTAATCAGTTGTCTCCTGTTTGGTCACAGCTTGAAGTCAATTATAGAACGTCAACCGTTTATAAGAAAAAGCATTTCAATATAATGGCTTGGCTGCGCCAAGGAGAAATTGAAGCTCAAAAAATAGCGTGTTCTCCGTTTTCTTTAAAGAGTTTTAAAGAAGCATTGTTTGAATGCCGTAGGTTAACGACTCAAAGCTTCGAAGAATGTCATATTCAGATTCAGGAGTTATGCAGAAAGGCGGGAGTAGCGGTTATTTATGTCAAAGAACTGCCCGGAGTAGCAACTAGCGGCGCAGCTCATTGGGTAGATAAAGACAAGGCAATTATTCAGCTTAGTTTAAGAGGAAAAGCAGACGATAAGTTTTGGTTTAACTTTTTTCACGAAGCAGGTCACATTGTTTTGCATGGCCGAAAAGAGCAGTTTATTGACAATAATGGTAAAGGTCAGTCGACAGCAAAAGATGAAGATGCAGAAACACCTTATGAGACTGTAGAAAATAAGTTAAAAGAAGCTGAAGCGGATGCATTTGCTGCAAACTTACTTATTCCTAAAAAAGAGCTTGATAAATTTGTTGATAAAAATACATTTGATCGCGACTCTATCGTTAGCTTTGCTCACGAACAAGGAATCGCACCCGGTATTGTTGTAGGGCAGCTACAGAATAAAGGTCATATTGGCTGGTCATCCAGTGTCGGAAGGCTTAAAAGGCGATATGAATTTCCAGATAACTTTGCTAACTTAGTTGTGGATGATATATAAAATTTTTGAGCCAGCGTAATGCTGGCTTTTTTTGTTGACTAGCTTTCCATAGTAAACCTGTATTTTTTATAACCTTGTTCCTAATTTGTAATATTTTTCTACTAATTATGGAAAGCGAGTCAATAAAAATACAGGCTTTAGCGTCCGATAGGTGCATTTTGACTTTAAATTGAAGAGGCGTTGACCAGCAGTCCGTAGTAAACCTGTATTTTTTGATGACTTTGTTCCTATTTTGAGATCTTTTTCCGCTAAAAACGGAAACCTAGTCACTAAAAATGCAGGTTTTGCACACAAATACGGAAAGGCAGTCAGTAAAATTACAGTGCCGCTGTCATTAAAGCCGAACTAAATAATACTAAGCAAGGCGCCCAAAGCCTTAATGACAACCTAAGACAGTACTTTGGCAAGACAGATATTGAAATTAAGCCGATTACTGGCACTTACAAGTTCATGCGTGAAGAACGAGAAGCCAAGCACTTATCTGATGGTGAACGTACGGCTATTGCCTTTGCGTATTTCATAACGCAGCTTGAGGATGAAGCACTGAAAGATGTTAAGCCAATTGTGTATCTGGATGACCCCATCTGTAGCCTTGATTCAAACCACATTTACAACGTTCTTGGGATCATTAAAAGTAAGCTGAATCATGACCACGTAGAACAGCTTTTTATATCTACGCATAACTTTGAATTCTTCAATCTAGTGAAGATGTGGATGTCTTACTATCGTGAAAATGAAGGCAATCAGAAACGTTCGCAGTACTTCTTGATTAACCGTAAAGGAAATCATTCGCAAATTGACCAGTTGCCTGATTTATTGAAGAACCATAGGTCTGAATACGCTTATCTAATCAGTAAAATCAAAGAAGCTGTCACCCAATCACAAAACTGTGACGCTATTGCTGTTCAATCATATGTCAGAAAGATAATGGAAGTGTATTTTTCGTTTAGGTTCAACCTGACTGATTTCAGAAAGCAAGGAACAGATCATATCGCCCCTAATTTATTGAAAGGTATTGATGACGCAGAAGTGAAGGCAAACGCCCTGTATGAGTACATGAATGAAAAATGCCATGCGAAGTCGATGGAGCTTGGTACGCAACTTCCTGAAGCCATACAGCCACAATTAGCGGCTATTTGGGACATAATCTGCACTGCTATTGAAACGAATGATAAGCCACACTACGACGCTTATTTCGCTTGATATATTCTTCGAACTTTGAACTCAACCTAGAGTCAATGATTCCTTCGCTGACTCTATGGCCGCATAATAAGATAATTTAACGAAAACTGTCGAGCTGATATTGATAGTGTTTACTGTCTCAAACTCACTTTGGGGCAAAGGCGCGTCAGCAGATAACTCACTTTTGGTCAAAAGCTTGTTAGGTTAAATACTCTATTGGTCTCTTCCACGCCAACAAGACCCATACACCATACCATTTGTTTCATTTACTCATGAATGAAAACAGACGCTTAACTTTAGCGCTTATTAAAGTATTAACGCAAACTAGATTTCTACTTTTATTAATTTTGAAATTGGCTAACAAGTTGGCGGCAAAGATAAGGCGTTTCAATTTTACTAACCTTTCTAAATAGAACCGCAATGTTACACTCCATCCGAAAATTACTTGTTTTTCAAAACCAGGATATACCTCATTGGAACCAAGTTATTTACCAGCATGAAAATGACAGTCCTTTGTAATTTAAACAAGTCTTCGACTTAGGCTGAGATGCATTCCATGCAGCGCTTATTTTATTCATTCGGCCTTGATCTACTCTATAAGCCTCTGCCATATCATCAGACCACCAGCCATTTTCAGTGAACGTAAAGGTGTGAGAAAACAATTCTTTACGGCCAGACTGCCAAATCCCTAAAAACGATTTGGTCAATGGCGCTAATTGATTCATAGCTGCCGACAATTGGGCGTCCTCGTGGACAGGCACTACTCTATATTTTAATGAATAATCACATTGATATGAATCTTTCGACAGCTGCTGGCAGGATTCTATTGAAATTTGATGAACATCGGTATCTGCTCTCATTTTAAAACCCATAGCAGTAACCGGCATTGAGATAGTATTTTTATCCCTGATATACTGATTGTAACCAGCCTGTTTCCACTGTGACTTTACCACGCGAAAGAAGATTTTAAACAAGGCATCCTCGTCTGGAGCTGTCAGCTTTTTAGGTAAAGTAAATTTACCGTCTTGGTTTAAATGTGCTCTTTCCATCTTGGTGTAATATCTAGCTAAAAACCGGTTTAATTCTTGCTGATTTTGTTCTTGGCGTTCCGCAACACTTAACGAGCGAATTCTTTCTTGTACTAGACTAATTAGCAGTTTCCCTTGCTTGTTTTTGCTATCAACCCCATAGTTAACCGCACCTTGGCCAAAGGCTTTGGCAACTTGGCTACTATCAAAAGAAGCCACATGTTTTTCTAATGAAGGCCAGACCGCACTGATCAATTCTTTTCGCTTGTTCTGCAGTTGAGTGTAATAATCCGCAACTAATTTATTCATTCCGTATTTTTGATAAAAGCGAAAATAATCATCCAACCAAAGTTTAGATTTATTAATACCTTCAATGTTGGGTTGTAATTGTAATAATAAGCTTTGATCAATGACCACATAATCCGAAAGTAATTTTTCTATTTCAGAATCAAAGACCTTGTTAATGGAGGTTTTATTTTCAGCCCCTTGAAATGCTTTGAGATACATAGCTTTATATTCTTCTATTTGAGCTATTTGTGCAAAGTGAGGTGGGATACTGGAATTTGAGTGTCGGTACAATACACTGTATTTCGACTTATAAATATTAGAATAACCCTCTAATGGTAAACTCGATTTAATACCCATCAATGAGCGCTGCATCATTTGCTCAACATCATAGTTGTCAACCAATGCTTTACGTTTTAAATCCAATATGTATTGCTCCGATATTGTTAGCCTAGGTTTTTTTGAATTTCCAGAGGTAATAACATCTTCAATAAATTTATCCAATGTTTCATAGCTAACTTTATTCGCTTTAGACATGCTAATAAATTGATCAACTTTGCTAATTTGATGTTCTCGCAGCAACACTTCGGCTATGAATCTGTATTCTTGTAATTGCCCATTGATTCGATGCTTCACTTGATTAGGTGACGTTCCTGTATACTGCTTTCTCGCCCTCTCACCTGCACCAACATATTTGTTTGCGTTTTTTAACATTGTCCCCATTTTATTAAATATAAACGCAAAGTCTTTGAATTGAGTTCGCCTGTGCACGAAACCGCAGTGTTTGAAACTTTTGTCAGTAAAACTTACCCTTTGATCAGAAAAAGCGGCGGAGAGCCCAGCTCGTTGATTTGCACTCAAATCAACGAAGCGCCCATAAAATACTTGGTTAAACAACGCTTCCGTGAATATCAGGTAGTTATCGTTGTATTTTTTTGCGCTCAGATCTAAACTTCCAACTGCTTCCACCCATTGTTCCATACCCAAACACAGTTCAGTTTCTCTTTTTTCCCACAGTTCAGTTGCCAGCTGTCTTTCATAGTAATTGTTTATAGACGATGGTTTAGATATTTCGTTAATGACAATTTTGCCTTTGGCCTCTTCAGCATACTGGTGGCACATTTTAGCACCTGATAAGAAGTTGTCTTTTTGCTCTGAGTTTAACGATTGAAAGTCCTCAACAAAATATTTATTAAAAATATTGGAGGACAAAAGTTCAGTTGGAAACTGCTGGTAGTCTGGAATTGCTTCGACTAATTCAGGTGCCAATTTCGCTAATCCCTGCTCATGTTGAGCTACTTCCCATCTGTTAAAATATGGTTCCCGTAACATACTTAAACGGTAAGGCGATATAGCGTAATTTGAAAATTCGGAAAACCAGCCGGAAACAAACTCGCAGGCCCGGCTATTTGGGGTAAAATTATACCCCTTAACAAGGGACATACGCGTCTGGTTTTTATCTGGCTGATTATTAGACATTGTAGATGAGCAAGATGTTAGAAACATAATAACGCTCAACGCTAAAATAGAATTTTTCATCCTTGTAATCCTAATGATAAATACTTTTAGTAACTTAAATAATAATTTGAACAAATTTTAGTCGATCATAATATAGCGATCAAGTTAAAGTTAAGTACTTTTATGTATGTTGTTCTCAATGGATATTGGTGTTAAATGTGGCTTCCTATGTAGTGTATTGGCATAGATATTTAGCCACCTAATTAGAGGATGTTCTTTCTTAACGAGCCGCAAATTTATAGTTTAGTGTGAAACGTTATCACTCACCCGCACTATAAAAACAATTGATCCTGAAACTTTATATTGCGGTTTGATGATTTAAAGCCTACTGCTATTCTTAATTGAAACAGGAGGTTTTTTATGTCCAATTCAGAAGAACGTCACGGTCGTATTATCAATTTAATACTGGAAATAACAACATCCGCATTTTTACTGGCTTACTGGTAAATCTGATTTTTAAATTTACGCCCAAAATAGAAAGTTAAGCTAGAACTTTAAGGCAAAAAAGTATAGTTTGATAGGCTGAATATGGATATAAATTGTACATTGGGTTTATGGATAAATTAACATTTTCTTTTGCCAGTTTTCGCTTTTCAGTTCGTTTTGCTGTTGTCACTGCGTTAGCTCTTGTTTGCTGCATTGTTGCGATAATAACGTTATCGCTTCAATATTATTACAGCACCTCTCAATTAGAAAAACATGCTTTAAAAGAGTTTGAACAATTTGTTGGGCAATCTAAAAAAGCACTGCAAAATAATGACGTTCAAGCTAAGTTACTCGTCGACCTTTTATCAATATATCCAGATATCGAAGCTCAGTCACCGCGCACCAAACTCAATTTAATAAGTGAAATGATGGCCAGTAATCCACTTGTTTTTGGTCTTTACATGGCGACGCCAGAGGGAAACTTTTTTGAGGTTGTGAATTTAAATACAACCGGAGCTCGAAAACAATATTTTGCTGAGGATAATGATATTTGGTTAACACTAGCGATAAATGTCGATCAAGACCCCAATCTGCAAGTGTTAACTTACTATGATAAAAATTTACAACAAACCAATCAAACCACAAAACCGACAAACTACAATCCTGTTTTAAGACCTTGGTATACACAGGCGAGTAAACAAACCACGCAAGGCGCGCCTTATTTATTTCAGTTTTCTCAATTACCTGGGATCACGTATTCCAAAAAGTTACCCAATAATAAAGGGGTTATCGGTTTAGACGTAAGCTTATTTAACCTTTCACAGAATCTAGCGATGCACGCCAATGCATTTTCTGGAGAAGCCTACCTTATTAAACAAAACGGCGAGTTGATTGCGCAATCTAATTCTCCGGTCCTTGATGAAAGGCTAAAAAGCATTACACCTTTAAAGCTCACTACGGACGAAAAAAACTATGTCAACCAACTTGCTTCAATGCGGATTTCAAATGGCGAAGATTGGCAACCTATCGACTTTTCACTTTCGGGAGCACCAAAGGGTTATGCCGTAGATGCGTTAAAAATGATTAGTGAAAAAACAGGGATAAAATTAAATTTTGTTAATGGTTTTAGCTGGCAACAATTCACAGAGCAATTTAAAGCTAAGAAATTAGATATTTTAAATGGAGTTTACGACACTCAGGAAAACCGAGATCTCGGGTTATTGTCAGACGCCTACGGTAATTTGCCATTAGGGTTATTGGTGAAGAAAAACCAGAATTTCAGTTCATTATCGCAGTTGCATGGTAAAAAATTAGCCATTGGCAGTGGGTGGTCGATTGCCAAAGAAATCGAACAGTCTCATCCACAAATAGAAATTGTAAGCTTTACTAAAAACCATGAAATGATTGAGCTCTTAGCGTCTAATAAAGTGGATGCTGCCTTAGACATCGCGTTAATCATGGATAATTTATTAAAAGAGTTTGGTGTAGATAACCTTACGGTATTAAAAGACTTTTCCTTAGATGGGGTCAAAATTGACACTAAGCTACGCATGTTACTGCAAAAGGAACATGCGCCTTTGTTGCCCATAATTAATCGTGCGTTAGCCGAATTGCAAAACATTCATATCCCACAACTTGAAAAAAAGTGGCTATTTAACACTCAGGACAAATCAACTGTGCGAGTGTTGCCTTATATCCAAGCGATTGATCAGGCTCGTAAAACCACTTTAGAATCGCTGCATTATTTTGAGTATCAAGGTGAGAATAAACTGCTCTATTTTAGTGAGCTTGGATCATCACTTTCTCAAGATCAATTGCTGGTTTTGGCAATCGATGAAAGCACCCTATTTGCCCCCGTATATAAAAGCGTAATTGAAAGCAGTTTAATAACGATGGCTGTCATTGCCATTTTATTGCCATTAACCTATCTATTTGCGTCCCCGGTAACCACAACATTTAATACACTGTTGCTGCAAACTCAACAGATCTCTAATCGGGACTACAGTGTGGTTAAAGTAGCGCCGAGCAATATTATTGAAGTAAAACGCCTATCCTTAGCAATCAAAAAAATGTCTAACAACTTGTATAATCATGAGTTGGCTCAAAAAGGTCTGATTGATGCCATGGTGAAGCTGATAGCTCAGGCAATAGATGATAAATCCCCCTACACAGGTGGACATTGCAATCGAGTCCCTGAGCTGAGTGAAATGTTATTAAAAGTCGCTTGTAAGGAAAACACCGGTATTTTTGAAAGCTTTGATATTACTTCTGAACAACAATGGCGAGAATTAACCACTGCGGCGTGGTTACATGATTGTGGCAAAATAACGACCCCAGAGCATATTGTTGATAAAGGCTCAAAATTAGAATGCATTTATAATCGGATCCACGAAGTTAGAATGCGCTTTGAAGTGCTTCATCGCGATATTGAAATTACTTATTTAAATGCATTACAAATCTCCCCTGAAGATAAAACCGAACTTTTAGAAAAATGCCGAAAAGAGCAACAACAACTGCAAAACGATTTTGCTTTTATCGCACATTCAAATATTGGAAGTGAAGGTCTCTCAAGTGAAGCCGAACAAAAAATCAAACAATTAGCTCAACAAACTTGGCTTCGTTATTTTGACGACCAACTCGGACTTTCACCACAGGAAGAAAGAGAGCTTGTAAATGAAAGCGCGCCACTGCCAGCGGTTGAATATTTGCTGGCCGATAAAGAAGGGCATATCAAACAACACGCTAAAGAACATAAACTGCCTGACAGTCTTGGGATTAAAATGGCGATACCTGAAAATTTGGCCAACCTAGGTGAAATATATAATTTGACGGTCATGAAAGGCACGTTAACGACTGAGGATCGATTTATAATAAACGAACACATTATTAGTACGATAAAAATTCTGGATCAAATTCCATTTCCACCAGAGCTAGAAAATGTCCCGCGTATTGCATCTACTCACCATGAAACCATGCGTGGAGATGGTTATCCCCGCAGATTAAAAGGGGACGAACTCAGTATCCCTGAACGTATTTTGGCTTTAGCTGATATTTTTGAGGCATTAACCGCCTCCGACCGTCCATATAAAAAAGCGAAACCACTTAGTGTTTCTCTCAATATATTACATAAAATGGCGATTGAAGAGCACATTGACTTAGCCGTTTTTCAGCTATTCATTAAAAGTAAAGTTTACTTACATTACGCAAATAAATTTTTACCAAAGGAGCAAATAGATACAGTGGATGAGCAACTGTATTTGGGATAAGTTTTAGGTTTGCGCTGACAGTATATTCCGAACAACGGTCGGCGGTTTAGCGACAACTAAACTTTTTAAACTGAGCTACATTACCCAATATTCATTTGCCTTTAAACGGCATCATTAACAGCCCAAACAACGAAGCATTTTGTTTAGCTTTTGGATATTCCTTTAAGCCAATATCAAGCTCTTCATCGGTTTTTGTCGCTTCGTTTTTATAGCTACCAAACAACTTGTCCCACCAAATAACGCTAAATCCATAATTTGAATTTGTCTCAGAGACTTTTTGGCTATGGTGAATACGGTGTAAAACTTGTGTCATCAATATGAGTCGTAATGGTTTCTCAATACTTTGAGGTAAACGAATATTGGCATGATTGAACAGCGCGAGGCCATTTAACGCAATTTCGAATATAAGTACCGCAATCGCTGGTATACCCAGTAACCCGACGGCGGCAATCTTGATAACAATACTAAGAACAATTTCAATAGGATGGAACCTAAGACCGGTACTCGTATCAACATGAATATCAGCATGGTGTACCCGGTGCAAACGCCATAACATGGGCACTTTATGGAACAATCTATGCTGCCAATAAATCAATATATCGAGCAGTATTAAACTAAGCACAACGATGACGATACTAGGCGCATTTATATTATTAAATAACCCAAATCCCTGCTGCTGATTACTAATGGCTAATGCCGTTAACCCTATAGGGACTGTTAGACGTGCGACTACTGAGGATACAAATATTAACCCAAAGTTGGCAAACCACCGCGTGCGAGCTTTAATGGGTGAATGCCGTGCTGGCTTTTGCCACTCAAGCAACATCATGATAATTAAAATAGAAAAAAAACAGCCTAGACGCCACCCTATTTCATTGGTCATGAGTAACCTCTTGAGGAGACTGCAAAATAGCCTCTTGCTGTTTTAGTGTGTGGTAGCCGCCATGTATCCGCGTAACTATCGTAATCGCACAGGCAAAGGCAAATCCATACGCTAATAACGCAAAATGTTGCGGCCAAAGACAAAAGGCGACAAACAACGCAATGGTCTCCGTTCCTTCTGTTAAGCCATTTAAATAGTAAAAGCTTTTATACTTAAATTGCGGTTTATCGAGTTTAAATTTTTCTGCAGCAATAGCGAACGCTAAAAAGCTCGAACCGGTGCCAATAAAGGTTGCCAATAGTACAGCTCCGGCGATGGCATTTTGCTCAGGATTAGCAAATACAAAGCCTAGCGGTATGGCCGCATAAAATAAGAAATCGAGGGTGATATCTAAAAAGCCACCAGCGCTTGAACTTTGTTTACTATAACGGGCTAAAGCACCATCAAGGCCATCGAATATTCGATTTAACACAATCGCAGCAAGTGCCGCATACCACAGCTCAAAAGCCAATAAAGGCACCGCTAATAAGCCAATTAAAAAACCGACGACAGTCAGTTGATCCGCAGTGACTTTACGTTTGTGCAAAAGCATCACAACTGGCAGTAAAACAGGTTTTATAATCGGCGTGATGAATCTATCTAACATTTAGCTTGTCCTGTGTTTAAGGTGATCACTTTACCGTTTGCAGCCTCAGCATCACTATGATCATGTGTAACCATAATTGCCGGTAACTTATGATTGCGGATGGTGTCAAAAACCAACTGCCGAGTCTCAGCGCGCAATTGCGCATCTAACTTACTAAACGGTTCATCGAGTAAAATAGCTTTCGGTTCGCTTAGCAACATTCGCAGTAAAGCAACTCGTGCCTGTTGCCCCCCAGACAATTCATCAGGATGTCGATTGGCCATACCTGCTAGACCAAATGTTTCGAGCATCTGTTCTATTTTTTCTATACGTTGCTTTTTATTACCCTTAGGCATAGCAAATGCAATATTGCCACCAACGGTGAGATGTGAAAACAATAACGCATCTTGATACAACACGCCTATATGTCGTAGGTGTGAAGGCAGTCCGTTAACATTTTTGCCATTAAGCCAGACCTCACCTTCAGCGTGAAAATGACTATTGAGACCTGCGGTTAACCAATTTAACAAACTCGATTTACCGCTGCCAGACGGCCCCATGATCGTCAGTATCTCACCGCCATTCACTTGCTCGTTTAAGCTAAGTAACAATTGCTTTTGACGAAACAATTGCAGATTTTTTATTTGTAAAGATGACTGCATATTAACCCTTTAGTGATGCGCGCTTTTATAAAAAAACTTAGGCAATAACCAAGCTATGATAAACCCAATAAGCGGCAAAACCATTTGCATAATGGCATAAACCGCACTCGTACGCCGACTTGCACCATTGGCTAAAGCAACGGCTTCGGTCGTAATTGTCGATATTCGTCCACCTCCGACAAGTAGAGTGGGTAAGTATTGGCCAAAGCTAATGGCTAATCCTAATGCCGCTGCGATTAAAATGGGTGCAAATAATTGTGGAAGTTTAACTTTCAAAAAGACCTTGTGTGGCTTTGCCCCTAAGCTTGCCGCCACATTTGAAAACCTAGGATCTAAACGTCGATAACTGCCAGCTAACGATAAAAATACATAGGGTAAAACAAACAATAAGTGAGTCAGCACAACACTGACAAACACCGATAAATTACTTGCTAATTGTTGTAACCACACCAATCCAAATAAAAAAGCAATATTCGGGACGAGCAGAGGTAAATAGATAATGAAGCTCATAAAACGTGAAACAGATTTATTTCGTAACTGCTCTGATTCTAAACATAATAACGTCAGTAGTATGGCCAATGCCGTGCTAACGATACCTATGTTTAAGGTGTTTATAACAGGGCCGGCCATTTGAGTTAAAGCACTTTGGAAATGCGACAAGACTAATTGGTCTGGGATCGCCGATGGAAAACGCCAAAAACCAGCGACCGACGATAATATCAGCCCGACAAACGCCAATAAGATAAAACCTATAGCTCCAGTGATTAATACCGAAGTGAGCTTTTGCCAAAATGCCCCGCTGTATTCGCGCTCGCCATTGGTAAGCAAGTCACGACAAAAATACTTTACGACCTTTTCTCCGAACAACCACAACATAAGCAATCCACCGGTTATCGCTAACTGCAATAATGCCCCTGCTGACGCCTTAATTTTTAGATTTAAATCAACGTCGTTAAACCACTGCATTATAGCAACGGCAAGTGTCGGTGGCGTATTAGGTCCTAATATGAGTGGCATTTCCACACTGGCACTGGCATAGGCGAGTACAGCTAAAATGGGTAGCCGCAACAAAGGGTATAGGTTAGGCAATATGACTTTAAAAAAGGCCGTCATTGGACAGTAACCTAAGCTAAGCGCAACTTTGTGTTGCGCTCTGAGCTTTTTACCTAGCTCAGGTTGCGCAAGTACGCCTAGCGCCATAAGTAGCAAAAACGGCAACTCTTTTAAGGTTAACCCTAATATAATACTAATCCCCATTGCGTCATGCGGAAAGATCCCCAGGGGCGATAATTCCCAACCGCTCAGCCAGGGGGAGACCAATCGGGATAACATACCAGAGGGTGCAATAAGAAAACCAATAGCAATCGCTGCGGCGGCATGCGGGATAACTAAAATGGGGCTTAACAAACGCTGGATGTAGTTGAGCCAAACCGTATTAAAAAAGGCCGCTAAGATCATTAAGGTAATAATAAAGGCGAGTAACGTGCTAATTAAACCGGTACTAATACTCAACATTGCCATTTGTACCAGCCCCGGAGTTTGCCACAGCGCAGTAAACCCATGAAGGCCAATCTTATATTGGCTTAAAGCAGGAGCCCATCCAAATGCCGGTAACACAACGCCAATTAAACCTGCCAATACTGGGATCAATAAACAGGCGAGTAAAAACCGTGGACTGAATTTTACAATGCAAGTAAACAAATCGGTTTTATATTCAATGTTTGTGGTTTTAGTCGGTTCAACATTCATTTGCTAACACCGTAACGAAGGTTCCAACCTTGACTAATTGCATTGACCCAATCGGGATGAGGTTCACTTAAGGTACGTTGAATGCTATCAAAGGGTAAGGCACTCGAGTGAGGCTTCTGAGCTTTAAACCATGCTGACTGTTTATTATCCAGCGTTGAATGAATCAACACGGTTCTATCGCCCCAAATATCACTTTTTTGTTTTTCTGCCTGAGCTTGCGGACTGAGCAAAAAATTAGCAACCAGTTGCGCACTATTCGGGTGAGCCGCATTGTAAGGAATAGCAACAAAGTGGGTATTACTTAAACTGCCATCTGACATAGCATAACTGCGAATACTCGCCGGTAAATCATAACGTTTAACGGCAGCGGGTACTTCAGGTGCAGAAAACGTAAAAGCTAAGCTAAGTTCAGTATCGTCCACTAACCGTCGTAGTTGCGCACCACTTGTCATAAAATGTTTGCCATTGCGCCACAATGTCGGATGAAGCTTATCTAAAAAATCCCAAAGCGGACTTAATACCACCACTTTGCTTTGGTCAGTCACCGGTTGGTTTAGCAAGGATTGAATCTCAATCGCGCTATCTTGATGCAATATCACTAGAGCATATTTGAGAAAGCTTAATCCAAGAAAGTCAGGGGGTTTAGGATAGCTAAACCGGCCAGTGTTTTTGGCACTCCAGATAACGAGCTCATCTAATGTTGTTGGCGGATTATCGGTAGCTAAACTGTCGTAATAAAAAGTAAGAGAAGCTTGTCCCCACGGAGCCTCCATCCCTTGAGTTGGAATACCAAAATCAAAATTAACAGCGGGGTTGTTTGTCGGGTCGGTGTACTTAAAATTTGGCAGGTAATTGGCCCACTGCTTTAATAACAGCGAATGCTCGCTCATAGTGGCAAAATTGGCGCCATTAATCCAAACTAAATCGACACTGCCCTGCGTATCATTGTTTGCTGACTTTTCAGCTAAAACTCGACTTACCGCTTCGCTCGTATCACTTAGTTTCACATGATGTAAATTAATATCGTAAAGGGCTTTTACTTGCTGGGCAGCCCATTGAATATAGGCATTAATTTGTGGGTCACCGCCCCAGGCATGAAAGTACACATCTTGGTTTTTACCCAATTGTTCAATGCCCTGCCAACGCAAATTCAGATCCGTATTGGCGGCACTTGCATTAGAGTTAATACTTATTGTTAAGGAAATAAAAAACGCGACGCAGCATATGCCGTACCGCGTTAATATTTTCCCAAACCTACTGACGTGCATTTAGCTTCCAGTTGTAATCTAAAAATTTCACTTTCATATTGTCTTCCTTGAGTAACTTTTGCTGTGCCGAAGTTAAATTAAGAGCTTGGGCGTATTGAGCAAAAAACTGCTGTAGAGAGTTTGCGCCCCGAAAGCCTTGTTCAAAATCATCGCTGTACCACTTAAATATAGAAGATACGCTAAGCTTATTTTTATGCGCAATATTACGTGTCGCATCTGATAAAAAACGCACTGTTTGCGCCTCTAACTGGCGCTCTAAGTCGATAGCTGTGTATGCTTCTTCACGAAGTGCCGGGCAACCAATACTCGCGCAGTTTACCGCAAAGTGAATGCGCGGTTCATTGTATTTTGAGTTACCGTTCTCATCAACGGCGCCACGAATTAAATCGTGTTCAATATTATCTAAACTCCGTGTTTTCCCCAACAAAGGGATGAAGTCTTTACTCCATGGTGAACTAAAAAAACTGCCTAGGTCTTTAATCGACTCAAGGTTTTGAGATGATGTTTTGTCATCGTCGATATTCGAAACAATAAGTTCAACCGTCCATGCATTATAGGCATTGATTAAAAACGCCAACTGTTTTGACTTACTCCATTGCTCAAACTCAGTTTGCGTTACTGCAGCCAATGAATCTAGGTACATTTGCAGTTCCGCATGCTCGCGTTTAATTGCCTTGTAGTCTACTTCAGTACTGTGGTTATTATTAATTGAAACAACATGTTTACTGAGCACATTGTTCCAGCTTTCGTGCATATTTTTGGCGTTACTTGTGAACGAAATCACAAGTAGCGACACCCCGAACAATGCTGGCTTTAATAGTGATTTAGTCAAATTAACCTCTGCGCCATGTGTGGTATTTTTCAAGTAAGTTTAAAACAGTTTCAGGCGCATGATTGCGTTTCCATTCTCCCGCCGCGTATTTATTGCCTTCAGCCCATGTTGGGTAGCTGTGGATTGTGCCGAGTATTTTGTTAAGCCCTAATCCGTGCTTCATGGCGAGTACAAATTCTGCAATTAAATCGCCGGCGTGCTCAGAGACCACAGTTACACCGAGTATTTTGTCTTTGCCTTTAGGGGTAATGACTTTAATAAAACCTTTAGTTGCGCTGTCGGTAATCGCTCGGTCGAGTTCTTCAAACTCAAAACGCGTGATTTCAAAGTCGATGCCTTTGTCTATTGCATCCTGCTCGTTTAGTCCAACACGGGCTACTTCTGGGTCAATAAACGTCGTCCACGGAATAACTCGGTAGTCGACTTTAAACTTTTTAAGATGGCCAAATAAACCGTTTACCGCGGCATACCAACCTTGATGTGCGGCTACGTGAGTAAACTGATAAGGACCAACAATATCCCCTGCGGCATAAATATTTGGGTATAACGTCTCTAAGTATTCGTTGGTTAAAATAGTCCGGTTTGTCTCTATGCCTAACTCTTCCAGACCATAACCTTTAAGGCGCGCGCTCCGTCCAACCGCACACAATAACTCGTCGTATTCAATAGCCACTTCTTGAGTTTTGCCATCCAGTTGCTGCTTCACTACGATGTACTTTTTACCGTCGCGAGTTTCACATCGTAACGCTTGATGAGAGGTTAAAATATTAACGCCACTTTCGGTTAATGACTCGTGGGCAAAGATAGATACTTCAAGATCTTCTTTGATCATAATCCGTTCAGCCATTTCAATCTGAGTTACGCTTGACCCTAAACGTGCAAAGCTTTGTGCAAGTTCGCAACCAATTGGACCACCACCTAGTACGACTAACTTTTTAGGAGCTTCGTCTAGTTCAGCAAATTTAGTCCATAGAGTATCACTCGTCACATAACCGGTTTCTTCAATGCCAGGTAACGGCGGAACAAATGGACGAGCACCGGTTGCAATAACAATGGTACGGGCTGTTAATGTTTGTTTGCTGCCGTCATTAAGCTTAATTTCCACTGTCCACGGGTCAATTAATTTGCCGTATCCTTTTATGACTTCAACACCTAAGTTTGTGTAGCGCTCGACACTGTCATGGGGAGCAACATCGGCAATCACTTTATGCACTCTGGCCATAACCTTTTTGAAAGAAAACTGAGGCGTCGAGTTTTCTAAACCGTAATGTTCTCCATGACGGATCTGCTCGGCTATTTTGGCGCTTTTAATAATGGCTTTGCTGGGGACACAACCATAATTTAAGCAATCGCCTCCCATCTCTCCGGCTTCAATAAGGGTGACTTTTGCTTTGACCGCCGCAGCAATATAACTTGTGACAAGTCCACCAGCACCGGCACCAATAACGACCATATTACGGTCAAACTTTTTAGGTTTAGTATAATTTTTATAAACACGTTTTTTCTTAAACACGTTTAAAATAGCTTTCGCAATTAACGGGAAAAAACCAAGTAACGCAAAAGACACAATAAGATTGAATGATAATATGCCCGATAAACTGTCAATTTGTGCCAGTTGCGTACCGGCGTTAACAAATACAAATGTGCCCGCTAACATGCCTATTTGACTAACCCAGTAGAATGTCCACGACTTTATCGCTGTTACGCCCATTAATAAATTGATTAAAAAGAACGGAAACACTGGTACGAGGCGCAGGGTAAATAAATAGAAAGCGCCTTCTTTTGCAACACCCGCATCAATTGCAGTCAAGCGCTCTGGGAATCGTTTTTGAATCGTGTCACGTAATAAATATCGCGATACCAAAAATGCCAATGTAGCGCCAATGCTAGACGCAAAAGACACGATAACTAAACCCTCTAACAATCCAAACAAAGCACCCGCGGCCAAAGTTAGAATTGCAGCGCCAGGCAAAGAAAGCGCAGTGACGAGTACATACATTATAAAGAATACACCGATGACTAAAACAGGAGACTGCTCACGCCATTGACTAAACTGATCCATCGAGCCTTTTAAGCCATCGAGTGTCAATAATTGGTGCAAGTCAAAATGAAAGAATAGACCAACAGCTAACGCTGCAATCAATATTAAAAGTATTTTTTTCATCATGTTATTTCTTTTAAAACCTTATTTTAGAAATTATGAGTAAGCGTTAATTTGGCGTTAATTGGTAATTCAGGAAAAACTAAAGTCGCCCCAAAATATCCACCTTCAAATACCGGACGCCAATTTTTCTGATTAGTCACATTATTAATATCGAAACGTAATTTAGTGGTTGGGGTAAACGCATAAATCGAATTTATATTTAGTGTGTATTGATCACGTATTTTAACGGTTCCTAGAAAGTCCAATGGATAGCTCTTGGTATATAGACCTGAGAAACCCGCTTTCCATTTTAAATTAATTGAATAATTGCCATTTAAGCTTAAAGATTGCTCTGGGATCCCCTGTACTTGTCTGTTTGACGCCGCAAATGCTGTATAGCTTGGTGCGCCAATGCTGTTACCTGCAATAATATCTGGTCTAGAATTATCAAATGCGTCGGCGATTTGGGCAGAGTCTTGAGCGCTACCTGAGTCGTCGTATCTTGCGTCTATATAGCTGTAACCAGCGCTAAACCAAAAAGGATAGGCATCGTAAAACACCTGAGACTCGAAACCTTCTGTGCGAATTCCGGTATTGCTGCCATCACGATTTCGTAAACTGCGACGCTGGCTGAACAAAGCGCCGTCAGCGTACCAGTCACTGTCGGCGGGTACATACTTTAAGCCAAACTCCGCTAAGGTATTTTCTGTTGCAAAGTTAAGTGGATTAATCGTGTTATCCGCTCCTAGTGTGCTTCCGCCGGCCATGCTGTTTGACGTTGCTTCGTTGTAGCTTGCCGCGCCATACAAAGTTAAATCACTGTCTAAGTTGTAATTAAAACTAATTTGGCCTGAATGAAGCGTATCGCTAATGCTGTCGCTTGCGGCAATTTGATTTGCCGGGGCAATTGGGTCCTCAGCGGTAACATCATAAAAGTCGACACGATACCCGAAACTTGTTCGCAATTTCTCGGTCCACTGTGAATCTTGCTGTATTGCAAGCCCGGTTTGCCATGAACGCGAATCCGTTGTATCCGACAAATTGAAGTCACCCGTACCGTCATTATTTACGTCATATTGACCACCAGGAGATACAAAAACCCCGGGTCTGAGCTCAACTAAGCGGGCCTTTTGTTCCTCTGTTAACGGTATTCTGCGGTTTGAAATTGGCCCGGTTAAGTCAATCGGTGAATCTGCTTCGGTGGTAAATTGGCTATAACCTAAGACATCGTTATATCGGATGTCGAAAGCAAAAATGGTTTGTTGTGTATCGTCCCATTGATATGTTATTTCAGTACGACTTTGCGCAGTGTCTGCCCCATCAATAATTTCAACAAAGCTATTTTGGGCGATTTCTTCACGTGCTAAATGTTGAAAATAACTGGTGTTTTTAAGCGACAAATGAGTTGTAAGCTCTCGTTTATAAATACTATGAATTAAATAGGTGCTGGCATTATTTAGATTAGCTGGGTCAGTCAGTACCTTGCTTCTATCTATTTTTACTTGTCCCGTAGGCGAGATAATAGAACCCGCTTTTGGAATGGTGCTGCCGTTTTCCTGAACTCCCTGCCCCGTGATGTATAAGCCATCATCAATTAGTGCTTGGGTTGGACGGTTAATCCCCGCATTGTCTGTAAATTCCACCTTGAAGTATTCAAAGTTAATATCCCAGCTGCTTTTATTGTCCGGTAATATTGATAGTGCAGCATAGAAGCTGTCACTTTGCGTGCTAGAAAAGTCATAAAAACTGCCGCTATCCACATGTTCAGCGCTAACTCTTAACCCGAGTTTATCTTTTATAATAGGCGCTTGAAAATCGACTAGTGCCCGATATTGATCCCAACGACCGGCAGATAAACTCAACTTTCCTTTGGTATCATAAGTTGATGCTTTTTTTGAATGTAAATTAACAAAACCCCCATTACGCTGGCTAGAGCCAAATAACACCGGTGGCGCGCCTTTTACCACATCAATTTGTTCTACCGAATTAAACGACAGTGGAATACCAAAACCATTGTTGCCCGCTTGGCGGCGAATGCCATCTTGAAATAACTCTCCTAATTGACCTCGAATGGTCGGTAAACTTGGCGCTCCAAAGCCACTTGCCGAATACGTATTTGGGCTTACAGCCAATACATCTTGTAAGGTTGTAATGTTCAGTTGTTCAATGAGTTCACTTGAAATAGGCGTGACCGAGCGAGCGATGTCTTGTATTGCTAAATTATCACCAAAAGGGCCATTAACAGCCGTGTCCTTAACTGACAAGCCCTGCGTATTATCTTTTTGACTATAAATTTCAATTACTTCTACCGACTCATCTTTTGCAGCAGGTGCCGCATTGATGGCAAGTGGGGTATTTAAGATAAAGGCGATAGTTAAGGTCAAATTATGATGTTTCAAAAGTGCACTCTTTGTAGCTAGCTGTTGTGTAGATAACTATTAAGACCTAAACACGGACAAATAACTTTCAAGCGATTTATTTTGTTTCTAACTTTCAAAATAGAAAAATTTATTTGAAAGATAAAACCATAAGCACGGTCTTACTAAACCTAATGTTTAGAAATTTTAGTTTAGGAAGTTTTTGTTTTATGAGTAATTCAACGAATTTTGATATGAATAGTCGTTTGCAGTGGTCTTTGTTTTCGCTGCGCCTTGGGGTCTTTATCGTCATGATAATGTGGACGTTGGACAAATTTGTCAATCCAGGACACAGCGCACGTATTTTTGAACACTTTTACGGAATAAGTGGCTCCACTGATATGATTGCTTACATATTGGGCGCTATTCAAATGCTTTTGGTTATCGCGTTTATGGCGGGCATTAAAAAGCGGATCACCTACGGCATTATTTTTGTCATGCACGGCATGTCGACCTTGTCATCGTATAATCAATATTTAGACGGTTTTAACAACTTGTTATTTTTTACCGCATGGCCAATGTGGGCGGCATGTTTCGCACTCTATTTGTTACGTGACCAAGACGTTAAATTTACAGTTAAGTAAACGGTTAAAGAAAGAAACTTTTTATGTCAGTAACATCTGAATCCAGTTAAATTCAACGTTACTGACCTTTCATGTTTACCTAATAGTTTGTCACTGTAATCGGCCTTTAAAGCACGTACATTATGCAATCAATTTAGTAAGCCTAAATGCAACCTAAGAGAACAACATGACACTTTCAATAAAATTAACCACGGGCAGTCCTTTTCCAGACGTTGACGCTAAGCTTATTGACGGCTCAACTGTTAATTTAAGTAAGGCACACGGCGGTGCTGACTGGCAAATGATAGTGGTATATAGAGGAAAGCACTGCCCTCTCTGTATCCGATATTTAAATCTTCTTGAAGAACATCAATCGGCATTAAAAGACATCGGCGTTAGCGTTTCAGCAGTATCAGCGGATTCCAAAGATCAGCTAGTAGAAAACATGGAAAAGCTCAACATCACGTATCCAATTGCATACGGCTTAACAGAGCAACAAATGAAGCAACTTGGTCTTTATATTTCACAACCGCGAACAGAACAAGAGACGGACCATAACTATTCAGAACCGGCGTTATTTGTCATTAACGAATTAGGGAATTTACAAGCCGTTAATATCTCTAATACGCCATTTTTGCGCCCAGAACTAGACGTAGTTGTTAGAGGTTTAGCCTTCGTTCGTAACCAAGATAACTACCCAATTCGTGGCACTGTTGCCTATTAATCTTCAATACCTGGCCCCTTGTTCCTGTTAAAAGAATTAAGGGGTTTTGTTTGGATCAATTATGAGCATAGGTTGAGCGACGAGCATTAGTCTTGTTTTTCTAATTAACATTTCCTGATGGTGCCTATTACCAAATATTTGCTTCTGATATACGGCAACCCGCTTTGGTAATTTGCACTTCATTGGCCTGCGCGCGATGGCTGTACATAAACAAAAAATCCGTTGTACGTTCTGCTGATTGGTCTTCAAAAAGGGAGATGTTGGTTTCAGATGAATCTTCATATATCTGAGTATTTCCTAAAACTTCACTTTTAACTTCAGTGATCACGGCACAATCGACAAATGTTTTTATATAAGAGTCCCCCTCGTAATTTGACGTCACAATGTATTCGATATCTACAGTGCATGACTCAAGAAATTCGCCAAGGATACTATCTTCGCACTCTTGGTTTACGGCCGTCACTTCCACGCAAATATTTTGCTCGGCAATACCAAGGGGTTGGCATTTAGGTGTGTCGTCGATAACAAAGACATTTGTATCTGCATTGACATAACAATTGAACATTAAATTTAAAATAATAGCGGTTAATACAAGTGAAATGAGTCTCAAAATTCACGCCTTAATGTTTGTGGGTATTAAGCGAACTTGATGTACGTAAAATAAGCAGACAACTGATTTAGCTCGAAAATAAGACAAGGATGTACTCATCATAACAGTCCAATTGTTTACATATAATCCTTACAAGCACACCGATATTGATAGACAAGGTCGATACGCCAATAAACTTGGCGGCATAGAACTTTTTCTATTATCGGAAAATATCAAAACCAGTTTACAAAATAAAGACGATACTATTTAAATTTATGTCATTTGCTCCAGCTTTTTACCTTTTGTTTCCACCACAAACCATAAAACAAATAATATTGAGCTAAATGCAAACAAAGTATAAAAAGAAAATGTCGTCGCCAATCCAATACTTGTTAACAACAGTGGGAAGGTCATGGTAATAAAAAAGTTTGCCAACCACTGCGCTAAACCAGCAATAGCCAAGCCCGAACCTCGTATTTTATTGGGAAACATTTCCCCCAACATAACCCACATGATGGGGCCCCAGGAAAAGTTAAAAAAGAAAACATATAGGTGAACTTGCAGTAATGCGGTAAAACTCCAACTGCCTAGATCTAACTGACCATCGGCTCCAATTGTACCGTTGGCAAATGCCGTTGCGATACCAAATAACGAAAAGGTCATGCCCACTGAACCAATGAGTAAAAGCGGCTTTCGACCTATTTTGTCAATTAACATCAATGCGATAAAGCAGGCGACAATGCTTATTGCGCCACTAATAATATTAATCAGCAGCGCATCCGATTCAGAAAACCCAACAGCCTGCCACAATACTGCGCCGTAATAAAAAACGACATTAACCCCTGCCAGTTGCTGTAAAACCGCAAGCCCAATCCCAATCCAAATAACCGCCTTAAGCTTGCTGCTATTTGGGTTAAATACGTCGGTTATTTTTATCGCTGAATTGTTATCAATTGATGTTCGAATATCTTGCCAAATTGCACTGGCTTTATTTTTACCAAACAATCGACCAAGGACATTCATGCCTTTTATCTGCTGATTTGTTATCGCTAAATAACGCGGACTTTCAGGGATAAGTAACAGACAGGCAAAAAACAAAAGTGCAGGTAAAAGCTCAATCCAAAACATCCAACGCCAAGTTTCAAAGCCTAGCCATAGTGGTTCGATTGAATTCCCAGATACTTCCACCAGCAAATAATTGCTTAAAAAAGAACAAAACAATCCGGCAATAATCGCCATTTGTTGAATTGACGACAACATTCCTCGAAATCGCACAGGGGCTATTTCACTAATATAGGCTGGCGCTAAGACTGAAGCGCCGCCAACGGCCAGCCCTCCTATTAACCGATAAACCACAAACTCCATTGACGATGTAGCAATGCCAGAGCCCCAGGCACTGACGATAAATAACACCGCCGACACCAGTAATACGCTTTTTCGGCCAAAGCTATCGGCGCTCAATCCAGCCCCAAAAGCGCCAATTGCACAGCCTAATAGCATACTCGCAACGTTAAATCCGGTGCCTATGCTGTCAGAATGAAACGCAAATTTTAATCCATCAACCGTGCCATTTATCACGCCACTGTCGAAACCAAATAAAAACCCACCAATTGTTGCAACACATGCCACCAAAAAGATCTGAAACAAATTATCGCGATTGCCCGCTAACTCAGTTTTCAACATCGTTGTCGTTTTATTTTCTGCCGTATTACCTTTAACTGATGAGTTTGTCATTTTGTTGCGTTCCACCTATAGCGATTAAGGCAAGGATAGTTCGGTGGTCTGAAATCTATCTTGCGATATTTTAATGCCTTGCCCTGCCCCCACAGTTACCGCTAAGCGTCCCTGATACGGTTGAGCAAAACCGGCATCATCAATGTAGGTCAGTTTATTTTTAGGCACAGTAATGTTGACTTGTTGCGTTGAGTGTCCTGCAAGCCCTACCCGTTTGAAACTAACTAACTGTCGAATGGGGGTTTTAACCGGTGAATCAGGCATACTAAAATACACTTGTACCACTTCCTCCGTAGCTCTATCACTGGCGTTAGAAAGGGAAACACTAAGTTGCAATTCACCGCTTTGCTCATTCAATGTGTGGGTTAAATTTTTATATTTGACGTCTGCGTAACTTAAGCCGAAGCCAAACGGATACAACACATCCCCTTCGTAATACTTATAGGTCCGGTTCGCCATTGAATAATCGTTAAAAGCCGGCAAGTCGGTAACCGATTTATAAAACGTGATGGGCAGTTTGCCAGAAGGACTAAACTCGCCATACAACAAGCGAGTTAACGCAGTTCCTGTCGCTTCACCTGGATAAAATCCCTGAATTATCGCGTCAACATTTTGGTCCTGCCAATTGAGCGCAATGGCACTCCCACTCATATTAACAAAGACAATTGGCTTGCCTATTTGTTTCAGCTTTTTAAGTAATTTTTCCTGTGATTGTGGCAAATTAATGTGCGTTCTATCGCCGTGAGAAAAACCGTCAATGGCCAATGGCATTTCTTCACCTTCTAAATTAGCGCTGATGCCGCCGACAAAGACCACAACATCAGAGTCGCGAGCTGCGCTTAGTGCTTCTTCGGTCAAGTTGCGTGAATGATCCAACCAGGATAAAGAGGCACTTGGCTGAATAACATTGCTATGCCAGTAATGACTAATTTTGCTTTCGGCATTAAATTCGTAAGTTGTTCCCGCATTAAGTTTAACCACGCCATTAACGCTTCTGCCATCTAAGGTAAATGCCAAGTTATGCGCTTTGAACTGATACTCAGCCGTTTTACTTGGTTTGAATTGCCCCCGCCATCGGACAGAAAACTCTTGTTCAATGGCGTTGTTGATTGGCGAGCGCTGCCAATTAAAGTCGATATTTTCAACAATTTGGCGCTTGGCTAACTGCCGATTAAAGTGGGGATCAGGATAATATTCGGCAATCAAACCAGATTGTTGAAGGCCACTATGATCGATATGAAAAAAATGTTCCGCAGGGATAGGTGTAAAATGAGTATACACTTCTCCCGTTAAGCTCGCCCCCGGTGTATATTTCACTTGTGCGGCGCCAAGCTTTTTCATTAGCGCTTGTTTTGGGGTAATAGGATTTACTGGCTGACCATAATAATTACCTACAAGCACCATAAAGTTATCAGCATTTGGACCAATTAGAGCGATTTTTTCATTGCCTTTTAGTGGCAGTAAATTATCGTTTTTTAACAATACTAACGATTTTTCGGCCGCTTGCTGACTAAGTGACAGGTGGGTTTGTGAGCCCACTACATCTAGCGGTATCGTTGAATATGGCACATTATTTTTTGCGTCAAACATACCTAGTTTAAATCGAGCTTCAAACAGACGTTTAACGGCGACATCAATCTCAGTCTCGTCAATTAGTCCGCTATTTACCGCTTCCGTTAAATAACTAAATGTATTGCCGTGATGGTCGCCACAGTTTAAATCTGTCCCTGCCTTAACCGCCATAGCAGCTGCGGCCGCTTCTGTTTTAACAACATTATGAGATTTTCTGTCATAAAAGTCCGCGATTGCTCCGCAGTCTGAAACAATATATCCGGTAAAATTAAACTCAGTGCGTAGCTTGTTTTGAATAAGTTCGTTGTTACCACAAGCCGGTGTGCCGTTTACACTGTTATATGCACACATAACCGACGCAACGTTTGTTTCTGATATTACGTCCCTAAACGCAGACAAATAAGTTTCAGACAAATCTTTCGGTGTTGCAGCATAGTCATCACTATGGCGAGTGACTTCAGGGCCACTGTGCACGGCATAGTGTTTTAAGGTTGCCACTGACTTTAAATATTTGTCGTCATCACCCTGTAAACCGTTCACAAAATTGATTGCGATGCGCGTGGTAAGGTATGGGTCTTCACCGTAAGTTTCCTGGCCTCTGCCCCAACGTGGATCTCTAAAAATATTGATGTTTGGCGACCAATAAGTCAGTCCGGTATACATAGAGCGGTTATTTTCAGCTAAAAACGCATGGTGTTTTGCACGCCCTTCATCAGAAATTGCAGTTCCTACTTTAAGCATTAAGTCTTCGTCAAAAGTCGCTGCTAAACCAATAGCTTGGGGAAATACCGTTGCAGTTCCAGCACGAGCAACGCCATGCAAAGCTTCATTCCACCATTTATAGGCAGGGACTTGTAAACGCTCAATTGCGGGTGCTTTGTCAAATAACTGCCCGACTTTTTCCTCAAGTGTCATCTGACTGACTAAGTCGTTGACTCGTTGTTCAACTGAAAGATTTTCATCTTGGAACGCAAATGTTGGCTTTCCTGTACTTGCCTGAACTTCATTTTTTGCCAACCAGTCTGTTGCTGAACAACTCAGCAATATCGTGCTTGTTAAAGAAGCTAATATTAGTGTTTTTTTTATTTTCATTTTTGGTAACCGCTGCTCTGCATGTTGATTAATTAAGCAGAGCAAAGTTTACCAACTCATCCTTAATCGATTCGACCAAGTGCATGTCAACTTCACCATTTGAACGTTCAACTTTCCACAAGTGAGAATAATTGAACTATATCAGCCAAATTTAGAGACAAATTAATTTCATCTCTACAAAATCGCCTCACCCCTTTAATTACAAGGGTTAGAAAAAGAATTCATGTTGAATTATTAAAATTGAACGTTCAAATTTCAGTTCTCTCATCTAGTTAGACGACATTCGACGCCTTGTTCTCTAAAAACGAATATGAAAATTAAAAAATAGTTAGGTGAGCTTTCAACACAACAAGCCATAACTTATAAAAAGCGACGTATTAGCTTCAGCAACTAATACCAGCAGAAACAAACAATACAACGGGGAAATAATGAAAAAAACTATCAAAGAAAATAGGACTATTAATCAACGTCCTAACTTTAAGCTCTCAATAATTAGTTCAGCAATTTTGAGCCTCCCAATGGCGACGTCACTATGGGCTGCGGAACCAGAAGATACAGCTAAAACCGGTGACATCGAAGTTATTGAAGTCCGAGGAACTCGCTCTAACTTAATCGATGCACAAAATATGAAACGCGAAGGCGAAACCGTATTAGATGCTATTTCAGCAAAAGATATCGGCTCTTTGCCTGACCGTAGCGTATTGGAAGCGATAGTACGTTTACCGGGTGTTTCTATCGAACGTTTTGCCGGAGCCAATGACCCTGATCACTACGGTGTGGAAGGCAGTGGTGTGGTGGTTCGTGGGCTTACCCATACCCGCAGTGAGTTTAATGGCCGAGATACATTTACCGCGGACTCGGGACGAGGTTTGAGCTTTCAAGATGTACCGCCTGAGTTGATGGGAGGCGTAGAGCTATATAAAAACCAATCTGCTGATATGATTGAAGGTGGTATTGCTGGAACCGTAAACTTGATCACTCGTAAACCATTTGACTCCGATGAACGTGTTTTAGCGTTTACCGTAGATGCCACACACAGTGATTTTATTGACGAGACAACGCCGTCGTTTTCAGGTTTATACAGCGAGAACTTTGATATAAGTAATGGTCGAATTGGGGTGTTATTTAACTATTCTAATTCTGAACTAAAAGCACAATCTGACGGTACGCAAATTGGCCGCTACGAATTACAGAATCAACTCGTTGATGGGCAGCAAGTTATGGTGCCTCGCACAACTCGCCTCACTCGTAAGCAAGATGACCGTAAACGTGAAGGGTTTGCAAGTACAGTACAATGGGAGAATGAAGACCGCACAATTCTTGCAACCGCGCAGTTTATTCGTTCTGACTCATCACTAGCATGGACTGAAAACGCAATTGAAATGGCAGACGACGCCGTTATCAATGACTTAATTCCAGCCGCGGGCACCTCTTTTGAAGTAACCGACCAAGGCTTATTTGAATCGGGTCTAATTACCTCAACAGCGGGATGGCGCGGAAACGACGCCGAACGACAACCTGGTGGCGAATTTGGTGCGCAACATGCCATGATCACTCGTCAACGAAATCAAGATTCGCTTGTTGATGATTTTGGTTTTAACATTCGCTACCGCCCGAATGATACTTGGGCATTTAACCTTGATCTTCAGTATGTAAACTCAACATCTGAAATTTTAGATTTTTCAGTAATGGGTGCAAGCAGAGCCGTCGTTGGAATTGCTCAACACGGCGATGAACATCCAGATATTTCTATTATCAATCCCGCTAATAACGGTGAGACGGGGTATTTTACTAACCCGCACAACTATTTTTGGCGTAGTGCAATGGACCACATCTCAGACAATGAGGGTAACGAATTAGCCTTTGCAACTGACGCGCAATATACGTTGGACGAAGGGTTTTTCACCTCTTTAAAAGTAGGTGTTCGACACGCTAAGCGCGAGCAAATCACTCGCCAATCCACTTACAACTGGGGTTGGTTATCTGAAGCTTGGGCTGGCAATGGCAGTGCTTGGTTTGACGCTGAGGGCGATGAATTAGGCGCAAGCTTAAACAATCAATACGAGCAGATTTCGTTTGACAACTTTGCCCGCGGCGGTGTTTTAAATTCAGCAGGCGAAGAAGCGTTTCTATTCCCTAAAGTCTCTTTAGCAACCGATTACACGAATGCTGAAAGTGCTTTTGCTAGCTTAACCCCAGGCTGGAGTGCATTGGGTAGTCGTGATGGCGCCGAAGGCCACTTTATTCCAAATGAAATAAATGACACCGTTGAAACCAGTAATGCCATTTATGTCAAAGCAAATTTTGAGGGTGAAATCGGCGATATTGATTTCAGCGGTAACCTTGGTTTTAGATATGTAAAAATTGAAAACGATACAAAAGGGTTTATTACGTTCCCTGATTCCGTAGGCGATCCGGCTCAGCCAACCACTGACCCAGATCACTTTTTACCAGCTGATCAAGCTGCGTTTGGTGACGCGGGTTCTGTAGAACAAACTGCATCGAGCTCGTATTCAAATGTTTTACCTAGCGTAAACGTCAAGTTTAACTTAACTGATGAATTGTTGCTTCGCTTTGGTTTTTCTGAAGCCATTGCCTTACCAGATTTAGGTAACCTGCGAAACTACGTAGCCATTACCGCTGAAGATCAGGTCATCACCTATACTGGTGATGGCGACGACAGAGAAATCACAGATGCACGATATTCACGTTATACCGCTAAATCTGGCAATCCATTCTTAAAACCAATGGAGTCTTACAGTTATGATTTAGCATTAGAGTGGTATTTTGCCGAAGGCGTGGGATCGTTAACAACCTCTTTATTCTACAAAGATCTGAGCAATTATTTTATTAATGGCTCAGTTGACCGTGAATACACCAACAACGGCTCAACGCAAATAGTGCAAGTAGACGGGGCGACAAATGGTGATGAAGGTTCGATAAAAGGGGCGGAGATAGCGTATCAGCAATTTTTCGACTTTTTACCCGGGGCGTTTAGTGGCTTAGGTATTCAATTCAACTACACTTATATCGATGAAGAGGGTTCACCAAACCCAGGCTTATCCCCGGATAAACCTAACTCTGAAGAAGGTGAAGGCATAGCGTTTGACAACCTTCCATTAGAGGGTCTATCCCAAGACAACTTCAATCTCGTTGGTATGTATGAAAAATACGGTGTTAACGCACGTATTGCGTACAACTGGCGCTCAGATTATTTGTTAACGACCAAAGATGTTATCACTCAGTTGCCTATATATAACAAAGCCGGTGGACAAGTTGACGCTTCGATATTTTATGATGTCAGTGAAAACATAAAAGTCGGCCTTCAAGGCAGCAACTTAACCAATGAAGTTGCACATACAACAATGCAAATAGACAACGACGGCAACCAAGCCTCACGTTCATGGTTTGTAAGTGACCGCCGGTTTAGCCTAGTTGTTAAAGGTAATTTTTAAAACCGAGTGTTTTAATTTGTCGTGAGACCTAATGATTTATTAGGTCGAATCGGTAATTAAATTGGAGCAAAAGCTGCCGCCATTTATGGTTGGCAGCTTTTTACTTGAGGTAAACGTAATGAGTTACACGACGAATCCCAACACCGTTAAGTCTATCGTAATTGTCGGTGGTGGTTCAGCCGGATGGATGACCGCTTCGGCGCTGGCTAAAGTGTTAGGCCCCGAACTATGTGACATCACTCTTATTGAATCAGACCAAATTGGTACTGTTTCTGTAGGCGAAGCGACTATCCCACAGGTACAGTTATTTAATCGAATTTTAGACATCGATGAAAAAGAATTTTTAGACTTCACCAATGCGACATTTAAACTCGGTATTGAATTTGTTGATTGGCAAAAAAAAGGCCACGCCTATTTTCACCCTTTTGGTACATACGGCACCAATATTGACGCTCTACCCTTTCATCATTATTGGTTGAAGATGCAACAACTTGGTAAGGCGAGTGACCTCTCGCAATACTCACTCACGGCGGTTGCCGCGTATCAAAATAAATTTATGCATCCGCAGCAACAACAAAACTCACCGTTAGCGGGCATTAACTATGCCTATCATTTTGACGCGACGTTATATGCAAAATTTTTGTCCAGTTATGCAACAAAGCGCGGCGTGACTAAGCTAAACGGCAAAGTGATGGACGTTGGCTTAAATGCCGATAACGGTAATATTCAGACCTTATTTCTTGAAGACGGCCAGCAGATAACTGGCGATTTGTTTATCGATTGTTCTGGTTTTAAAGGGATATTAATTGAACAAGCTCTAAAAACCGGATTTGACGATTGGAGTCATTACCTACCGTGTAACCGAGCAGCTGCAGTACCTTGCCATACAATAACAGCTCAAAACATTACACCTTATACTAAATCAACCGCCCAAAGTGTGGGCTGGACTTGGCGTATTCCGCTGCAAAACAGAATTGGCAATGGTTATGTCTATTCAAGTGACTTTATCGACGATAACGCCGCTCAGGAGGTATTATTACAACAACTGGAATCCTCACCCATCGCTGATATTAATATGTTGCGCTGGACGACTGGAATGCGCAAAAAAAGCTGGAACAAAAACTGTATTGCGATTGGCCTTGCCGCTGGTTTTGTCGAACCACTCGAGTCAACTGGGTTGCATTTAATTCAATCAGCTATTGCCAAATTAATGACCTTGTTCCCGTACAAAAATATCAATCAATGCGACATTGATTTGTTTAACCAACAAACGGAAAAGGAATACCTTCGAATTAGGGATTTTATTGTATTGCATTACAAAGCGACTGAACGCGATGACTCTGATTTCTGGCGCTATTGCCAAGCTATGCCGATACCATCAACGTTGCAGCAAAAAATAGAAATGTATAAAGAAACTGGCCGGATATTTCGTCAAGATGATGAGCTGTTTAATGAAACGTCGTGGCTTGCGGTTATGCAGGGTCAGGGGATAAAAGCCAATAATTATCATCCACTAGTCGACAGGCTATCTGATGTTGAAATTCAACGACGACTGCAAAATATTGAGTCAGTAATTGCAAATTCAGCCAACCTTATGCCAGATCACCACGCTTATATCCAACAAATGCTGTCATAACAAAACAGCTAAAAAGTTTTTAAATAGGAACCCTACTGTATTGCTGTAGGGTTACATCAATCTAACTCTCGTCTTGATTTTGCGATTGCCAATAATCTTTTCTAAATTGTGTTGGCGTCACGCCCACCAGCTTTTTGAAAAACGTATTAAACGTTGCCTTACTGTTAAAACCCGCTAAATCCATAATGTCTAACATGGTCATTTTTTTGTTTTGTGCGGTTGTAAGTAATGACTTACTTTCTTCAATCCGATACAAATTAATAAACTCAAAAAAGTTTTTCTCAAAGTGACGATTGATAATCGACGACAAGTGACGGGATGAGATATCCAATTGATTGGCTAGATTTTCGAGCGTGAGCAAGTGATTCAAATACGGTTTTTGTTCCAGCATGTAGCGCTCTATTTGGGCAATTTGTTCCGCATCAAATGGCGTTAAATTTTCATCGTGTTTTTCATTGACGAGCTCGGTATCTATGCCTTTAAAAATTGAAGAATAGCCCGCACTAAAAAATATCAGGCCGGTGATCAAAAACATCACAACATAATTTGAAGTAAGGCCAAGGGTTTCATGGTCGACTAAAATGCCAATTTCGTATGAAAAGATAATCGCTAACGCTACAAAGATAGCGTCTATTCTTATCACTAAAAAGCCGACAACAAGGACTTTTAACCAGGTTAGATCTACATCTTCTAAAAATGCGACTTCATTTTTTATTTGATTTTGGTAGCGATGTAATTCAATTAAACATAAAACACCAAAGCCAAACCGTAAACTTTCTCGAATAATATGTAGCACCCTGTCGACAGATGGCGTTTCCTCAATGCTATTGCCAAGCAATGCCGCCAGTTTGACTTGATCATCAAGCATCAACCAAGTGTTCGCAAAATATATGGCAAAAAGCACAAACGGCGCGAAGTACAATAAGTCCATTTTTGCCAGTTTATAATCGCGATAAATTAATGATCTGATATAGAGTAAAAGTAAGGGGGCTTCAAGCCAATAGGCTAATCCAAAGGTATAAAATAAATTTGGCGAATATTCCAAGGCAACAAGTCGAAATGCTTCGCCAAAGTTAATCAAATTATCGAGTGGAATTGCCGCTTGCGTTAATAAAAAAGCAGCGAGTAAATAGTTACTTAGTTTCTTGCCCTTTTTTAAAGTCACGAGGAAAAGCGCAAAAAGTATACATATATACATAGTGAAGATTAATACCAAATCGTGCGTATTAAAGATGACCGATTTCATTAATTGCCTTTACCTTTTGGAAAAATAGTACATTTGGTCTCTAAGAGAGAATATTTCAATACGGTAAATTTATTCACCTATCATAATTAATCACGATGCTAAATATTGCTTTTTATGGTTCAAATAAACACTTTTGCATAAAGTTGTACGGCCAAAGACTATAGTTGAACGACTTTTTCTCAGTATTTTATAAAATAACCGAGTCGATTAAAGTCTGCCACAGTAAATTAGAATAAAAAATCATTCTCAGACAATGACGTTTATTAAAACGTTTTGCAACTAACCTGTAGTTGCAAAGTGTGCAATTGAATAAAAATTGAACCCGGGGAAAAAATGAATATTAATAAAATATTAGCAATTACGTTGCTAGCCACTTTGACTGTCGCATGTGGCAGTTCGAATGGCGATAAATCTGAACCGCCAACAACACAAAATGAACTTCCAGAAGAGCAACAGGAAACCACCGTAGAACAAATCCAACTCAACCAAGTCGGCTTTTTACCGAATGAAAACAAAGTTGCAGTTGTACCTAATGTTTCGAGTAGTTCATTTGCCTTAGTTTCAAAGGATACTGGCACCGTTGTATTTGAAGGAACCTTATCCACAGCCGCAAGTTGGCAAGTTGCCGGCGATACGCAGTTTAAGATTGCAGACTTTTCACCATTTAAAACTGAAGGTCAGTATTTCATAAGAGTCGCTGGTGTAGATGAATCTCACAACTTTGATATTGGTTCAACGGTATTTGACCCTTTACATGACGCGGCTTTGAAATCTTATTATTTTAACCGTTCGGGTACAGCTATCGAAGCCCCTTATAGTCAACAATGGACCCGTGCCGCTGGACATTCAGATGAGCAGGTTAAAGTCCACGCTTCTGCCGCCAGCACAGAGCGCCCGGAGTTAACGGTTATTTCCTCCCCTAAAGGCTGGTATGACGCGGGTGATTACGGCAAATACGTCGTTAATTCGGGCATTACCACATACACTTTATTGGCTGCATACGAGCACTTTCCTGATTTTTACGACAACCGCGCGATTAATATCCCAGAAACAGATGACCTAATACCAGATATTCTAAATGAAACTCTTTGGAACATAGATTGGCTTGCGACAATGCAAGACCCTGACGGTGGTGTGTACCATAAGCTCACAACGTTAAATTGGCCTGGTCAAGAAATGCCAGACGAGGATAAAAGAGACCGCTATGTGATAGGTAAATCCACCGCCGCAACACTAAATTTTACCGCTGTTTTAGCAATGTCGAATCGCGTGTATCAACCATTTGACACTGCAATGTCAGGTAAACGTGAGCAATGGTTGGCCGCCGCCGAATCAGCTTGGAGTTGGGCTGTAGCGCATCCGATGGAAATCTATCAACAACCCGCGGATGTCAGTAGTGGCGAATATGGTGATTCGTTTTTTAATGATGAATTTGCCTGGGCTGCTGCAGAGTTATTTATTACCACAAAAAACATCGATTACTTTAATCATTACCTTAAGTATCGCAGCGATGTCGCCGTGCCGTCATGGTCTTACGTGGCTTATTTAGCCACAAGTACTTTACTATTTCAGGGTGAAGACATTATCGACCCGGTGAAATATGCCGAGATTAAAGCGGATCAGCTTACTTTAGCCGACAAGCTTGTTGGTCAATACCAAGACAGCAGCTATAAAGTACCTATGATAGCGTCTGACTTTGTTTGGGGCAGTAATTCAGTGGCGTTAAACAAAGCATTGATCCTGATGCAGGCACATAAACTGACAGACGACCAAACGTATCGGGAAGTGGCCATAAACATTCTTGACTACGTATTAGGACGTAACCCGACGGACTACTCTTTTGTGACTGGATTTGGTTCAAAAAGTCCTATGTTTCCACACCATCGTATTTCAGACAGCGACGGCATTGCAGAACCTATTCCGGGTATGGTTGCAGGTGGTCCACACAGCGGGAGACAAGATGGCTGTAATTACCTCTATACCGAACCGGCTCGCACTTACATCGATGACTGGTGTAGCTTCGCGACCAATGAAATTGCCATTAACTGGAACGCACCACTAGTTTATGTGCTGGCTGCCTTATTAGCGGAATAGGTAAAAAGCTTAAAGCGAATTATGGACTGCCTCTGCGTATTACCCGTCATCTCAAAATCGCTTAGGCTGACTAATTTTACAAGCTACGGGGATGACGTTTTTTCCGACCTGTGGGGTCAGAGTCGCTGATTTTATTATTTCCTCTGCACTCGGTTGGAGATCCCTAATATCGCATAGGCTCTTTTGGGATGACGTTTTTTGTTCTGAACAATTTGAGCCAATTTAGGGCGAACTATGGACTTCCTCTGCACTCGGTTGGAGGTCCCTAATATCGCTGTGGCTGATTAACGTTATAAGCTACGGGGATGACGTTTTTTGTTCTGAACATATGCGCTAATTTAAAGCTCAGGTTAACTTCCTCTGCACTCGGTTGGAGATCCCTAATATCGCATAGGCTCTTTTGGGATGACGTTTTTTGTTCTGAACAATTTG